>JALXCB010000139.1 GCA_026991225.1 Anaerolineae bacterium | reverse complement strand
CTTGGGATGCGGCCCCACGGCCACACCCACCCCGCCCGCCGAATGCACCATCACGCTGCGGCAAAACATCGCCGTGGGGCCGCATCCCAAGGGCGTGGCCGCCTGGCCCAAAGGCTTCCTCACCGGCCTCTTCGACGACGGTTCCCTGGCCGTCTTCGATGGAGACAACGTCTCCCGCGTGGCGACATCAGACCAGGGGGCGAACGATGTGGCCTATCGCCATGGCCGGGCGTACCTGATTCACCGGAACAGCGCCAACGTCAGCGTGGTCGACCCGGCCCGCGGGCAGGTTGAAGCCGTGATTTCCGTGGGCGAACTGCCCTGGGGCGCGGCGGCGAACGACTCGCGGCTCTTCGTGGCGAACTTCGCCGACAACACAGCCACCATCGTCGATCTGACCACAAATCAACCCATCGCCACGACGGCCATCCATGGCATGCCCGCCCTGGCCGCCGCGGGCGCTCAGGCCGGCTACATCACCCATCTGGATGGCTATGTCAGCGTTATCGGGAACGATGGCGCATTGCGCGGGACCTTCGGGCCACTGCCAGGCGGAGAAGCCTTCGGCGTCGCCCTGGACGAGGCCCGGAACCAGCTCTTCGTCAGCAATCGGCGTACGAAGAAGGTCCTGGTTCTGGACAGTCGTTCGGGTGAGGTCATACGCCAACTGGACGTCGCACCCAGCGTTCCCTACGCCCTGGCGTTCAGCCCCCAAACAGGATTGCTTTTCGCTGTCGATGCTGAGGCCAACAGGCTTCTATCGATTGACGCCGAAACGGGCGAAATCATCGCCCGCACCCCAGTCAACGCCCAAAACGCCAGGCATGGCGGCCAGTTCCTGGCCCTCTCCTCCGATGGCTCCCGGGTCTATGTTCCCGCGTTCGATGCGGGCGTGGTGGATGTGTTCGAAGTGGCCGGGTGCCGCAATTGACCTCCGGGAGGTGGCAGCAGAGTTTTGGCTAAAATGAAGCGTTTGGCGCCACCTCCCGGAGGTCTTGCCAAAAATTGGGGACGCACCCTCAGGAAGCTTCGCCCGCGCGGCTCTTCATCAGCGCCTTCCAGGTCCCTCTCTGCACCTTCTCATCCCGCTGATTCAAAATCTCCATCTTGAACCACACATAACCGCCGCTCAACCGCTTCACTTCCTTCTTCTCCGCCACGGTCGCGCGCAGGCGAATGGTGTCGCCGATGCGAACGAACTTGCGGAATTGCCATTCCAGCTCCATGAAGGCCATCACCGTCTCCTCCATGAACCCCAGGCGCACAGCCAGGCCCGAGGCGATGGCCAGCACCAGCAGGCCGTGAGCGATGCGTTCGCCCGCGAGCTGCTCCTTGGCGTATTCTGCGTTGGTGTGGATCAGGTTCCAGTCGCCCGAGAGCATGGCGAACTGCACCACGTCAGTCTCGGTGATGGTGCGGCCCACGCTTTCCACGCTGTCGCCGATCTGAAAATCCTCGAAGTAGAGGCCCTTGGGCGGGGTGAGTTTGGTCATGGTCGAACTCCTTTATCAGGCAGGGGAATGGTTTCGGAGATTGTATTCGGGCGGGTTGGTTGTGTCAATGGGGCGGAAACGCGATGGCCCGAGTGTGCTATAATGGGAATAGAAACATCCCATTCACACTCAAGAGGCTTATCATGTCGAACGTTGCGAAAGTGATCGAATTGGTCGGGAAATCCGACAAAGGCTGGGAGGATGCCGCCGCGAACGCGGTCAAGACCGCGGCCCGGACCCTGCACGGCATCTCGGGCATCGAGGTCGTCAGCATGACGGCCAAAGTCGAGGATGGCAAGATCGTCGAATACAAGACCACCATCAAGCTCGCGTTCGCGGTGGAAACCTAGCACTCCTGCACCACCGGCACGATGACCGGATTGCGGCGGGTCGTCTGGTAGAAGTAACGGCTGAGCGCCTGTTGCACGGCTACCAGCATGGCCTGCCGCTTTTTGTTTTTGTGCTTCTTGATGGTTCTCTCCAGCACTTCCTGGGCCCGGGCCATCATCTCCTCCGCCTGCAGGGTGTAGACCGCGCCGCGGGTGACCAGTTGGGGCTTGCCCGCCAATTCGCGGGAGCCTTTCTTGAGGGGGATGATAGCGACCACAAAGCCGCCGCGGGCCAGCGCATCCCGTTCATGCAGCACTTTGGGCCCCACATCGCCCACGCCCGAACCATCCACAAAGATATAGCTGCTGGGGATCTGCTCCACCACCCGGCAGCCTTCCGGCATGATCTCCAGCACATCGCCATTGCGGATCTGGAAGATGCGATTTTTGGGGATGCCCATGCTTTCGGCCAGACGGGCGTGCAGGTGCAGATGGCGCAACTCGCCATGCACGGGGATGAAGTATTGGGGGTGCACCAGGGAGAGGAGGAGCTTCATCTCCTCCTGGCTGGCGTGGCCCGAGACGTGCACATGGGCCAGGGGCGGGTAGATGACCTCCGCGCCTTTGGCCACGAGCTGGTTGATCATCTTGGCCACTTCTTCCTCGTTGCCCGGAATGGGCGAAGCCGAGATGACGACTGTGTCTTCCTTGCGAAGCTGGATATCGCGATGGCGGTCGGTGGCGATGCGCGCCAGCGCGGCTTCGGGCTGCCCCTGACTGCCCGTGATCATGATGGTCACCTGTTTGGGAGGCAGCTTGCGCGCGGTTTCCAGCTTTACATAGACGCCTTTGGGCACCTTGAGATAGCCCAGACGCCGGGCGGTTTCGAAATTCTGAATCATGGAGCGCCCGGCGATGGCGATCTTACGCCCATGCCGATGGGAGATGTCGATGATCATCTGCAAGCGCTGAAGCTGGGAGGCGAAGGACGCCACCAGCACCCGGCCCGGCGCTTCCCGCATGATCTGATCGAACACGGGCTCGAGGGTCTTTTCCGAAGGGGTGAAGCCCGCCCGCTCCGCGCCGGTGGAGTCCGCGAACAGGGCCAGCACGCCCGGCTCCGCCAGCGCGGCCAGCCGGGCCAGGTCGGGACCTTCACCCGCGGCCGGGGTGAGGTCGATCTTGAAATCGCCGCTGTGGATGAGTCGCCCCACGGGCGTGTCGATGGCCAGGGCCATGCTGTCGGGGATGGAGTGGCTGAGGAAGACGCTGTGCACGGTGAAGGGGCCCAGCCGCACCGGATCGCCGGGCGTCATCTCATGCAGGTCGGGCTTGTAGCCCTTGCCGAAGTGCTCCTTCAGCTTGCGCTCCACCAGGGCCAGCACGAGTTTGGTGGAATAGATGGGCGCCTGGATTTCGTCCAGCAGGAAGGGCAGCGCGCCCGTGTGGTCTTCGTGGCCGTGGGTGATGACGATGCCGCGAATCCAGTCCTTTTTGTCGCGCAGGTAATCGAAATTGGGGATGACCAGGTCCACGCCGAGCATGTCCTGTTCGGGGAACATGACGCCCGCGTCGACGATGAGGATATTCTTGCCGTATTCGAAGACGTTCATATTGCGGCCGATTTCGCCCAGGCCGCCGAGGGGGATGAATTTTAGTGTATTTTTTGCCATGATGGTTGGTTTTGTGAAAAAGGTTAGGGGATTGACTTGATGATGAAAACCGTGGTCAGGCGGCCCGAGCGATAGCTCGCCGATACGGACGAAAATGAGAACGCAGATGACATGGATGCTTCGCATCGCAGATTTCCGCAGATGATTTTTACAGATTTTTTTCTTTTTATCTGCGTTCATCCGTTTCAATCTGCGTCATCTGCGTTCCCTAATCTTATTTTCATAGCAGTCCCACGGCGGGCAAGCCCGCGCCGATACCGATGGAAATGAGAACGCAGATTTTCGCAGATGCTTCGCAGATTTCCACTGATTACTTTATTTTCATAGCAGGTCTTTATCTCGCAAAGATCGCCACGGTGGTGAAATAGTAGGTTTGCGGTGCGATATCCACCGCCACCGCTTCGACAAAGCGATAGTTCGCAGCCCGCATCTGTTCAATATCGCGGGCCAGCGTGGCCGGGTTGTGAGCCACATAGGCCAGGCGACGCGTGCCCAGCCGGGCCAGATTCTGGGCGACGCGATGCCCCAGGCCCGTCTCGGGCGGCGTGACCACGGCCAGATCGATGGGGTCCTTCAGCTTGCGCAGGACTTTGGCGGGCGGGCCTTCGTGCAAGACGACGTTGTCCAGATGCCCGCAGCTGAACGCGGCGTCCTCAATGGCGTAAGGGTTTTCTTCGACGCCGATGACCAGGCTGACGCGTTCGGCCAGGGCCAGGGTGAAGAGCCCCTGCCCCGCGTACACATCCATCACCGCGTAGCCGGGCCCGACCCCAAGCAATTCTCCCACCGTTTCGATGAGGATGGCTGTGGCCGGGATGTTGAATGGGCGACGGGCGCCGGCGCTGAAGCGATAGGTGCGTCCGGCGATGGTCTCAAAATACCAGGGTTCGCCCACAAGGGGTTCCACGCTGCCGTCACTGCGCTCCAGTGCGATGGAGACAGGAAAATCGACCTCGATCATGGGCGATTCATCCCCGCGGGTGCGCAGGGCCGCCAGCTTCTCGCCCGTGCTGCGACTCACGGCCAGGTCCACACTGCGCAGCCCATCCCAGGCCACGTTGAAATCCTGGAACAACGCCTCCAGGTCGGGATGGAGGATGGGGCAGGCGTCGATGGGCAGAACGTCGTAACTGCCCGTCTTGCGCAGGCCCAGGACCTCGCCCGCGGGATAGAAGACCATCTGGCTGCGATAGCGCCAGGGCTCGTCCGTGGCGCGGGTGGGCAGGATGCGCGGCTTCTTCAGGCCGCCCAAACGCTGGAGCTGATCCCGCAGGATGCGGGCCTTGTAATCGGTTTGGGCGTCGCGGGCGATATGCTGCCACTGGCAGCCGCCGCAGCCCTCGGGCCCGAAGTGCGGGCAGGCGGGCGCGATGCGGTTGGGACTGGGCTCCAGCACGTCGAGCAGGCGGGCCCGGGCCCAGCGTTTGTGCACTTCGGTCAGTTCGACGCGCACGCGCTCGCCGGGCAGGGCGTAGGCCACGAAGATCGTGCGGCCATCGGCCTTGCCCAGGGCCTCGCCGCCGTGGGCGACGCCGGTGAGCTTGAGGTCGAGGGTGTTTTTCACGATGTTGGAGACAACGCGCGATGGCGACACTGGTGTTTGGTGACAGGATGCAGGACGCCATCATCAAGATGCAGGCGCTGACGCAGTTCATCAAAAGAGATATGAAGGATATCCGCCGTATGGGTTTGCATCTGGCAGACACACCAATCGAACAGTGCCCGCAACGCGGCGCATGTATCGGGACGAGCAAGCACGTGGCTCACATCCAGGAGCGAAAGGATGGCTCCCATGGTTTCCGTCTCGGAATAACCTCGACAGCGCCTTTTCAGCTCCCCTTTGGGATGCCGGATTTGCTCGACATCGCCCGGATAATCTTCCAACGGAGGCGTGCAATCCAGCACCTGATTGACAGCCTGAGCATCGGCGAAGAAATAAGCTTCCAGCATCGTCACCAAAAAATGCACGGCGACCCGTCGTTTTTGTTCCTCATCCAACGCTTGTTCCAGGGCATCCCTGTACCGCTCGAATACGGCCTGCACCTGATCTCGACGATCATGTTCCAAATCGTCGATGAGCAGTGCAAAACTGCACGGTCCTTTTTCTTGTAGAAAATTCCGGGCGGGCAGGCTAATGCGTTCTTCGTCTTTGGTGGGAATGCGCTGGTTCGTTCCCACAACCTCAATCCTTCGCTGGCGAGAAGTTCGAGGAGTTAACTGCTCTATCTTGCGAATGACCTCAAAATGACCCACGCCCGTAGCCGTCAATTCTCGAAATAAACGGTGTAAATACTTTCGCTCCCCTTCTCCTGTGACAAGAAGGCCGAAATAAAGATACGTACAGGACGAGACGTCATCCTTCGTCATGCCATTGGCTCCGCCTGAAACGCTTTGCTTTGAGGCGCAATCAATTCCGCCATGTACAGCGATCCGGCCGCGTACTCCTCAAGCAGGTCCTGGATGCCTTCGACTTCATCCAACCACTGCATCAGCGTCTCTCCGCGTGGCCCGATCTCCACCGCCAGGATATCGGAGGGAGGGAATTGACTGAGCAAAACGGGAGAATGGGTGGCGACAAACACCTGCTTGTTCCACTTTTCGACCGCCAACCGGACAGCTTCGGCAAAAACCGAAATGGCGTAAGGATGCAGCGACGCTTCGGGTTCATCGAATAGAATAAGAGAATCCCGATCAGACCCCTCCGAGAACAACGCTGTCAGATGAATGAGCATTTGCAAATGCCCATCCGACACGCCGGATGCTTGAATGGGATGCTTCCGCTCCCTTTCGATGAAATGCCCATACACGCTGCTGGGGCCCGTTTGTTCAAGCAGGAGATCGTCAAAAGAAGGAAAACTGCGACGCATGAAGTCGATGATCGTATCGTACCGGTCATCGACCACGCGTCGATCATGTAAGTTGCGCAACACCGACCACAGATTTTCGCCTCGCTCCCACAGAAATGTCTGATAGCTCGATTCAGAGCCGAATTTGCGAATGCCGTACAGATTGACCTCGCGAGAACGATAAAAATGGAGATAGTGAAGCAACCTATCCAGATCGAACGCCGCTGTGGGCGAGCGTTCTTCCAGATCAAGATACCGGGTTAAAGCCAGTTTCTCGGGTTCTCTCAATTGCACTTGCACTGTCTGTTGCAATGACGTGTGGTAAAAATTGACTTTGTCGCTGCCCACCCTGCGATGGATCAACACCCGACCAGTTGTCTTCTCCTCCAGCTTTTCACCCACGAAGGGTTCGATACGCCCCGAGGAGAATCCGAAGGTGACTGTATAGCGGGCCGTCTCCGTTTCGACGCTAATGATGATGGGCGCGTTTTGAGGAGCGCCGTCCCACAACACCCCAATGCCGTGGCTCCGTTCACTGGCGGCAATGTCCACGCCCAGCTTGGCGCAGCCGCGCAAAAACCAGAGGGTATCCAGAAAAGTCGATTTCCCGGCGCCATTGGGGCCAAAAAGGACATTCAGAGGCTTGGGATTCGTCGCGACATTTTCCAGTGAACGGAAATTACGAATGTGCAAGCCTGTTAAATAATTACTCATTTTGAATCCTGAAAGTTGTTGAAAGGGATGCATTGCTCATCATAAGCATTCAATTATAACATCACTGTTTATCAAAATCCAATCACATGGCGACTTTAATTTCTATGAAAGTTTTGATAAAAATTGACGAGGACGTTGTGCCGTGCTAGAATAACGCTGATTTTGAAATTAGCGTTGCGTTCGTTTGCAAAAGTAACTCGAAGCCTGCGTTGGCCGAGGCGGCAACGGGCGTCAAACGTCAAGCGTAAAACGTCAAAACATGACGCATGACGTTTGACGATTGACGAACTCGGCTTCCCACGTCCCACATACAGAATACTGACACTGGCAACTCACCTTGCATCCCGCCCGACAGAAGATCCTCGAATATCTCAAACGCCACGGCCAGGCCACCATCGACGAGCTGGCTGCCCATCTGGACATGGCGTCCGTCTCCGTGCGCCATCACCTCGACCTGCTCATCGGCGATAACCTGGTGGAAGCGTCGCGCGTGCGCCGAAAGGGAGGCGCCGGGCGTCCCAAACGGCTTTACGCCCTCACTCCTCAGGCGGACGCCTTCTTTCCCGACCAGTATCAGCGCCTGGCGGAGATCAGTTTGGGCATTCTCAAACGCATTCTGACGTCCGAGGATTTGCAGCGGGTGATGGAGGAGATGGCGGAGGACATCTTGCAACGCGCCCCCGGCGGCCTGGACGCCCTCAGCCCGGAGGAGCGTATGCAGGCGGCCATCGCGTTTCTGAATAGCGAAGGCTATATGGCTTTCCGCGAATGCCAGGATGATCAGTGTGTTCTGCACACCTGTCATTGTCCTTACAAGGACTTGGCCCGCCAGTATCCTGAGATCTGCCAGATCGACGATATTTTGGTGCGACGATTAACGGGCATGACGCCCTTGCGCGTGACCAAAATCGTCGGTGGCGGAACTCGTTGCACCTACCGCCTCATCCCGTCCGAAGAGGCCTCACCCATGGCCGCGGACTCGCTCTCCGCCCCTGTCGAGGCTTGAATTCCCGGTTTCCTGGCTTTACCTTCCACCTGGACACTGGCGTTTTTTGATCTTGACACGAATGAACACGAATTTCACGAAAAAAGATAAGAAAAATTCGCCGAATTCGCTTAATTCGTGTCGAAAAATGGCGTGAAAAGCGACCCAAATGATATTTGCCAGACTCCAGTTTCCACCACGGATTTACGATCATGGCCTCAACGCCCCTTCCTCCCGCTTCATCCCCTGCCGGCATCATCGACCAATTCGGTCGGCGGCTCACCTACCTGCGCGTCTCCCTCACCGACGTCTGCAACCTGCGCTGCATCTACTGCATGCCCGAGGACATGACCTTCCGCCCGCGCGCGGAGCTCATGTCCGATGAGGAGATCATCACCATCGTGCGGATGATGGCGGCGTTGGGGATATACAAAATCCGGCTGACCGGGGGCGAGCCTACGGTGCGGCCTCATGTGGTGGAGATCGTGCGGCAGATCGCCCGCATCCCCGGCATTCGTGATATCGCCATGACCACCAACGCCATCCTCCTGCCGCAACTGGCCGAGCCCCTGGCCCGGGCCGGGCTCAAGCGCGTCAACATCTCCCTGGACACCCTCAACCCCCGCAAGTTCAAATTCATCACCCGCTGGGGCGACCTGGACAAAGTGCTGGCGGGCATCGAGGCCGCGGAGGCCGCGGGCCTGAAGCCCATCAAACTCAACGCCGTGGTCACTCGCGGCTTCAACGAGGAGGACGTGGTCGATCTGGCCCGCCTCACCCTGGAGCGGGCGTGGGACATTCGCTTCATCGAGGTCATGCCCTTTGGCAGCGAGGCGGA
Organism: Anaerolineae bacterium; assembly: GCA_026991225.1. Classification (GTDB taxonomy): domain Bacteria; phylum Chloroflexota; class Anaerolineae; order J102; family J102; genus M2005. The sequence continues at coordinate 34,672 of JALXCB010000139.1, read as the reverse complement.
CTTTGCCCAATCGGTGGTCGTGCGCTCGCAGGAGACGAAGGCGCGTATCGAGGCGGCGTTGGGGCCGCTGCACCCGATTCCGGGCCACGACCCGCGCGATCCCGCTCGTCCCTACCGCCTGGCGGGCGCTCGCGGTACGATTGGCTTCATTAGCTCCGTCTCCGAACCCTTCTGCGAATCCTGCAACCGCCTGCGTCTGACCGCGGAGGGCAAGCTGCGGCTTTGCCTGCTGCGGGACGGCGAATTCGATATTCTCACGCCTTTGCGCGCGGGCCAGCCGGTCGAGGAGATCAAGCGGGCCATTCTCGACGCGGCCTACTACAAACCCTGGGGCCACGGCCTGCCCGACGGCGTCATCCCCACCTCCCGGTTGATGAACCAGATTGGGGGCTAAACTAAACGTATTTTGAAATCAGGTGTTTTCGGCCTCGGCCACCCGGAGCTGAAGCTCCGGGCTACGAAACGACGCCGGGTGAACCCGGCTTCTTGCGGCGCGCGACATGCACCGTAGCCCCATTCATGGGGCGTCGTTTTTAGCCCGCAGGTTCACGATATTGTTGGTTTACTGCGGTGCGTCGAGGATGCTCCCTCTCGGCTTCTCTCGCGAGTACGCCGAATGAATTCAGGTCTGAGGGCGTTCCGCCGCATGTCCCCCTGCGGGGACATGTTTTCGCCCGGTTGGACCTGTCTGCGCAGGCAGACAGGCGGCCAAGGGCCCCTAGCCCCGACTTCAAGTCGGCGGGGGCAAGGCCCCCATGCAACCGGTTTGAGGTTTGCCAACAGTATCCTGAAGCTCCGGGCTACGAAACGACGCCGGGTGAACCCGGCTTCTTGCGGCGCGCGACCTGCGCCGTAGCCCCATTTATGGGGCGTCGTTTTTAGCCCGCAGGTTCACCTGCGGGCGGCAGCGCGGCCAGAGAATCGCCTTTCATGGATGATCCAATGCAAACCAAAATCCTTGGTTTCAATTTGCTTTCAGTTTAGATGAGATATTCCCCTAGGTCACAGGCATCGAATATCCTGCTGGCTTCTCGTCCCAACCGAGGGCTGTCTTCCAAATACCAGATCAGCCCATGTGTGTCTGTTACAAAATGGCTCATGGCAGGTCGCGCGGAAAGCTCTTCCATAATTCTTCCCGAACGGAATTGATCTCCTCTTCTGTCGTCTCGACGCCCCGCCAAAGCCCGCGTAAGGATCGCCGGACAGAAACCTGGTTTTCAGCGAGTTCCTTTTCGATATCCGGCGCCAATTGTTCAATCAAGCGCACTTTTTCCCTGGCAGGCAATGATTTTGCCAGTTGCAAAATTTGTCGAAAAAGCGCGGTATCGTTCATGATTGAGCCTTGGAACAGGGGAATATGGTTATGTTAGTATAACGTAAACTCCGTGGATTTCAAACTCCCCAAAGCGCCTCCCAATGGTATAATGAATGGCAAATTACAACCTTTTTACAAGGAGACAGCAATGAGCAAATATCACGGCTTCGAACTCATCGAGGCCCGCGATATCCCCGAAATCAACAGCCGCGTGCGTCTGTTCCGGCATATCAAGACAGGCGCCCGGCTGATTTCTGTAGAAAACGACGACGAGAACAAGGTCTTCGGCATCGGTTTCCGCACGCCGCCCAAAGACAACACGGGCGTCGCCCACATTTTGGAGCATGTCGTGTTGGCCGGGTCCCGGAAATATCGGGTGAAAGAGCCCTTCGTGGAGCTGATCAAGGGTTCCCTCAACACCTTCCTCAACGCCATGACCTATCCCGACCGCACCATCTATCCTGTGGCCAGCACCAATGACAGGGATTTCTACAACCTGGTGGATGTCTATCTGGATGCGGTCTTCTATCCCCTGCTGCGCCCCCTCACTTTCCGCCAGGAAGGCTGGCATTACGAGATCGACGACGAGGGCAACCTCAGTTACAAAGGCGTCGTCTTCAACGAGATGAAGGGCGTTTACGCCTCGCCCGACAGCGTTCTCTACGAGGCCATCCAGCAAAGCCTCTTCCCCGACACCACCTACGGTCTCGACTCGGGCGGGCATCCCCTCCACATCCCCGACCTCACCTACGAGCAGTTCAAGTCCTTCCACGACGCCTACTACCATCCGGCCAACGCCTGGATCTTCTTCTATGGCAACGACAAGCCCAAAAAGCGGCTGAAGATCATGGACAAATGGCTGCGGGATTTCGGGCCGGAGAAGGTGGACTCGCACGTGCCTTTGCAGCCCCGCTGGAGCGAGCCGCGGGTGCAGCGCAAGGCCTTCATGGCGGGCGAGGATGCGAAGGCGTTTGTGACGGTGAACTGGCTTTGGGATGAGACCGCCGATCCGGAGGAAGCGCTGGCCCAGGAGGTGTTGGATCACATTCTCATGGGCACGCCCGCCTCGCCCTTGCGCAAGGCCCTCATCGATTCGGGCCTGGGTGAGGATGTGGTCGGCGGCGGGTTGGAGGATGATTTGCGACAGGCATTCTTCGCCGCGGGCCTGAAGGGAACCGAGGAGGATAAGGCCGACGCCATCGAGAAAGTCATCTTCGACACCCTCAACCAACTGGCGGAGGAGGGCATTGACCCCAAGACCGTGGAAGCCTCGTTGAACACGGTGGAATTCCGCCTGCGGGAAATGAACACCGGGCGCTTCCCGCGCGGCCTCTTCCTCTATATCCGCACCCTGCCCTTCTGGCTCTACGATCATGATCCCTTCGCGCCCATCGCCTTCGAAAAGCCTCTGGACGCGGTCAAGGAAAAGGCGCTGAAGGGGGACGGCTACTTCGAGGGGCTCATTCGGCGCCACCTGCTGGAGAACCCCCACCGCGTGCGCCTTACCCTGTATCCCGATCCTCAGCTCAAGGATGCCTGGGAACAGCAGGAGCGGGAGCGGTTGGAACGGGAGAAGGCCCGCCTCACCGAACGGGAGCTTCAGCGCATCCGTGAAGAGATGGAAGCTCTGCACGCGCTGCAAGAAAGCCCGGACGACCCAGACGCCCTGGCCGCCATCCCTCGCCTCAAGCTGAAAGACCTGGACAAAACCGTCCCCACCATCCCCATCGACGTGGGCGAACTGGCCGACGGGCGGTTGCTTTATCACGATATCGCCACCAACGGCATTCTTTACCTGGATGCGGGCCTGGATTTGAGCGTCCTTCCCGCGGAACTCATCCCTTACGCACCCCTCTACGCCCGCGCTCTGGTGGACATGGGCAACGTGGACGAGGACTTCGTGTCCCTGCGGCAGCGCATCGGGGCCAAGACGGGCGGCGTCACCACCGAGCCCCTGCTGGTCACCGCACTGGACGGGCGGCCCGTGACCTGGCTGTTCGTGCGGGGCAAGGCCATGATGCATCAGGTGGGGGACTTGACCGCCATCGTGCGCGACATTCTCACCAAGACCCAGTTCGATGATTTCGACCGCTTCCGCCAGATCGTGCTGGAAGAGAAGGCTCGGCAGGAGGCGTCGCTGGTGCCCATGGGGCACATGGTGGTGCACAACCGCCTGCGGGCGCATTTCAGCCAGGCGGGCTGGGTTGGAGAACAGATGTCGGGCGTGAGCTATCTCTTCTTCCTGCGGGATTTGGCCGAGCGCCTGGAAAAGGACTGGCCGCAGGTGCTGGCCGATCTCCAGCGCGTAAACGATCTGCTGGTGAATCGAACGCGCATGGTGTGGAACGTCACTCTGGATGAAGCCAACTGGCGGGAGGCCCGGTCCGCGGTGTCCGACCTGGCCGCAGCGTTGCCCGCGGGCGAAACCGCGGCCGCGTCCCGGCTTGCGCCCCCACTGCCCCCGCGCGAGGCGCTGCTCATCCCCGCACAGGTCAATTACGTGGGCAAAGGCGGCTCCCTCTATGACCTGGGCTACACGCTGGACGGCTCCGTCTTCGCCATCAACGCCTTCCTGCGCACCACCTGGTTATGGGAGCAGGTGCGGATGAAGGGCGGCGCGTATGGCGGCTTCTGCCTCTTCGACCATCGCACCGGGCTGTTCGATTATCTCTCCTACCGCGACCCGAACCTGCTCAACACCCTGCGCGTCTACGACCAGACAGCGGCCTTTCTGCGCCAGGTGGAACTGCCCGCGGACGAAATCACCAAGAGCATCATCGGCGCGGTCAGCCGCAAGGACCCCTATCTGCTGCCCGACGCCAGGGGCTGGACCTCCATGCAGCGCCATCTCACGGGCGAGGATGACGCCTTCCGCCAGCGGCTGCACGACCAGCTTCTGGAGACGAGCGAAGCCGATTTTCGGGCCTTTGCCGATGTGCTGACCGAGCTCAACCGCACAGCCCATATCGTGGCCATGGGCTCGGAGGAGAAGGTGGACGAGGCCAACGCCGAACTCGACCCGCCCTTGACCAAAACGAACGTGCTTTGAGGCAACCCAACGCCCCCGAAACCGAGCGGGGGCGTTGTCTTTTTCTCTCATAAAGGAGCTAACAATGAGTCTTAGAGGAACTCACCGAAGGTGGATTGGGGCCGTATTGGCTGTGCTCGTCGTCATGCTGGTTCCCTGGCAACGAAGCTTCGCCGTGGATGGGCCGGTGGCATGGTCGCCCAAGGGGCCTTTCGGCGGCCATGTGTCCGCCATTGCCATCGATCCTGTGCATCCCGACATCATCTATGCGGGCACGGGGGGCGGCGTCTATCGCAGTGATGATGCAGGTGCGCATTGGCGGCTGGCATCAGAGGATTTCACTGACTGGGTTCAGGCATTGGCCATCGATCCAGACAGGCCCAATGAGATCTATGCGGGAACGTATGTGGATGGCGTTTTCAAAAGCGAAGACGCCGGGCAAACCTGGCAACGCCTGGATACCGGTGAACACACCTCGCCCACCATCAAAAGCCTGGCCATCATACCCCCTGCGGCTTCAGACGGCCCGACCGTGGTCTATGTCGGCACGGCTTCCAGCCTCTTGCGCAGTCTCAACCGCGGGGTCACCTGGCAACGGCAGGGTGATTTCAACTTCGTCAATACGATTGCGATTCATCCCAGGCAATGGTGGGTGCTTTACCTGGGCACGAATGCAGGCTTGTACAAGAGTTTCGATTACGGGGATCGCTGGGCGAGCATCGGCGCGGGCATTCCCGAGGAGCTGGATATTCAATCCCTGGTCATCGACCCTCAAACGCCCAGCACCCTCTATGCGGGCACATGGGGCGGCGGGGTTTACAAAAGCGTGGATGACGGCCTGACCTGGACTCCCAGCAACCAGGGGATCGAAAACAGCTTCGTTTACACCCTCGCTATCGATCCCCAAACGCCAACCACCCTCTATGCGGGAACGGATCAGGGCGTGTTCAAAAGCGAGGATGGCGCCGCCACCTGGCGACGGACGCTGGATAGTAAAACGTTGTCGCTGTCCATGTCGCCAGGGGATGCACGGATTCTGTATGCGGGCCTGAATCATCTCGGCGTGATGCGAAGCGAGGACGCAGGGGAGAGTTGGACGCCCCGCATCCGCGGATTGACGAATTCGGTGGTGCATGCGATCGCGCCTGTGCCGGGCGAGAAGAACGGTTTTTTGGTGGGGACGGACAGCGGCCTGTGGATGTGGGACAGGGCTCGGGATACATGGCAAAGGACCGCCGTGACCGATCCGGTTATGGCCATCGTCCAATCGCCCTCGCCATCCGTCCTTTACGCTGCATCCTGTTTTCATATCTACAAAAGTGAGGATAGCGGAGCTACGTGGCAATCCGTGGCCGATCTGGGCAGGAATCGCGTGCTGGCGGTTCATCCGCAAGACGATCAGATTCTGTATGTCGGCACCTGGAGCAGGCTTTACAAGAGCCGGGATGGAGGCGTCACCTGGGAGGAGACCGGGCTGACCGATGTGATCGTGGGAGACATCCTCATCGATCCCAATGATCCTCAGGTGGTCTATGTGGGCACGTGGGGCGATGACAAGATGTACAAGAGCGAGGATGGCGGGGCCTCCTGGCGGGTCATCAATCGCGGGATCACCACCTCAACTGTGACGACCCTGGCGATGGACCCCGATGACGCTTCGGTGCTGTATGCAGGAAGCTTGGGCGGGAGTTTGCTTTTCAAAAGTGAGGATGCGGGGGAAAGCTGGCGAATTGTTGGGGATGACGTTCTGGGAACGAACTCCTTCAACGACCTGGTTTTCGACGCCCGCAGCCCAAAGACGCTCTATGCCGCCACCTACACCGGCCTGTTTCAATCCACCGACGGCGGAGAGCACTGGCGGCGGCTGGGACTGGGCAAGGGCCAGGAGGTCGTCACCGTGCTGCCCGATCCCTACGATCCGAACCTGATCTATGCTGGAGCGGGCGTCAATGGCTTGTATGAAGGCCGGGCGCTTTCCCGGCGATTGTATCTACCCCAGTTGCGAAAATAATCGTTCTATTCGCGCAAATCAATAGCATTTGTAACCCCGGAAATCGGTGCGCCAGGGGAATCCGCGCCTTGTCGGGTTTCCTCGGTCAACCGGTTTCCGGGGTTATCACTTTCAGGAGATCACGACTTGGTGCGCAGACACTGGCCGAATGAATTCGGTTCTATGGGCTGTTCCGCCGCATGTCCCCCTTCGGGGACATTTGCCGCCCGTTTCGACCTGCCTGCGTAGGCAGACAGGCGGCCATAGGCCCTCAGCCCTGATTTTAATCGGCGGGTTGGCGGGAGTCGTGAATTACTGACTTGCATTGCCGTCAGCCCGGGGGATGAGCTTCTTCAGTATGCGCTCAGATGCCCGACAGCGACGGAGATGATGACGCGGGCCGCGCGAAGCAGCGTCGCCATGTCCATCCCCGTCCGACCTGCGTCTTTTTCCCCCAGCATTTCCGGCAGGGGCGGCACATGGATGAACCCCATACGCGTGCTCAGCCCCTGCGTGGCGATGCGATGCAGCCCGGCATAGGTGAGATGGTTGCATACGTAGGTTCCCGCGTGGTTGGAGATGCGCACGGGTATCCCCGCATCCTCCAGGGCCCGACGGATGGCGTCGATGGGTAGCGTCGTCCAATAGCCCACCGGGCCATCGGGCGCGATTTTCGAGCCGCGGCGCACCCGGCCGCTGTTGTCCGCGATGGCCGCGTCGTCCACGTTGATGGCGATGCGCTCCAGGCGGATGGCGTCGATGCGGCGGCTGAGGCCGAAGGCAAGGACGATATCCGGGGCGAAGTCGTCCAAGGCCCGGGCGAATTGCTGTTCACACAGGACGTAGTCGGTGTCGAGGACGACGGAGCGCAGGCGGATGCCGGGGATGTCGGCCAGGGCCTCGGACGCCAGGCGCATGAGGCGTTCGGTGGGATTGATGGCCGCGCCGTCGTAGGGCGTGAAGCCGGTGAGGAGGACGCGGGCGTAAGGAAAGTGGACGTCGGTATCACCCCTCCGAAACGCCATCATGCTTTCTCCACTCATCATAAATCGCGTCTTCTTCGTTGTCCCAATCCTTTTCAGATGCTTGCAAGCCCAGACGCATCCAGGTTATCTCCTCCAATGCATCCTCGGAAAGGAGACTATCTAATAACGAACGCGCAAGGAGTAAACGTTCACTGGCGGTGAGTCGTTCACTTTCTTCGATCACCTTTGCCAATTGGGGAGAAATCGTCGTAGGAAGCATGATGCTAGGATGCTGGAAGGAGACAGGGAGATAGGATATTGCGAAGGGAATTATAGGGGAAAGGCAGGGATGCTTGCAAGTGTTTTTTTGGTTTGTTCAAGCAACACGGATGAGGGGGACACGGATAAAATCTTTGGAGTGTTCTAAACTGAAAGCAAATTGAAACCAAGGCTTTTGGTTCGCATTAGATCATCAATGAAAGGCGATTCGTAACTACTAAGGTATCCCGACCACTTTTTGCCACGAAGACACGAAGAAAAGCGAAGGCACGACGTATTTTTCATTATTTTTCCTTCGTGTCTTCGAAAAACTTCGAGCCTTCGTGGCTTTTGGTGGTCTAAAGTCAAGTACGTTAGCAGTTACGGCGATTCTCTGGCCGCGCCGCCGCCCGCAGGTGAACCTGCGGGCTAAAAACGACGCCCCATAAATGGGGCTATGGCGCATGTCGCGCGCCGCGGGAAGCCGGGTTCACCCGGCGTCGTTTCGTAGCCCGGAGCTTCAGCTCCGGGTGGCCGAGGCCGAAAACACCTGATTTCAAAATGCGTTTAGCTTAAATAAGCTCACTGGCCGCAGGCCTGGAGAGACTGACTTCAGTCGGTGAACCAGCCGGATTCCAAAAGGACTTCTGTTTAGCGTGCTTTATGTTTCATCGAATCCGGGACGGATGAAGGCGCGGGCGTTGGGGAAGAGCGCTTCGGTTTGGGCGCGTAGCCGCTGCAGACGAGCCAGAATGGTCAGCGTTTCCGTTTCACGCGCCGGGAAGGCGTACAACAACCGCTCCCAGGCTGCCATGGAGCGATCCATCGCGATCAAGGCGATTTTGGCGGAGCCGTCCGCGTCTTTGGGGTAGCCTGTCTCGGGATCATCTCGCCCCATCAACGCCCGATGCAACTTGGCTGAAATGAAGAACTGATACCAGCGGATCACCTCCACCGCATCGATGAGCGCGGCCGCCTCGGCCTGAGGGTCCACTCCCGGCGCATTCACCCGCAACAGCATGTTCAGGGTTTCCACCTTATCCCGGAAGTCCCCCTCCGCGTCATCGAACCACTGATCCACCATCTCTGCATAGGCGTTGGCTGCCTGCATTAGATCATGTTGCCAGGATTCCTCGAATCGCCGATTTTCTTCGGCCAGGGCCTCTTCGTCCACGTCATCCAGGTCAATGCCCATTTCCTCGGCCATACGGGCCAAAAGGGTCAGCGTTTCTTCCATGATCTCGGTGAACGCGTCCCCAAATTCAGGGTCCTGAATATCTCGCGGGGGATTATCGCCCCAGCGTCGTTTTTCCATGGCGTAATTCATACAGCGGTCGGTGAAAGGACAGCGCTCGCACCAGCGGTCGCAATAGTTGTAGATGCCCGGGATGAAGTTTTCGGAGTTGGGATAGTTGGCCAGGAAATCCTCGGTCATTTGCATTCTGCCCTAAGGGGACTATCTGGTAATCAGGTGAATGGGTGATTGACAAAATGATAGGGCAAAGCGGGCGTGATCGCAAGCGCCGTCGTTCCTCGACGACGCGGCCCAGCGCATCCTCCTGCGCCGGGTGGGCGGCGGGTGGATCTTCATCCACCGTATGATCATGGAGCATATCGCCGGACTGGATGACGCGTTCATCGCGTCGCTGGATCGCTGAGACCTCGCAGGCCTGGCAGACCTGCGAGGTCTTTCCGTGCACGCGAAAAACGCCCGGCGCGCGTCCTGCACACCGGGCGTTGTCGCAAGACCTCCGAGGTCTCGCAGACTTCGGAGGTCTTCTGGGGCCGATTACCCCTTCACGCCCTTCTCCTTCAGCGCGGCCTGGGCCGCAGCCAGTCGGGCGATGGGCACGCGGAAGGGGGAGCAGCTCACGTAGTTGTTGCCCGCATGGTGGCAGAACTCGATGGATTCGGGATCGCCGCCATGCTCGCCGCAGATGCCCACCTCCAGGTCGGGGCGGGTAGCCCGGCCCTCGTCGATGGCCATCTTCATCAGCCGACCCACGCCGTCCACATCGATGGTCTGGAAGGGGTTCTTGGGCAGAATGCCCGTCTCCACATAGGTGAGCAGGAAGCGGGCTTCCGCGTCATCGCGGCTGTAGCCAAAGGTCATCTGGGTGAGGTCGTTGGTGCCGAAGGAGAAGAACTCGGCCACCTCCGCGATCTCGGCCGCGGTCAGGGCCGCACGCGGGATCTCAATCATGGTGCCGAACTTGTAATCGAACTCGACGCCCTTCTCCTCCATCACCTCTTTGGCGATGCGCTGCAGGCGAGGCTGGATCACCTTCAGCTCGTTCACATGGCTGACCAGGGGGATCATCACCTCGGGCTTCACTGTCACGCCCTTCAGGGCCTGGTTGGCCGCGGCCTCGAAGATGGCCCGCACCTGCATCTCCACGATCTCGGGCATGACGATGCTCAGGCGCACGCCGCGCATACCCATCATGGGATTGCTCTCGTGCAGGCTTTCCACGGCCTGAAGCAGCGATTCCTTCTCGGCCAGACCTTCCGTCTCGCCCCTGGCCCGCATCTCGGCCACCTCGGCCACCAGCTCGTACATATCGGGCAGGAACTCGTGCAGCGGCGGGTCGATGAGGCGGATGATCACGGGCAGGCCGTCCATCACCTCGAACAGACCCTCGAAATCACTGCGCTGGAAGGGCAGCAGTTCATCCAGCGCGGCCTTGCGCTCCTCCGGCGTCTTGGCCAGGATCATGCGCTGCACGATGGGCAGGCGCTCCTCCTCGAAGAACATGTGCTCGGTGCGGGTGAGGCCGATGCCCTGCGCGCCGAAGTCCCGGGCCCGCTTCGCGTCCGCGGGATAATCCGCGTTGGCCCACACCTGCAGGCGGCGGAACTCATCCGCCCAGCTCAGCAGGGTGATGAGGTCGGTCTGCTCCTCGAACTTGGGATAGGTGGTGGGCAGCTGCCCCACAAACACCTCACCGCTGCCGCCATCCACCGACAGCCAGTCGCCCTCGTGGATGGTGATGCCATGCGCGGTCGCGGTGCGATTCTCCAGGTCGATGACCACGTCGGAGGCGCCCACCACCGCGGGGATGCCGAACTGACGGGCGACCACGGCCGCGTGGCTGGTGGCGCCGCCCTCGCTGGTAAGAATGCCCTTGGCCGCCAGCATGCCGTGCACGTCATCGGGCCTGGTGAAGGGCCGCACCATGATCACATCCTGGCCCTCTTCCTTGGCCATGCGTTCCGCGGTGTCCGCGTCGAAGTAGACGCGACCTACCGCGGCGCCGGGCGAGGCGTTGACGCCCTTGGCAAAGAGCTTGCCCTCGGCGATGGCTTGCTTCTTGGTCTCCTCATCGAACTGCGGGTGCAGCAGCGTGTCCACCTGCTCGGGGGTCACGCGCATAACCGCTTCTTCCTTGGTGATCAGGCCCTCGTTGGCCATGTCCACCGCGATCTTGATGGCCGCGCGGGCCGTGCGCTTGCCGGTGCGGGTCTGCAGCATCCACAGCTTGCCCCGCTCAATGGTGAACTCCACATCCTGCATATCGCGGTAATGCCGTTCCAGCTTCTCCGCGATCTCCACGAACTCGGCGTAGGCCTGGGGCAGGTCCTCCTTCATCTGGCTGATGGGCTTGGTGTTGCGGATGCCCGCGACCACATCCTCGCCCTGGGCGTTGAGCAGATACTCGCCGAAGAGCTCCTTTTCGCCCGTGGAGGGATTGCGGGTAAACGCGACGCCGGTGCCGCTGTCCCAGCCCATGTTGCCGAAGACCATGGTCACGATATTCACCGCGGTGCCCAGATCATCGGGAATGCCCGCGGCCTTGCGGTAATCGATGGCCCGCTTGCTGTTCCAGGACTTGAACACCGCTTCCGTGGCCAGGCGCAATTGTTCGATGGGGTCCTGGGGGAATTCCTTGCCGTGATCCTTCACCACCTGCTTGAAGGTCTCGGTCATGACCTTCCAGTCCTCCGCGGTCATGTCCGTATCGCTTTCATAGCCCTTTTCCTTCTTGTAGGCATCCAGCGCATGCTCGAACGCATCATCCTCGATGCCCAACACCACGCTGCCGAACATCTGCACCAGGCGACGGTACGCGTCATAAACGAAGCGCTCATCCTGGGTCAGTTCCACCATGCCCTTGGCCGTCTCATCGGTGAGGCCGATGTTCAGGACCGTGTCCATCATACCGGGCATGGAAAACTTCGCGCCCGAACGGCAGGACACCAGCAAGGGATTGCTGGGATCGCCGAACTTCTTGCCCGTCTTTTCCTCGATGACATGTAGGGCCTCGATTTCCTGTTCCCACATGCCCTCGGGGAACTTCTCTCCCGCGGCCAGGTACGCATTGCAGGCTTCGGTGGTCACGGTAAAACCGGGAGGCACGGGCACGCCGATGCGCGTCATTTCCGCCAGGTTGGCGCCCTTGCCACCCAGCAGACCACGCACGCCGTCCCAGCTACCCGCATACTTCTCGGCCTCTTCGACCTCTTCAAATAAATAGACCCATTTTTTGGTCATTTCAACAATGCCTCCTTTGGAGTTTTGAATTTGTGTTTTGATGATAAGCGGCGTATGTTTTCCGCGTCTCACATTTCGCAGTTTCAGGCGCGGAGAATGGCTGAAAACCGACCATTCAACGAGCCATTATAGCACAGCTCCCGTCCGTTTCCGATATTTTTCGTAACTGCTAACGTACTTGACTTAAGGCCGCCAAAAGCCACGAAGGCTCGAAGTTTTTCGAAGACACGAAGGAAAAATGAAGAAAAATACGTCGTGCCTTCGCTTTTCTTCGTGTCTTCGTGGCAAAAAGTGGTGGCGACACCTTAGTAGTTACTATTTTTCTGCCCATTACACCCCTCTCTGAAGCGTTTTTCCGGCTGCCAACGAATCCCGAGTGATCGATTGTGGCGTCATTGCCAGGGGTTTTGGCCACCTGCAGCAAGGGGAAGCGTTGGGCGGAGATCGCCAGCTTTCCGCGCGTCGAAATCAAGATGGGGTGCGTCCCAATTTCTTGGCAAGCACTTGCCAAGTAAACTCGTGCCCTTAAGGCGCTTCGCGCCGGTGGTCGCCCTCCGGCGACCATTTGTTGGCATGATTTTGGACGGCGGAGGCCGTCCACTGGCCGCAGGCCTGAAGAGTTCGACTTCAGTCGGCTGGATGACGCCAAATTTCTGGGACGCACCCATCAAGATGTGGCCGTTTGCCCAACCGCCCTATCTTTGTTAATCTTAACGGTGGAACCTGCGTCCTCCATCCGATTATTTTGCTGGATTCCCACATTACTGCTAACGTTCCATTGTTTTCCCAACACGGATAGAAAAAACACGGATAATCATCGAACGAAGTCTTCATTTCCAATGATTTTTATCCGTGTTTCCTTATTATCCGTGTTGAATGAGGATGGCGTCTTAGCAGTTGCATTCCCACTCTCCGGAGACGTCCCATGCGCGTGGTGGCTCTCATCCTGGCGGGCGGCGAGGGGTCCCGGCTCACGGTGCTTTCCGCGCACCGGGCCAAACCCTCCGTCCCCTTCGCCGGCAAATATCGCATCATCGATTTCACCATCTCCAACTGCGTCAATTCCGAAATCTACGACATCGCCGTGCTGACGCAGTATCGCCCCCATTCCCTCAACGAACATATCGGCATCGGTAAACCGTGGGACCTGGACCGCATTCATGGCGGCATCCGCCTGCTGCAACCCTATCAGGCCCGAGAGGGCCGAAGCTGGTATGCGGGCACCGCGGATGCGGTCTTCCAGAACCTGGATTTCATCCAGAATCGGGACGCGGACGGCGCGCTCATCCTCTCGGGCGATCACATTTACAAGATGGATTATCGGGAAATGATCCGTTTTCATCAGGAGAAGGGAGCGGACGTCACCATCGCGGTCATGCACGTGCCCAAAGAGGAGGCCCATCGCTTCGGCATCATGACCACGAATCGCAATGGGCGCATCACCGCCTTCTACGAAAAACCCAAAGAAGACCGAGGCACCCTGGCCAGCATGGGCATCTATCTCTTCAACACCGACGTGCTGGAGGCCCGGCTGACCGAACTCCACCCCGAGCATCCCGATCTCGACTTCGGCAAACACGTCATCCCCCATATGATCGATCGGGACAAGGTCTACGCCTTCCCGTTCGAAGGCTATTGGGTGGACGTGGGCACCATCGACGCCTATTGGAGCACCTCTATGGAGCTGTGCGATCCGAACCATCCCCTGGATCTGTGGGACTCGACCTGGCAGATACGCACCCGCAGCCAGGAACGCCCGCCGGTCAAGACCAGCGTGCTGGGCAAAAGCGCCCGCTCCCTGGTCAGCAATGGTTGCGTCATCCAGGGCGAAGTCTATCGCTCTGTGCTCTCGCCGGGCGTGTTCGTCTCCCCGGGCGCGGTCGTGCGGGAATCCGTCGTGATGAACGACACCTTCATCGGTCCTGGCGCCATGCTCGACAAGGTTGTTGTCGATAAAAACGTCGTCGTCAGTGCGGGCGTGCGCCTGGGCGTGGGCGAGGATTTGACCGTCCCCAACGCCGAAATGCCCGACAAACTCAATACCGGCATTACCGTGGTGGGCAAAGGCGCGTACATTCCCGAAAACGTCAGCATTGGCCGCAATGTGCTCATCGATGCAGGCGTGGACCTGGACGACTTCGAGGAGCGAACTGATATTCCCTCGGGCGCATCCGTTCATCCCGGCGGCATGATCCTGCCCGAATCAGAGGCGTCCGCGTCGGAACTGGAAGACGAACGCCCCGCCCCGGACGAGGCCGCCAGCGACGTAAAACGTGAAACGTAAAACGTCGAAATTTCACGCATCACGTTTTCACGTTTCACGCACTCGGCCGCTCGCGCGAAACGTATCTTTCTGAATGCCATCCAAGAGCGACTCATCCACCGAGGTGACTTCCCCATGTCCCCATCCGTCATCGCCATGATCCTGGCCGGGGGCGCGGGCCCCGGACTGGCCGTGCTCACCGCCCGGCGGCCCGCGTCGGCCGTGCCTTTTGCCGGGAAATACCGCGTCATCGATTTCCCCCTCTCCAATTGCGTCAACTCCGACATCTACAATGTCGCCGTGCTCACCCAATACATGCCCCGCCCCCTGAACGAGCACATCCGCTCGGGCAAGCCCTGGGACCTGGACCGGGCCACGGGCGGCGTGCGGTTGCTTCAGCCCTACCAGACCCGACCGGGCGAGGGCTTGTGGGAGAAGGGCTCCGCGGATGCGCTGCGCTTCAATCTCGATGTCATCGAAGAAAGCGGGGCGGATTTGGTGTTGGTGCTGTCGGGCAATCACGTTTACAAGATGAACTACCAGCCCCTGCTGGAATTCCATCTGTCCCGCCGGGCCGACGTCACTATCGCCGTGCGCCCGGTCAGCCCCCACCAAACTTCGCGCTTCGGCATGGTCACCACCGATGTGGACAACCGCATCATCCGCTTCGAGGAAAAGCCCCGGCGCACCCGCGCCACCCTGGCCAGCATGGGCATCTACGTCTTCAACGCGGCCACCCTGGTCGACTGGCTGCGCGGGCCGGGCGCAGAAGCCAATGACCTGGGCGGCGAAGTCATTCCAGCCCTGGTCAAGGCCAAACGCGTGTACGCCTACGAATTCGAGGGTTATTGGGCCAACGTGGGCGCGGTTCCCGCCTTCTACGAGGCCAACATGGCCCTGCTGGCCGACATCCCCGCATTGGAGCTGAACGATCGCCGCTGGACCATCCACACCCGGTCGGAGCAGTATCCGCCCGTGTGGTTCAGTGAAGAGGCCCGGGTGCGAAACAATCTGCTCAGCGATGGCGCTCGCATCGAAGGCCAGGTGATCCGCTCCATCATCGGTCCGGGCGTGGTCATCGAAGCGGGCGCGGTGGTGCGCGACAGCATCATCATGCACGACGCGATCATCCATGAGGGCGCGGTGGTGGACCGAGCCATCCTGGATGAGGATGTGGTCGTGGGCGCGCGGGCGCAGGTGGGCGTGGGGGAAAACGACCGTCCCAACCCTGTCCGCCCCGACATCCTCAACACCGGCATCACCCTGGTGGGCCAGAAGAGCCGCATCCCCGAGGGCGCGAAGCTGGGCCGCAATGTGGTGGTCGGCGTGGGCGTCGCGGAGGATGATTTCGCAGCCTTTGACGGCCTGGAAGTCCCCTCGGGCGTGAACATCGCCTGGCCGGAATTCTGAAATGATGGCCGGACAAAGCCACAAAGGATAAGAATATTCATCTCTTTCAACGCTGTTTGGTAACTGCTAACGTACTTGACTTTAGGCCGCCAAAAGCCACGAAGGCTCGAAGTTTTTCGAAGACACGAAGGAAAAATCAAGAAAAATACGTCGTGCCTTGGCTTTTCTTCGTGTCTTCGTGGCAAAAAGTGGTGGCGATACCTTAGCAGTTACGCTGTTTGACAAGAAATTCTTTTGTGGATAAACTTGACTTCTCTACTTGCAACGAATTTTCTTCACCTAGGAGGATGATATGCGTGGCAACCTCTCTCCAGTCCTGGTCAAGTTGCTTCAAGATGAAAAGGGGCGCAAAATAATTTATGAAGCGCTGACCACCGGTCATGCTGAAGTGAAAATCGATGAGGAAGAATACGAGATCGCCGTGGTTGGACATATAAACGGCAAACAAAACAAAGACTTATTAGAGGCAAAGTCAAAATCGGCGCCAACCAGATAGCGCATTGGGTTCAGAAATTTGGGTGACAGATAACCTAACCCATTCAGCTTTTCCCGGTCTCGGCGACCAGGACGTTAGCGGTGACGGAGAAGCGTTTCGGGTTTGATTTACAAGCCAAAGAGGGTGAATGATGGAATTTGCTTTTTCCGCACTGGCGGTTTTCTTGCTTTTACTTCCTGGTGTCATTTTCAATTATGCATATTTGCGTGGGCTGGGGCGTCGCGATGGGCCCGTGGCCATAAAAAGATACAGCGAGTATCTGGTGCATGCCACCATTTATGCGTTGATCTTGAATGCCGTTTGGGGAATCTTCTTCTCTTGGGCGGTCCAGCGTCTGTTTCCCTGGAATGTTCGATGGAACGTTCTCCTGAAACTCTTGATGGGAGGGCAACAAATCAAAGAAAATCAGGTTGAGATCATCGCCGATCATCTCTTTGGCATAGCGGTTTATCTGTTATCTCTCTACCTTCTATCGGCTATATTGGGCACACTTGCGCATGGAATTGTTCGTCGGCTACGATTGGATAAGCGGTATGAAATATTTCGGCCTGATGATCTATGGTTTTATTTGTTGAGTGGGGAAATCCTTGAGTTCCCCAAAGTCACAAGGGAATTGTGGGGAATTGAAGAAGACATCACAAAGAACATAGACCTGAAGGGGCTGGGCGTTTTTCTTACGGCCGCTGTTGACCATGGCGAAAAGACATTTTTGTATGGTGGATTTGTCTGGGATTTTGGTTATACCCGTGATGGCAATCTCGATTGGATTGCGCTCAGATTTCCCGTGCGTATACCCAATGACGAAGAGACTGCCCCTACGGCGAGTCCCTTGAGTTTGTTTCAGAGATTTAGACATATTGCATTCGGGCGAGAATTTTCAGATAATCCTTTTACAGAAGGAGGCGATGAACGAACGGACTTTCTCGCGGATACATTACTTGTGCTCCAATACGCGGAAATGAGTGCAATTACGTTGACCTACATATACATGAAGAAGAAGGAAGAAAGAAAAGCGGAACAGGAAGGGGACAAACGCGTTCTGAATGAATATGCAGAGGCAGGCAAATAACTTGCGTTAAGTAGAGCACCCGACGCGCTCGCATTGCCGAGCGCGTTTCGCTTTCATCTCCCCCCGCTTTGCCCGATCCCCCTTCTTTTGTTAGCATGTAATTCTGGCTTCCCTGAAGATACCCACCCCAAACTGGAAGCAAAATGAAAACCAGGTTTTTGGCTCGACTTCCATGCGAAAATGACGCTGTTCTAAAGGCTATGCAGCCACCCGCAGGTGAACCTGCGGGCTAAGAACGACGCCCCATGAATGGGGCTTTTCTGCCGTGGCCGCAATCAAGCCGGGTTTACCCGGCGTCGTTCCGTAGCCCGGCGGCTTCAGCGCCGGGCGGGCGTGGCCCCAAAAAATACCGAGTTTCAAAATGATTTCAGTTTAGAAACCGAGAGCGCGGAAGCGAAAAAGGCCGAATCTGGGACATTTCCCTTGGCGCCTTGGCGACTTTGCGTGAGACAAAGCTTTATTACTGAATGCCGATTCCCCATGCCCGACGACTTCGTCCATCTCCACGTCCACAGCCAATACTCCTTGCTCGACGGCCTCAGCAAAATCGATGATCTGGTCGAACGGGCCAAAGAGTTAGGCCAGCCCGCGGTCGCGCTTACCGACCACGGCAACATGCACGGGGCCATCGATTTCTTCAACGCGGCCACGAAAGCGGGCGTCAAGCCCATCATCGGCGTCGAGGGCTACATCACCCGCTGGGGCCGCCCCATGACGGGCCGCGACCCGCAAAAGGACAGCTTCCGCCATCACATCCTCCTGCTGGCCATCAACCAGACCGGCTACCTCAACCTGCTGAAACTGGTCTCCGAGGCCAACACCCGCGGCTACTACTACAAACCCCGCATCGACGCGGATCTGCTGGCCCGCTACAACGAAGGAATCGTCACCACCACCGGCTGCCTGGCGGGCGAAGTGCCCACCTATCTCAGCGACGAGGACGGCCCGCCCGACGAAAAACTGGCCCGCCAGCGCCTGGAGTGGTATCTCGACGTATTCGGCCGCGATCGCTTCTTCGTCGAGCTTCAGATGCACGACATCCCCGCGCTGCATAAGGTGAATCGCACCTTGATCCAGTGGGCCAAGGAATACGATCTGGACATGATCGTCACCAACGACGTCCACTACGTCTATCCCGACGACGGTCCATCCCACGACATCCTTCTCTGCGTGCAGACCAGCAGCACCCTGGACGACGAAAACCGGATGCGTATGTCCGACTTCGGGTACTACCTGAAGTCGCGGCGTGAGCTGGAAGACGCATTCCGGCCCTACATCGACCTGCCCGAAAGCGCCTTCACCAATACCCTGCGCATCGCCGAGATGGCCGAGGTGGACCTGAGCCCCACCGGCTATCACCTGCCCCACTTCGACCTGCCCCCCGGCTTCGACAGCGCCGAGGCCTACCTGCGCCACCTCACCGAACAGGGCCTGAAACGGCGCTACGGCAAGCGGGCCAAAGACCCGGAGATTCAGAAGCGCAAGGAGCACGAACTCAAGATCATCCACGACATGGGATTCGACGTCTATTACCTCATCGTGTGGGACTTGTGCGAGTACGCGCGGAAGCGAAACATCTGGTGGAATGTGCGCGGGTCGGGCGCAGGGTCCCTGGTGGCCTACGCCATCGGCATCACCAACCTGGATCCCCTGCCCAACAACCTCATCTTCGAGCGCTTCCTCAACCCCGGCCGCGTCTCCATGCCCGACTTCGATCTCGACTACCCCGACGACCAGCGGGACCAGATGATCGAATACACGTTGGAGAAATATGGGGATGATCGGGTGGCGCAGATCGTGGTCTTCGGCACGATGAAAGCCCGGGCCAGCGTGCGCGACGTGGCCCGGGCCATGAACATCCCCCTGGATGAAGTGGATCAGATCGCCAAACTGATCCCGGCCGGCCCTAAAGTCACCCTGAAGAAAGCCCTGGAAGAGGTCAAGGAGCTGAAGCAGCTCTATGATCGGGATGAGCAGGTGCGAAAGTTGTTGGACAACGCCAAAAAACTGGAAGGCGTGGCCCGGCATATCAGCATCCACCCCGCCGCGGTCATCATCGCCGACAAGCCTCTCATCAACTACACGCCCCTGGTGCGCGCGCCCAGCAAGGCCGTGCGCGACTACATCACCCAATTCACGTACCCCGTGCTGGAAAGCCTGGGCCTGCTGAAGATGGACTTTCTGGGCCTGGCCACCCTCACCATCATGCGCGTGGCCGCAGAGCTGATCAAGGAACGGCATGGCGTCGAATACGATTTGAACAACATCCCCACCGACGATCCCCGCGCCTACGAACTCCTGGCCTCGGGCGAGGTCACCGGCGTCTTCCAGGTGGAATCGGAGGGGATGCGGGGCGTGCTGCGCAGCATGAAGCCCACGAAATTCGAGCACATCGTGGCCACCATCTCCCTCTACCGCCCCGGCCCCATGCAATACATCCCCCTCTACATCGACCGCATGCATGGCCGCAAGCCGGTGAAATACGTCCATCCCGCGCTGGAGCCCATCCTGGCCGAAACCTACGGCATCATCGTCTATCAGGAGCAGATCATCCAGATCGCGTCCCAGCTTGCAGGCTACACCCCGGGCGAGGCCGATCTCATGCGGCGGGCCGTGGCCAAGAAGAAGGAAAAGGAGATGGCCGCGCACAAGGTGAAATTCATCGAGGGCGCGGTGGCCAACGGCATCCCGCCGGACGCGGCCACGAAAATCTACGAAGATATCGTCTTCTTCGCCAACTACGGCTTCAACAAATGTTTGCCGGGCGACGTCGAGGTGCTGGACGCCGAAACCGGACGCCTGGTGCGCATCGAAGACCTCTATCATGGCCGGGCGCGGCTCACTCGCACCGTGAGCTGCGACGTCGACACGCTCACCTTGCGCGCGCAGCCCGTGGCCCGCGTCATGGACAACGGCGTCAAGCCTGTATTCCGCCTGAAAACCGCATCGGGGCGGGTCATCGAGGCCACGGCCAACCATCCTTTCTACACCTTTCATGGCTGGCGACTCCTGGCCGACCTGCGACCCGGCGATCTCATCGCCACCCCGCGCGTTATCCCCATCCAGGGCCAAAAGCAATGGCCCGACCATGAGGTCATCGCCCTGGGCCACCTGCTGGCCGAGGGCAACCTGCGTCATCCTGCATCCGTCTATTTCTACACTCAGGACGACGCCCTGCTGGCGGACTATTGCCGGGCGGCCGAAGCATTCGACAACACCCAATGCCGGGTGACCCTCCACAAGGGGACGCATTCGGCGTATGCGAAGCGCATCGACCGCAGCCGGGAAGCGGGCATCGTGACCTGGGCCAAAGCCATCGGCATCTGGGGGAAGAAGGCCGCGGAGAAGACCATTCCCCCCGACGCATTCGAGCTCACCAACCGCCAGATCGCGCTTCTCATCAGCCGCATGTGGGAGGGGGACGGCCACATCAACGTGGGCGGACGCAGCCTGTTCTACGCCACTGCCTCGGAAAAACTCGCCCGCCAACTCCAGCACCTGCTGCTGCGGTTCGGCATTCTCTCCCGATTGCGCACGGTCGAATTCCCCTACAAAGAAGGGCGTACAGGCTACCAGCTTTTCATCACGGGCGATGAGCATATCTGGGCCTTTGCCGCTCAGATAGGCGTCTATTTTGTCAGCTCAAAATGCCGCGCCGCCCTGAATGGTTTGCTGACTGACGTCAAACAGGATCAATCCAGCAAGGATATCGTGCCCTTGGCGGTCAAGGCATTCGTTCGGGAGGCCAAAGATCGGTCGGGCATGAGCTGGAAGGAGATCAACCAGCGCACGGGCGTGGCGCAGCGGGAATTCTATCCGGCCGACAATCCCAACAAAACCGGTTTCCGGCGGCAGACCATCCAACGCCTGGCGGAATTCTTCGATGACGACGATCTCCGCCGCTACGCCCAAAACGACATCTATTGGGACAAGATCGCGGCGATTGATTTCGTGGGCGAAAAACAGACGTATGACCTCGAAATCCCCGAAACCCACAACTTCATCGCCAACGACATCCTGGTGCACAACAGTCATGCCGCGGACTACGCGGTCATCACCGTGCAGACGGCCTATCTCAAGGCCCACTACCCGGTGGAATACATGGCTGCGCTGCTGACGGTGGAGCGGGACAACCTGGACAAGGTGACCAACTTCATCAAAGAATGCCGCCACATGGGCATCCAGGTGCTCCCGCCCGATATCAATCAGTCCGACGCGGGGTTCACCATCGTGGAATCGCCCGAGGCCGCCGAGGTCAAGACCTTTGGCCGCACCCGCTTTGATTTCCGCGTGCCGCCCGGCTCCGCCATCCGCTTCGGCCTGGCCGCCATCAAGAACGTGGGCGAAGGCCCGGTGGAGGAGATCATCCGCGCCCGCAGCGAGGGCGGCCCCTTCCAGTCCCTCACCGATTTCTGCGAACGGGTGGACCTGCGCAAGGTCAACCGCCGGGCGCTGGAGGCCCTGATCAAGGTGGGGGCGCTGGACGCCTGGGGCGAGCGGGAGCAATTGCTGGCGGCCATCGATCAGATGCAGGCCCTTTCCAAGAGCGTTTGGGAAGCGAAGGACGTGGGACAGGTCAGCCTGTTCGATATGTTCGGGGACATGGACATGGGCGGGATGCGCAGCGAACTGCGTCTGCCCATCAATTACGAGCGCGTGCCATCCAAAGAGAAACTGGCCTGGGAGAAGGAGTTGCTGGGCGTTTACGTTTCCTCCCATCCTCTCATGGAGCTTTCGGTGGATTACGCCCACGCGGTCAACGCCACCTGCATCGACATCACCCCCGCCCGTCAGGGGCGCTTCGTCTCTGTGCTGGGCATGATCGCGGGCGTGCGCACCATCCTCACCAAAAAAGGCGACCGCATGGCCTTCGTCACTTTGGAGGACATGGAGGGTTTTTGCGACGTCACCGTCTTCCCCAAGCTGTACGAAAAGGCCCGGGACCTGCTGGTGGAGGGGCGCATCGTGCTGGTGCGGGGCAAGGTGGACGTGCGGAACGAGCGAGCGGGCATTCTGGCCGATGACATCATGAAGGATATCCCCGTGCGGGCGGATGCATTGCCTTCGTTGGATGAGCCCGATGAGGATATCAACGCCCTGCTCCGCTCCGCTCAGTCTGATTTCGCAGAAGATGAGGAAGAAGCGTTCCCTTTGGACGATGAAAGCGCGCTGAGGGAAACGTGGACGCCCACGTATGCCGCCGACTTGCTTACGCCTCCGCCCGATCCTCCGCCTGCGGCCGCCCGCGACAACGGCCATCACACCGAGGAGCCCCCCATGCCTCCCACGCCCGACCGTCCCCTGCGCACCCTGTGCATCCATTTCCAGCTCTCCGACGATAGCGCGGATGACCTGCGCCGTCTGGATGCGCTCATGCGACTGTTGGATAGCTACGCGGGTGACGAGCCCTTCTACTTGCAAATCGCCCGCGCGGGCGAAACCCTGCGCATCGACTTTCCCGACCGCAAAACCCGCTACTGCCCTGAGCTCGTCGCGGATGTGCGGCAGCTTTTGGGCGAGGACTCTTTAGAGGTGGAGCGTCGCCAAAGGAATTGACAAGCAAAAAAGTTTTTTGTATGATATAATTTACGAAAGATTATTCGGGACAAGAGATTGCTTCTTGTCTTAATGTTAAGATTATTTTGTTTGTTTTGCATGTTTTGGTTTTGCTATCGCCGACATAAAATCCAATGAAGGCCGAAGACTTAACACGATTCACCAGGTGGCTTATTCCTGGGTGGACATTTTTTCTTACGGTTGCAATATTTATCACCATCGATTTATCTTTTCAATATCCAGGATGGGAACAGTTTGAAAAACAAATTCGACAATTCCTAAACCAATTTGGCCCCTTGTTAACTTCGATCGTCGTCGCGTTAGCCGGCATCCCCCTTGGATTTTTGATATACCAATTGTACTTTTTTATCCGCTGGAATTCGCCGTTCCGAGGCTATGCTGCTTCGCTTCGGGGAGAAAAAATGTTTAACTATCCACAGTGGGAAATCGATGAAAGCGATTTTATCCTGGAAGAGCATTGGCGCAGCTCCGTGCTCGCGAGTTATACGGGAGATGCTCGATCGCTCCATAGATACAAAGAAACTTTTTTCTTGCAAGCATGCCAATATATCGACAATAGAACTCAAGGGCCAGGTTTTTATGAGAGACACCGATATCTGTATGAGGTCATTCATACGCTGGGAGCGAGTATAGCGGCGATTGTTCTTGCATTTTTTGTGTATACAATAGTAAGAGTTTACTACGAACATACATTACCCCCTTTTATTTATGTCTTTTTTTCTCTTATTCTTACTATAGCATTTCTTTATCTGTTGTATCATGAATATCCCCAAAAGGGTTCCCCACAAACTGAACCAATTCAGTGTAATCTTTGTGTTTCGAATGGTCTTGTTTGTTTTGCTCATATCCCCTTGCAAATCGTTTTTACATTATGGACACTGAACATTTTTCTAAATCCTGCATTTTCAACTTATACAACAGCGATTTTTGGCGTAGAAATTAATCTTGGCCTTATTTTGAAGATAGTCTTTATTGGCATTATTATCATTACATGGAATTCTTCGCTTATTTCTTTAACAGCTTCGTCTCCTCGAAAGAAGGCATGTAGACTGGGTAATTGGATTGTGCATGCATTTGTTATTTTGCTCTCTGCTTTCTTTTTTCAGGCAATTCACAACGGCCTTCATGAGAGCGCAGTAATGCACATACAGAAACATATTATCGACTGGCCGTTTTTTACTACGTTTTCAACTTTTTTATTATTGTTGCTTGTACTTTTTGTGAATAGGCGTAATGCTATCGACGATATGATCAACATAGAGCTTTATGTAGTCAAACTTTTCTCTCAACAAACCAAATCTCTTCATGTTTCTTCTCCCAACACAACGAGGTCGATATGGAAATTTTTGAAATCATTATTCTGAATTTTTTCATTTTTTATTTGATTGCAGGTCTGTATTTCGTGACGGTATCTAACGAAAAAGAAAATAATTTGCTTAAAGCATGGGTTGTGTTTCTTTTTTGGCCATTTTATGAAAAACCCATATCCAAGATAATGATACGATTTTTCTCAAAAGAAAAGAAGAGTCAACATGGGGCAAGCGAACGATTGTAGTGCGAAGCATCAACTGCTCTTGTGACCGGATTCGTGCTGACGCTTGACGATATTTCAGTAGCTGTTCAGGGTCTAAAGCCCGGCCTGCGGGGCCAGCAGCTCATGGCCCCCGGCTATCGCCCGCTGGATCAGAAGAGTTACGACGAGGGCTCCAAGACCTGCCGCCGCGCCGCGGTGCTGCTTCTACTCTATCCGCGCGGGGATCAACTCTACACCGTGCTCACCGAGCGCCGCCACGATCTGCCCGATCATCCGGGGCAGATCGCGTTTCCGGGCGGCTCGCGGGACGGCCAGGAGACTGTGGCCCAAACCGCGTTGCGCGAAGCCCAGGAGGAGGTGGGGGTGGATCCCGACCGCGTGGAGGTGTTGGGACGCCTCACGCACATTTACATCCCTCCCAGCCACTTTTGCATTCAGATCGTCGTGGGCTACACGCCCGAACCCCCGGCCTGGCGGCCCAATCCCGCGGAAGTGGAAAGCCTGATCGAAGTCCCCATCTCCCGCTTTCTCGATCCCGCCACCCGTCAGGTCGCCCAGGTGGAACGGGATGGAAAAACCTGGGCCGTGCCCTACTTCGACCTTGACGGACATAAGGTGTGGGGCGCGACCGCCATGGCCCTGGGGGAATTCGTCACCATGTTGCGGGAAGCCTTCCCCGAGAAAACCCGCCCGCCTTTTCATCATCCCCCGATCCTGGTGCATCCCGTCGACGCCTTTCACTGATAACCCTTTCACTGATCACACAGATGAGGGGACACAGATAAGAAAATTTAGTTCATTCGTGTTTCTTCTTATCCGCGTCTTGCCCCATCGAGATTAACGGAACAAGTCCATCTCCTTGGGCCGTAGGAGCTCGCGAATCGAGCCTTCTCCGCGGCGATAGGGGACGCCGCGCATGTGGATGATGGGCCGGGCCTCGTCCACGCCCCCTTGCAGCAGCGAGGCCGCAGCCGCGATCTCATCCGCGGTTCCCAACACCGTCACCCGCATCGCCCGCCCGAACAGATCCGCGTCCCCCCGGCGATCGGTAAGGGGCAGCAGGCCCGCCACGCCGATGGCCGCGCCCACCGTGCCCTGCCGCCACGCCCGCCCGTGGCTGTCGTTGATCACCACGGCTACGTCCGCTCCCGTGGCCGCTCGCAATCCCTCCCGCAACCGCCGGGCCGACGCATCCGGGTCCTCGGGTAGTAGCAGCGCCGCATCCTCGCCTTCGACATTCGATTGATCGATGCCTGCGTTGGCGCAAACGAACCCCAGTCGATGCTCCACGATGATGAGGCCGGGACGGGTGCGCAGCACGGCCGCAGACTCCGCCAGGATGAGGGTGATCAGCCGGGGGTCTTTGTCCAGATAGGGGGCCAGGGCTTCGGCCTCGGGCGTGGGCGTCACATCGGCCAGGGGAACCAGCCGTCCTTCGGCCTTGGAGATGATCTTCGAGGCGACGACCAGCACATCCCCATCGGCCAACTGGATTCCGGCCCGTTCCAGCCCCTCCAGCGTGATGGCCGTCAGGTCATCTCCGGGCCGGATGAGAGGAATACCGGGAAGCGCAGTCAGGGTGAGACGGTTCACGCTTCGATACCCGTGATGCGGATGCCCGCGTTGCGGGTCTTGTAGATGGCGTTGATGGCGATGAGCACCGCGGTCATGCCCTCGGTGACGGCGCTATTCTGCAACGCGCCCGCGTGGACGCCCCTCATGCCCGCGGCCCGGGCCAAAGCAATGGCGATCTCCCGGTCCGCGCGCTTGTTGCCGCACACCAGCACATCGCAATCGACGACATGATCGGGGTCAACGAGGTGGTGGGCGCTCACATTCTGGAACGCGGCCACGACCCGGGTCTCAGGCCCCACCTGGGCCTGGGCCTCCATCGCAGCCGAACCGCCGGGCGGGGGCGCGTAGCGCCCTTTCTTTTCGCCCAGCAGAGGGGCCACCACCGTCACCAGCACCTTGCCCGCCAGTCCCGGCTTGATATCCTCCAGAATGGCGGACTGGGATTCGTAGGGCACGGAGAGCACGACCACATCGGCCATCTGCGCGGCCTCCAGATTGCTGGTCCCGCGCAGTTTCACATCGCCCAGCTTTTCTCGCAATGCCGCGGCGACGCGCGCGCCCTTCTCCGCCGACCGGGAGCCGATGACCACGTCCAGGCCCGCTCGGGCCCAACGCATGGCGAATCCAGAGCCTTCCGCGCCCGTGCCGCCAATGACGGCCACGACGCCTAAAGTTGTGTTGTCGGTCATTTTTTGTCTCCTGCTATGGAAATAGGATTCGGATCAGGATTAGGATTGAGGATCGTCAGGACAACATTGAGCGAGTCTGCAACGGGCGTGATGCGTGAAAACGTGAAACGTGAGATCGTTACGCATCACGCATTACGTTTCACGGCCCGCCAGCCTGGCCGCGAGGCGTTTTCATCGGTATCGGCGAGCTATCGCTCGTGTCGCCTGCTATGAAAATAAAGTAATCAGTGATCAGTTATCAGTAATCAGTGGAAATCTGCGAAGCATCTGCGGGTATCTGCGTTCCCATTTTCATCGGTATCGGCGCGCTGCCGAGCGTGGCGCCTTCCATGTTGGTAAGAATGAATCGGGCAAGTATAGCACGAAAACGGAACGCGCATGAAAAAACTGTCATCAATTCCCGCAAACGCCTTCATCCGCTTTTCACCTGAAAAAGGTATACTGAGGTGTAAGCTTTGCTCTCACTGATGACTGAAAACTGATCACTGATTACTTTCCCTGAAAGACATGCGCCGCATTCTTCTCATCCTATCTTTTTTGACGCTTGTCCTCATCGCTGCGGCTCTCGCCGCGCCCATGCTGGCCGCGCCCCCTTCCCCCGCGCCTGAGTCGCCTGCGCAGCCCGTCTCCATCCTCGCCCCCATGGGCCTGGGGGAGTGGACGAAGCAGGCGTCTCACACAGGCCAGCCCTTGCGCGCCATTCAATTCCTGGATGATCACCTGGGCTTCGCCGCGGGCGATGGCGGCGTCCTGCTGCGCACCTTCGACGGCGGCGCCACCTGGGCCGCCTTGAACTCGGGCGTGGACGCCGACATCCTCGCCATCCATTTCTTCGACGCACAGCGGGGATGGATCGCGGGGGCGGAGGGCATGTTGCGCACCACAGCGGATGGCGGCCAGAGCTGGAGTGCGCAAAATCTGCTTTTCCCTGGCGCTTTCCATGCCCTTAGCTTCCTCGCTCCCGATCAGGGCTGGGTGGCGGGTGAGAACGGGCAGGTCTACCATTTCGACGGCAGCGCCTGGCGTCAGCAAACCCTGCCCGCATCTTACGACATCTACGCCATCGTTTTCGCCAATGATCAGACCGGGTGGGCTGCGGGCGATGAAGGCATCATCCTGCGCACGACCAACGGCGGCGCCAATTGGACGATCCAGACCCTGGGCGGCGCGGACGCGTTCTACAGCCTGGATTTCGCCGGTGACCGGTATGGCTGGGCTGTGGGCACAGGCGGCGTCATTCTCGCCACCACCGATGGCGGCATGAACTGGCGGCTGCAAACCAGCGGCGTCTCCCAGACGCTGCGCGGCGTCTCCATGGCCGATCGGTTCACCGGTTGGGCGGTGGGGGACGCCGGGGTCGCCCTTTACACTGGGGATGGCGGCGTCACCTGGCTGCAGGATAACCCTGGCGTGGGGTTTGACCTGCTGGCCGCGTCCGCGCCCGCGCCGCGACATGCCTGGGTGGCGGGCGACGCCGGAACCATCGTGCGCTGGCAGGACCCCAGACCGACGTCCACGCCGACCCCGACCATCACGCCCACGCCCACTCATACGCCCACCCCCACGCCGACCATCACGCCGACGCCCACGCCCGCGCCCAGTCGCATCTCCTTGTTCGTCTTCTTCGACGCCAACCAGAATGGCGTTTTCGATGGGAAGGACACCGCCATCAGCAACATGGTCGTCACTCTGAAGGACGCCCAGAACATCACCCGGGGGGTCGCGCCTACGGACCGGGATGGGTATGTCATCTTCGAGAACATGGATCCGGGCGATTACACCCTGTGGGCCCTGACCCAACCCCTGGGCTACTTCCCCACCACGGGGTATCCGGTGGCGGTGCATCTCGAAAGGGGCGTGCAGGTGGACGCTCTGCTGGGCTTCGCCTCCACCCAATCCTATCTCTACCTTCCTGTCTATCTTCGATCTCCGCAACCATGACCACCCTCCACCCTTACCATCCGCCAAAAATTCCGCATTTCCTTGCTCGCAGTATGGCCCGATGGTATAATGAAACTCCACGTGCTATGTCAACCTATTCCCCAACCTTAGAAAACGCCATGCGAATTTTGGTCGTTGATGACGATCCTCCCAGCGTCAAAATGACAGCCTTTCTCCTGCGAGAAGAAGGCTATGACGTGCTGGCCGCGAACAATGGTCGGGATGCGCTCGCACTCATCGAGCAGGAACGCCCCGATCTCATCCTGCTGGACGTGATGATGCCCGGTCTGGATGGGTTCGAAACCCTGCGCCAGATTCGGTCCCGCCACGCCATCCCGGTGATTTTCCTCTCCGCCAAGGGAGAGACTTCCGACCGGGTGGCGGGCCTGGAGATGGGCGCGGACGACTATCTGGCCAAGCCCTTCGAGCCCTCCGAACTGCTGGCCCGCGTGAAGGCCGTGTTACGTCGCACCGAAGCGTACGCCCTGGGCGAACCCTCCGACCGCATCGAGAGCGGCGGCATCCGTCTGGACCCCCTCACCAACCGGGCGGAGTTGCCCGATGGCCGGGTGGTGGAGCTGACCCCCATCGAAACCCGGCTGCTGCACACGCTGATGCGCAACGCGGGACGGGTGCTCACCCACGATCAGCTCCTGAACAGCGTTTGGGGCGAGAACTACGGGGGGTATCCCAACCAGATCGCGGTGTATGTGCGGCGTCTGCGCACCAAGATCGAGGAGAACCCCGACGATCCCAGATACCTCACCACCGTTCGGGGCGTGGGTTATCGGTTCGAGGTTTGATTCCCCGTCATCCATCTCTTCCCAGCATCTTTGTCAGGGACCTGGATGGGCCGCGCTGGCCGCACGTCCGTGTCCCTTTTTCTTTCTGTGAGTCCTATGAACGACCAATTTCAGTCCCTTCGCCGACTTTTTCTGGCCCTGGTCACAGCCGCTATGCTGGCGATGCTGTTGCCCATCGGCTTGTTCGCTTACGCCGCCATCGGTGACGCCACGGCTGTCTGGAGCGATTTCCAACCGCCCGAGGACGTCTGGCAGACCACTCAGACCGTGCTCGCGTCGGTGACGGTCACCGATGACGATGGGTTAACCGATGACGCCGCCTATCAATACTCCACCGACGGCGTCGTCTGGAGCACATGGATGACCCGGAACCTGCTGGTGGGAGGGGATATCGCCACCCGGCGCACGCTCACCATCACCGCCATCACCCTGGACGAAGGCGCAAATTATATCCGATACGCCATTACGGACGCGCTGGGAACCCGCGAGGAGAGCCCGATCCAGACGGTGAATGTAGACGCCCAGGCTCCCGACTCGCCCCAAAACCTCCAGCTCGCGCCCACCGGCTGGCAGACGGCGACCGATTCTTCCTGGACTGCAACCTGGACGAATCCGGCCGATGTGAGCGGCGTGGCCGCAGCCTGCTACAAATTGGGAGGCCCGCCCGCGGACGAAAACGACGGGACGTGCGTCTTCGGCGATGGCATCGATCGCATCGAGGGAATTCAGCCCGCGAGCGAGGGCAGCTTCGATTTCCATCTGTGGCTGCAGGACTCCGCAGGCAACAGCGATATCGCCACCCGCAGCGTCATCACGGATGGCGTGCAGTGGGACAAAACCCCGCCGACGGTGATCATCGACCTTTTTGGCGCCATTGGCGAAAATGACTGGTATACCGACACCATCCTGGCGATGATCACCTCCGGTGACGCCGCCTCGGGCGTCGCCGCGACCTATGCCAATCTGGACGACCAGGGGTGGGTCGAAACGACCTCGCTCGAGATCGATGAGGACGGGGAGCACATCTTGCGCGCCCGGGCGGAGGATGTGGCCGGGAATAGCGCAACCGAGACGCAATCCTTCAAGCGGGACGCCACGCCGCCCATCACGACGCTGACTGTCGAGGGGGCGCCCAATGCCCAGGGGTGGTATGAGACCCCGGTGACGCTCACCCTCCAGGCCCAGGATGCGACCTCGGGCGTGGCGTCCACTTCTTGGCGTCTGGACGATGACGCATGGCAGGAAGGGAGCCAGACCGTCATCCAGGAGGATGGCAAACACGCGTTTCGCTATTTCAGCGCCGATGAGGCCGGGAACAAGGAGGCGGAACAAGAGGCGGCTGTCTGGGTCGATCAGTTCCCTCCCACCACATCTTACGCCGTGATTTCGCCCGAAAGCCCTGTCAATGGCTGGTACAATCAACCTGTGACCATCACCCTGGTGGCGGTGGACGCGGGCATCGGCGTGGACAAGACTTTCTATCGCATCAATGGCGGCGATTGGCAGACGGGCAATTCGTTCCAGTTGTCGGAAAGCGGCAATTATGAGATTGAATTCTACTCGATGGATCTTCTGGGGCATCAGGAAACCATCGCCAGCATCCCTGGCGGCGTGCATATCGACACGCTGCCGCCACAATCTCCCATTCCTTGGGATATAAGCCCTCGCGATTGGACGAACACCAATGAGTTCAGCTTGGTCATGGCTCTGCCTCCCAACGACCTCAGCGGCATCGCGGGCGCGTATGTGAAGATCGGTCAACCGCCCCTTTCGCCCACCGATGGCCAGTGGCATCCGGGCGCCAACAGCACCATCGAGGGCCTGCAAGCGCCTGACGAAGGCGAGTTCAACGCTTACGTGTGGCTGCAGGACAACGCGGGGAATGTGGATCATGGCAATTACGCCGTGTGGACAGATGAATTGAGCCTGAAATACGACGCCACGCCGCCCGTGACGCAGCTTGCCATCGCAGGCGACGCGGGCAAAAATGGCTGGTACACATCGCCGGTGACCATTACCTTCACCCCAGATGACGCGCTTTCGGGCCCGGACCTGACCAGGGTGAGCGTCGATGGCGGCGAGCTCATCACGGCAACGACGCTGTATCTGGATGAACAGGGAAAACACGTGCTGCGTTACTTCAGTCGCGACCGGGCGGGGAATCTGGAAGACGTCCGCCTGGCGACCATTCGCCTCGATTTCGAAGCGCCGGGCGAGCCGCAGAATGTGGCGGTGCAACCTTATGACTGGACTCCGACCAACGCGTTCACCCTCACCTGGACGAATCCTTCCGACCTGTCGGGCGTGGTCAAGGCCTACTATCGCATCGGCTCCCCGCCCGAAGGCCCGCGCGACGGCTCGCCCATTCCCCCGGATGAACTGGCTTCCGGCATTGCTGTGCCTGGCGAAGGCGCATGGGATGTGTATCTGTGGCTGGAGGACCGGGCGGGCAATGTGGATGAGAGCCATGGCGTGGTCCTGCACAAAGCCCTGCGCTACGACGTGACGCCGCCCTCCTCCGTGCTGACCATTCTGGAGGGAACGTTGGGCGCTGGCGGATGGTATGTGTCGCCTGTCAAAGTGCTCATCAGCCCAAGCGACGATGGCTCGGGCCCTGCGGGCGTGCGTTACCGCATCAACGACGGGCCCTGGCAGTACGCCGAGCACGAAGCTGTCATTCTCATCGATATCACCGGCGAGATCGAACTGGCCTATCAGGCTGTCGATGTCGCGGGTAATCGGGAAGAGGTGAAGACCGCCCGATTCAAGATCGACATCACCCCGCCCACGCCCCGCTTCCTGGCCGCCGACCGTTATCAGCGCCAGCCTAATTTCCTGGTTTCCTGGGAGGGCTTTGATCAGGAAAACGGCAGCGGGCTGAAGAGCTTCGATCTGCAATATCGGGATGGTCGCAATGGCGCCTGGGTGTTCTGGGGCTCGTCACAGACCACCGAGACCTCCCGCTTTTTCACTGGCTCCTACGGACATCGCTATTTCTTCCGCATTCGCGCCTACGACCGGGCGGGCAACATCTCCGACTGGGTGGAGATGCCCTGGGGGGTGTATGTGGATCGGCTGCAGGATGGCGATTTCGCCGGAGGCGAGTTTGGCGTCTGGGATTACGGCGGCCCGCTCTATGCCGACGTCATCCGCGCGCCCGGTCCCGAAGGCGATGTGATCAACGTCGCACAATTGGGATCGCCTGACTACGGCCCCAACAATGATCTCACCCAACCGGGCCGGGTGCCCATTGGCTCCGCCGCCATCACGCAAACCCTGCGCATCCCCGGCCCCGACGCGCTCGACCGGCCCACCCTCACCTTCTGGTATCGTATTCGCACCTATGATACGGTCTTCAGCGAACGCTATCAGAAGCTTTACGATACTCTGGACGTGCAATTGAAGTTCGGCGGCGATCTGCATCTCGTGTTTCGCGATGGCCAGCCCTATGATCAATGGCTGGAGACCGAAGGCAAGGAACTGGCCGATCTCGGCTGGCGATGGGCCATCATCCCCATCCCCCGCAACATGATCGATGAGACCATCGGCATCAGCATCGAGAACTGGAATCGCAACGATGGCTGGTTCAACACCTGGTCGCAGGTCACCGATGTGCGCGTGTGGGAGCCTTATCAGGTGTTCCTGCCCCAGATCGCGGGCGGAGGCGGCGTCAGCGCCGCTCAGAAAGAAGATGTCGAGGCGTTCCGCTCACGATTCCGGGCCGCCCGCCACCTCCCTCGCTGAGCTGTTCCGAAAATAGGATTAGGGAACGCAGATGACGCAGATTGAAACGGATGAACGCAGATAAAAATCTGTGAAAATCATCTGCGAAAATCAGCGTCGCATCCGCGTTATCAGCGTTCTCATTGTCATCCGTATCGGCGAGCCGCTGTTCATGCCGCCCGCCCCAAAAACTGTCATTTCATGGCCACTGAAAAACCCCTGCCCGTCGAACCCCAGCCTGCGACGGACGATGAGGAATTTCTGCTGGAGCCCGACCCCGACGAAGTCGTCTCCGAGGCGGAATTCGCGGAAAACCTCTACGCCGAAGGCATGGCCTATTACCAGCAGCGCCAGTGGCGTCAGGCCCTGGCCGCGTTCTCGCGCCTGCAGGAATTGCAGCCTCAGCGCCCTGGCATCGCCGCCCTCATCGACGAGATCAACTGGTTCATCGAGCTGGAGGAGATGGATTCGGGGCAGGCGCAGAATCAGGCCAGCCCGACAGCGACCACCCGTTTGCGCTGGCTGCCCTGGGTCATCTCCCTCATCATCCTCGTCACCGCGGCGCTGGTGATTGTGCTGGTGGCGGGAGACAGGTTGTTTGGTTTTCCGGGCCGCCAGCCCGATCCCGGTCTGGTGGAGCTTTACAACGAAGGGCAGTCTCAGCTCGCCATTGGCAATTACGACGGAGCCATCGCCGCGTTCGAGAGCATCCTTGAGCGCGATCCCAACGACATCGCCGCGCAAACGGGCCTCAAGCAGGCCAAACTGCTCAAGGAGATGGCCCAGCGCTACAAAGCGGCCCAGGAGGCCATCGCCGCGGAGGATTGGGACGCCGCGCGCGAGAACCTGGAAGTCATCGTGGCCCAATATCCCACCTATGAGGATGCCAGTGAACTGCTCGACTATGTGAGACGTCAGCAGGAATTGGACAAGCTGTTCAACCAGGCGGTGGCGGCCTACAACGCCAATCGCTGGGCGGAAGCCATCGCCCTGTTCCAGGGCATCCAGGCTCGCGACGACACATTTCGGGCCGACGCGGTGAAGGAATCCCTTTTCATCAGCTATCTGGAAGAGGGAGAGCGGTTGATGGAGGAAGAGGGCGACGACCCGGACCGCGTGCGCGAAGCCTTGCAACATTTCAACGCCGCCCTCACCATCCATCCTGACAATCAACGGGCCTCGCAAAATCGCAGGCTGGCCAGCCTTTATCTGGACGCCCTGCTGGCCATTCAACGGGAGGATTGGCGGAGCGTCGTGGACGATCTGGAAAAAGTGTACGAGGTCAATCCCGATTATGCCGGAGGCCGGGCCGCCTGCTATCTCTATCAGAGTTACGTGCGTCTGGCCGAAAAGAATGTGGATGCCGGGCTGTATGAAGTCGCTCTGGAGCAGGTGAATCGGGCGTTGGAGATCGAGCAGACATGTCGGGACAAAAAGAACGCCCTGGCGTTGAAGGCCGTCATCCTGGAGGCGCTGGCCACGCCCACGCCGACGCCGACGGCCACCCCCACGGCCACGGCCACGCCCACGCCCACCCCCACGGC
>JALXCB010000138.1 GCA_026991225.1 Anaerolineae bacterium | reverse complement strand
CGCCAAAAGCCACGAAGGCTCGAAGTTTTTCGAAGACACGAAGGAAAAATCAAGGAAAATACGTCGTGCCTTGGCTTTTCTTCGTGTCTTCGTGGCAAAAAGTGGTGGCGATACCTTAGCAGTTACACAGCATTGCATAAATTCCTTCCGGATTACGTTATGCTAAAGGAGCAAAGCGACTGAAGCATCTAACGAGCGAAGCGAGCGCACATCAGGCAAAGCCAAGTGCTTCGCTAGATTCCTCACCCCTCCGGGGCTCGGAATGACGTTCTAAACTAAACGCATTTTGAAATCAGGCGTTTTCGGCCTCGGCCACCCGGAGCTGAAGGATACTGTTGGTTTACTTCGGTGTGCCGAGGGCGCGCCCCCTCCCGGCCTCCCCCGCACAGCGGGGGAGGAGGTCTTTACTCCGGAAGAAGGGCTTATTCCTTGAAAATCGACTGTGTTCGGGCGTCCCCCCCTCCCCCGAACACGAGCGGAGCGAGTATCGGGAGAGGGGAGCAGGGGTGGGGGCAGCGTTGGCGGATCGCCGCCTCTGCCGGTTTGTTTTGTAGCCTGCTTGGGGTTTGCCAACAGTATCGTTCACCTGTGGGCGTCCGGGCGCGAATATGACATTGTCAAGGTAGTTACAAATAGTTACATTCCCATTATCGAGGAAACGATCTCATGAGACTCAGCCGTCTTTTTGGAGAAACCCTGCGGGAAGCGCCCGCGGACGCAGAATTCATCAGCCACCAGCTTTTGGTGCGCGCGGGCTACATTCGTCAGCTCGGCGCGGGCATTTTTAGCTACCTGCCCCTGGCCCGGCGGGTCATGGACAAGATCGAGAATATCATGCGGGAGGAGATGAACGCCATCGGCGGGCAGGAGCTCACCATGCCTGTGGTGCATCCAGCGGAAATATGGAAAGAAACAGGCCGCTGGTATCAGATCGGTTCGGAGATGGGCCGGATGAAGGACAGCACGGGCCGGGACATGGTGCTGGCCATGACCCATGAAGAGGTCGTCACCGACCTGGTGCGGGACATCATCCACTCCTACCGCCAGCTTCCCGCACTCATCTATCACATTCAGACCAAATGGCGGGATGAACCCCGCTCCCGCGGCGGCCTGATTCGCGTGCGTGAGTTCACCATGAAGGACAGCTACAGCCTCGACCGGGATTGGGAGGGGCTGGACAAGCAGTATTGGGCGCACTACCAGGCCTATTTCAACATCTTCAACCGCTGCGATCTCCCCACCATCGCCGTGGAGTCGGACGTGGGCATGATGGGCGGCAAACAGGCCCATGAGTTCATGTATCTCACCCCCATCGGCGAAGACACGCTGGTGCTTTGCGACGCCTGCGGCTACACCGCCAACCGCCAGGTCGCGACCTTCCGCAAGCCCGAACCTGAGCCGGAAGAGCCCAAGCCCCTGGAAAAAGTTCCCACGCCCGACACAAAGACCATCGAGGACCTGGCCAACTTCCTGGGCATCCCCCAGAGCAAGACCGCCAAGGCCGTGTTCATGGTCGCCACCATCACCGAAGGCCAGGAAGACGTGCAGAAGTTCGTCTTCGCCGTAGTGCGGGGGGATATGGACCTGAACGAGACCAAGCTGGCCAACGCGGTCAAGGCCAAGGAGTTGCGCCCGGCCCACGAGGAAGAGATCAAAGCCATCGGCGCAGAGCCCGGCTACGGCTCCCCCATCGGCATCAAACGGGAAAACGTTATCGTGGTCGTGGATGACCTGGTGACGAAATCGCCCAACCTCGTGGCGGGAGCCAACGAAGAGGGCTATCACTACCTGAACGTGAACTACGGTCGGGATTTCACTGCGGACATCGTGGCCGACATCGTGGCTGCGGCCGACGGCTACGCCTGCCCCGAATGCGGCGCGCCTCTGCGCACCGTGCGCGGGGTCGAGGTGGGCAATATCTTCAAGCTGGGAACCCGTTACAGCGCGGCCATGGGCGCGCTCTTCCAGGATAAGGACGGCACGCGCAAGCCCGTGATCATGGGCTCCTACGGCATCGGCGTGGGGCGGCTCATGGCCAGCGTGGTGGAGGAGCACCACGACGATTACGGCATCATCTGGCCCATCACCATCGCGCCCTACCAGGTGCACATCGTGGCTCTCAAGGGCGGCTACGACGTGGCCGAGCAGCTCTATCAGGCGCTGCAGGATGCGGGCGTGGAGACGCTGTTCGATGACCGCACCGAGCCCAGTCCGGGCGAGAAGTTCAACGACGCCGATCTCATCGGCATCCCCTTGCGCCTGACCGTGGGCGGGCGGTCGTTGAAGAAGGGCGGCGTGGAGCTGAAGCGCCGGGCGGAGAAGGATATCGCCCTCGTGCCCGTGGATGAGGTTGTCGCCCGGGTGCAGCAGGAGATCGAGGTCATGACCGAGGCGATCATGGCGAAGGTCCGCGGCGACGCGACCTGACAGGTCTTCCCAACCTTCCCCCGCCAACCTCGCCGCCCCGCCCTGCGGCGGCGCAGCGACTGCAAGACGCCGCCGTGAGACCTGTCAGGTCAGGGGTTGCGCGTTCACAAAATCAGGATACACCATCTCCATGGGACCCAGCACATCGGGCGGGTCCCATTTTTCGTCGAGGACATGGGTAACCACCTCGGTCACTTCGGGGATGGCCTGACGAATGGCCCGCTCGACCTTCAGTTTGATGAAGGGGGCCATCGGACAGAAGGGCGTCGTCAGGACGAGATCGACAATCACCCGCGTGCCCTCGATCTCAACCCGTTTCACCATATTCAGCTCCACGATATCCATGGTGAATTCGGGATCGTAGACCGTGCGCAGGGCGTCATAAACGCGTTTTTCGTCAATCATGATTTCTGGTTTCGAAAATAACGTTGGCTTTGCTTTCAGAACGATCTCGATGCCAACCATGGGCGAGTCTACAACGTTCGTAATGCGTAAAACGTAATCCGTAAAGCTTTACGCATCACGCATTACGGATTACGAAAACCGGCTTTCCGCGCCAACGTGGTCGCTGACGGTTTTAGCGACGCCGGTGTGCTGGCTCTGTTGGATGCGCTTCAGGGCCTGACGCCCGCGTTGGCTCAGGATCGGGTCGCGGGCGTTGGCCGCGCGTTGGGCCAGGGGTTCGGCGCCGGGTGCGCACAGGATGGCCAGGATGGCCCGCTGTGTCGGAAGTCCCTCTTCTTTCAACGCCCGTCGCAGCGTGGGCAGGTCCGCGTCGTCGCAGAGCGCGGCCAGGGCCATGAATGCGGCCGCCCGCACATCCGGGGCGTCATGCTCCAGCCAGGGCTGAATGGCCGCGCGGTTGGCTGGATCGGGCAGGCGGGCGAGGAGTTCGAGCAGGGCGATCGCAGCGTCCAGCGCGGGGGATTGGGCCAGAGCAAGGCGAACGGGCTCCAGAACCAGGGTCGGGCCCCAGGAGGCCAGCGCGTCCACCGCAGCCGCGCGCGTCATGGGGTCTTCGTCGCCAGTCAGCCGGATGAGCTGAGGCAGAAAGTCGGCGCGCGGACGCCCGATAAGGGCCCGGGCCGCCCGCCAGCGTTCCGTGGCGTTTTCGGAGGCGAGTTGGTCGGGAGCAATGGGCGCGGGCGTCAGCCGCGAGGCCCGAATCCGCAGCACCTTCCAGGCGTCTCTGGCTTCTTCCAGCCATCTGTCAAGGCCGGACATGGCCTTCTCCCAGGATGATCCATTTGTAGGTGGTAAGCTCTTTCAGGCCCATGGGCCCGCGGGCGTGCAGCTT
This sequence comes from Anaerolineae bacterium, assembly GCA_026991225.1. Lineage (GTDB taxonomy): Bacteria > Chloroflexota > Anaerolineae > J102 > J102 > M2005. The sequence goes on along the minus strand of JALXCB010000138.1, from coordinate 9,826 downwards.
CTGCGTGCTGATGGCGACTTCCGCCCCCAGGCCCAGTTGCGCGCCGTCGGTGAACCGGGTGGACGCGTTCACATAGACCGCGGCGCTGTCCACTTCATCCAAAAAGCGCTGCGCGTGGCTCCAATCGTTGGTGAGGATGCTGTCGGAGTGGTGGGTGCTGTGCTGGTCGATATGGTCCAGGGCTTCGTCCAGGTCGGAGACGACGCGCAGGCTGAGGACCAGGGAAAGCCATTCGGTGTCGAAGTCGTCGGGCCCGGCGGGCTGCACCGCGGGATGATCGCCCACGATGGCCAGGGCCCGCTCCTCCGCCCGGAAGGTGACGCCATCCTGGGCCAGCCGTTCCACCACCCTGGGCAACAGGGTTTCGGCCACGGCCTCGTGCACCAGCAGCGTATCCAGGGCGTTGCACACGCTGGGGCGTTGGGTTTTGGCGTTGTGGATGATGGGGACGGCCTGCTTCAGGTCGGCGCTGGCGTCCACGAAGATATGACAGATGCCGATACCGCCCGTAATGACGGGGATGGTGCTGTTCTGGCGGCAGAACTCGTGCAACCCTGCGCCCCCGCGCGGGATGATCATGTCGACATACCTGTCCAGCTTCAGCAGATGGCCCACCATGGCCCGATCGGGATTCTCGATGTATTGCACCGCATCCCGCGGCAGGTCGGTCTTTTCCAGAGCGTCGTGGATGACTTCCATAATGGCGAAATTGCTGCGTCGAATCTCACTGCTGCCCCGCATGATGGTGGCGTTGCCCGTCTTGAGGCTCAGCGCGGCGATATCCACGGTGACGTTGGGACGGGCCTCGTAGATAAGGCCGATGACGCCCAGGGGCGTACGGCGTTTGAGGATGCGCAGACCATTGGGCAGCACCCGGCCGTCGAACTCCTCCCCGACGGGGTCGGGCAACGCGGCCACGTTGCGCGTGTCGTCGGCGATGCTTTGCAGCCGGGCCGGGGTCAGGGTCATGCGGTCGATGAGGTTCGCGCGCAGGCCCGCGGCCTGGCCATCTGCGATGTCGCGGGCATTGGCGTCGAGGATGGCGTCCTGATGGGCGAGGAGGCCATCCGCGATGGCGTGAAGCAGCCGGTTCTTGGCGTCGGTGGGCGTGCGGGCCAGGATGCGGGCCGCGGCTTTGGCCCGCCGGCCCATGGGGGTGAGGGGATTTTCGGCGGTCATCTTGCAATCAGAGGGGAAAAAGAAATTGGGTGAGTTTTCGGAAGAGGTTTGGAGGGAAGTGTTCAGTAAGCAGTGTTCAGTTCAGGAATCAGGCGACACAAGCGATGGCTCGCCGATACGGATGAAAATGGGAACGCAGATAAACGCGGATGCGACGCTGATTTCCGCTGATGATTTCTACAGATTTATTATCTGCGTTCATCTGTTTCAATCTGCGTCATCTGCGTTCCCTAATCCTATTTTCATAGCAAAACCAAATCATTGCGGTGGATGACGGTGGGGCCGTAAGTGTACCCCAAAATCGTTTCGATGTCATCTGAATGATGGCGGGCGATGCGGCGAACGTCAGCAGAGGCGTACCGGACGAGGCCGCGGGCCATCTCCCGGCCCGACGCCGTGAACACGCCCACCGTATCCCCGCGCTGGAACTCGCCCTCGACGGCCGCGATGCCGATGGGCAGCAGGCTGCGCCCCATGCGACGCAGGGCGTCCGCCGCCCCTGCATCCACGATGATCCGGCCCGAGGTGGTGTATCCGGCCAGAATCCAGCGCTTGCGATGCTCCAGCCGGTCGGAGCGAGAGAGGAAGCGGGTGCCCAGGGCGTCGCCGCGGGCCAGGCGCAGAAGAGCGTCGGGCTCGTCGCCCGAAGCGATGACCACCTCCGCGCCCCCGCGGGTGGCGGTCTCCGCGGCCTGAATCTTGGTGACCATGCCACCGGTGCCCAGACCTGTGCTCGATCCGCCCGCCATGGCGTAGAGTTCCTCGTCGATGGTCTCGACCCGGGGAATGAGTCGGGCCTTGGGGTCGGTGCGGGGATCCGTGGTAAAGAGACCGGGCTGATCCGTGAGCATGATCAGCAGATCCGCTTCGGCCAGGGTGGCGACCATGGCTGAGAGGTTGTCGTTGTCGCCCACGCGGATTTCCTCCGCGGTGACGGTGTCATTCTCGTTGACGATGGGGATGACGCGATGGCGTAAGAGCGCGTTCAGGGTTTGGCGGGCGTTGAGATAACGGCGGCGGCCCTGCAAGTCCTCGCGGGTGAGCAGCATCTGGGCCACGGGGATGTCGTAGATGCCGAAGAACTGCCCGTAGACGCCCATGAGTCGGGGCTGGCCTACGGCACTGAGCATCTGTTTGGCGGGCACGTCGGGCGGAAGGTCGGGGAAGCCCATCTGCTCCTTGCCCGCGGCCATCGCCCCCGAACTGACCAGGATCAGCTCCCGGCCTGCTTCATGCAGCCGGGCGCATTGGCGCACCAGGTCGATGAGGCGCGGGCGGCTGAGGTAAGGCGTTCCTGCCGTGAGCACGCTCGTCCCCAGCTTGATGACGATGCGTTGATAGGGCATGTTATCCCGGTCCAAACAACCCCGCGATGGTCTCGCTCCGCAGCTTCTCCAGCTCCTCATGCCAGGAAGCCAGCAGATTCTCCAGCATCACCATAGGGTCCGCGTCCTCGGGGACCTCGCCGGGCAGATAGCGCTGCAACAGCTCCATGATCCGCTCCTCCCACAAATCCAGCGCCATGCCCACTTCCTGCATCTGAAAAGCCAGCGCTTCCAGGTCATCGGCCGTGGCCAGCGAGGGCGCAGCCGTGGCGATGACGCCCGCTTCGGGCCATTGCAGATAGCGCTGGGGATTCGTGTATCCATACCAGCCGTCGCCCTTGTCGTAGGGCTTCACCCTCATGCCGAAGTGCAGGTGCGGGCCCGTGCTGAAGCCTGTATTCCCCGAAAGCCCGACCACCTGGCCCCGCTCCACGGGCTGGTTCAGCACGACCTTGAAATCGCTGAGATGGGCGTAGAGAGTCTGGCCCCAGGCGTGTTGCACCTTCACGTGTTTGCCAAAGCCGTCGGGGCGCTCCTCCACCCGGATGACAAAGCCGTCATCCACGGCCTGCACCTCGGTGCCTTCGGGCATGCCCCAATCCAGGCCGTTGTGGCCCGGCAGGCCCAGCTTACGGTAGACGCGGGGGTTCTCGCCGAAAGCCTGGGTCAGGCGAAACTGGCCGTCGAAGGGCAATGGAACCAGGACTTGTTTGGATTGGGTGGGGGTGGGCCTGGCGGGCCGAGACCCGCCATTGCTGTCTTGGGTCAACATGGTTGTTCCGGAAATAGTGCCTTGGCGCTGATTGCGGAAGGATCGTCAGGCCAACGCTGGGCGAGTCTACAACGGACGTAATGCGTAATGCGTAATCCGTGACGACCTTACGCATCACGCATTACGCATTATGTTTCACGTCTTCGCTCATGCCGTCCGCTTTTTCGGGCATAGAGGCCGCAGTATCTTCCAGGTGTACAGGCCCGCGTTGTGACCGTCGGCCCAGAAGAATTGGATGCCGTAATTCCCCACCAGCTTCACGTCCACCAGCTCGGTGGAGACGCCGGGCGGCGGGGTTTTGAAGATGTCTTCGGGCGGGATGGGCTTGCCCATGTGCTCGTGACCGCCGCGGCATTCCGCGCAGGGGCAAATGTAGCGGATGCCAGGCAGGGGATATTCGCAATACGCGCCATCTTCCCATTCGATGATGAGAAGCTGGTTGGGACGGTCGACGGTGATGTTGCGAGGGATAGGGTCTTGGGGCATGGTTAGAGAAGCATTGAGGATCGAAGATTGGCGTGATTATGTTCATAGTATAACCGATTTTGTCCCACATGAGAACAGTCACACAGGCGCTGGTCGATTCTTCCCCCCATTCTCCATGCGTCCTTTCGCCTCGCCATCCTCCGTGATACAATAATCCCACCATGGTCGACACGATCCCGCCCGCATTGACGCCCGACGATCCCCCCGAAGCCCGCATCCACGAGATCATCCGCCGCTTGCGCCGGGCCCATCCCGACGCCCATTGCGAGCTGATCCACGAGGACCCCTGGCAGCTTTTGGTGGCCACCATCCTCTCGGCCCAATGCACCGACGAGCGGGTGAATCAGGTGACCCCCATCCTGTTCGAACGCTTCCCCACGCCCCGGGCCATGGCCGACGCGGACCGGGCCGAGATCGAGGCCATCATCCGGCCCACGGGCTTCTATCGCAACAAAGCCCGCTTCCTGCACGAATCCGCCCAGCGCATCGCCTACGACTACGACGGGGAAATCCCGCCCGACATGGAGCATCTGCTGCGTCTCCCGGGCGTGGCCCGCAAGACCGCCAACGTCGTGTTGGGCGTGGGCTTCAACATCGCCGACGGCATCGTCGTGGACACTCATGTCAAGCGCATCGCCCACCGCCTGGGCCTGACGACCCATCAGGACCCGAAAAAGGTGGAAAAGGACCTGATGGCTCTGGTTCCTCGGGAGGACTGGATCGACTTCTCACACCTGATGATCTTCCACGGACGGCGGGTGTGCAAGGCCCGCAAGCCCGCCTGCACCCACTGCACCCTGCGCGACCTCTGCCCCGCCGCCTCGGTGTAATCCCCACTCTTACGTGACCCGAGTCATTGCCAATACCAATCGTGACTATACAGGTATCCAGCAAAACGGTCTGCCACGAAGACTCGGCCCCCCTCCTGCTCCCCCCGAGCTACGCTCAAGGGGAGGGGACGAAGACAATGTAGGTTTGCAAGTTTGCAGGTCGCAAGTGGCAAGTTCTTCTGGCTGCGAGGCTTTCCACCTGCAACTTGCCACCTGCCACCTGCCACTTTTCCCCTTCGCGCCTTCGTGTCGTCGTGTCGTCGTGGTTTTTGCCTTGCTATGAGAGGGTGCGTGCATAGTTACTACCAATCTTATATTCAGAACCGGAGGTGATCAACGATGATCCCCAAACAAATGGAAGCCTTCCTGCGGGAGGCGCTTCCCGAACAAACCTGGCGCAATCGACTGCGTCATGACGGCCCGCTGGCCTTCATGGAATTCCGCATCAACGACGTGGATCGATTGAGTCGTCTGGGCATCCATCCCGACAGGCTGGGTCCGCATCTGGTGGTGTGCATGTGGGATGAACGGGATGCTCTGGAGGTGGGCGGGTATCTGGTGGTGGACAATCTGGCCATGGGACGTCCTTCGATGGGCGGCATCCGCATGGCGCCCTCGGTCACCCCCAGCGTCATCTTCAACCTGGCCCGCGGCATGACCCTGAAAAATGCGGCCGCAGACCTGCCCTACGGCGGAGGCAAAGCCGGCATCGTCGCGCCCGACCGGGAGATCAGCGATGCCGAACATCGCGAGATCGTGCGCCGCTTCGCCCATCTCATCGGACGCTATCGCAGCATCTATCTGCCCGGGCCCGACGTGGGCACCAACGACGCGGACATGAAGCTCATCGCCATCGAAAACGGCATCGACAGCGCCCTCTCCAAGCCCGTGGACATGGGCGGCAATCGCATCGACGAGCTGGGCGCGGCCGCGGGCGGCGTGGTCATCGCCATCGACGCCCTGCTGAAACAGATGCCCCGGCTGAAGGCTCTGCCCCAGTTCAAAGACATGGCCGTGCCCGACCGCGCGGCCATGACCCTCCTCATCCAGGGATTTGGGGCCGTGGGCGCGCACGTGGCCGAAATGCTGACGCGGCTCGATCCCGCGCCCAAAATCGTAGGCGTCAGCGATGCGCACGGCTATCTCTTCCGGGCGGAGGGATTGCCCATGCGGGATCTGCTGGACATGCGGGATGAGCGCGGCCTGGTGACCTTCCGCTATTTTCTGGAGAAGCTGGTGGAAAAACGCTCGCCCCGGCCCGAGACGAAATTCGCCAACACGCCCAACGATCTCCTGCGGGAAGATGCATTCTGCTTCGTGCCCGCCGCGCCCGTGGCCCGTTACCTGGACATCGAACCGGGCCAGGCGTCCTTGACTGTGGACCGCATGGGCGACTGGAGCATGATCGTGGAAGGAGCCAACACCTACTCCCCCGATCCCGCCCGTCGCGCCGCCCGCCTGCGCATGGAGCGGGCCGTCTACTGGCAGCGAGGCGTCGTCATCGCCACCGACTTCCTGGTCAACTCGGGCGGCGTCATCTTCGCCGCGCAGGAGCACATCATCAAAACCCCCGACCACCTGCGCTTCCCCCGCGAGATTTTGGGCGACGCCGAGGCCGTGGATCGCTGGCTGAAAGACCATCAGGATGAACTGGCCGAGCTGGCCGCGAAGCGGTTGGAAGCGGGCATCCGTCAGAGGGAAGAAGTCATCCGGCGTAACATGAAGGAGCTGGTGGACTTTTTGGTGGCCGACCCGGACATGCTGCCCCTGGAGGCCGCCGAACAGATCAGCATCACCCGCATCACTCAGCGAGAGCGCTTCCGCCCCATCCGTCACATTATGGAGCCTCTCACCCTCATCGATCCCGAGATGCCCCTGCGCCAAGCCGCGCAATTGTTGGTGGACGACCCCAATGAGATGCTGGGCGTGGTCAAGGAAGGAAAGCTGCTGGGCGTGGTCACCGATTGGGACATTACCTACGCCATTGCCCGTAACCTAAACGACGATCTGCCCGTCATGAATATCATGAGCCGGCATGTGATCACAGTGGCGCCGGAGGCCACCATCCCTGAAGTTTTGCGTCTGCTGGAAAGTCACGAGATCACAGCCATGCCCGTAGTCGAGAACGGCGTAGTCGTGGGCGTCATCAGCAGCCACATTCTGGCCCGCAAGACCCTTGCCCGCTTACTTCAGGGATAACCGGAGGGGGCGTCCCAATTTCTTGGCAAGCACTTGCCGAGTAAACTCGTGCCCCTGATTGACTGACAAAAGTCCGCTATGCATCCTCCGCCCGCCAAAACCGCCGACTGGAAGTCGGGGCTGAGGGCCTTTGGCCGCACGTCGGCCTGCGCCGACGTTTCCGCTCCCGCTTTTTGTCGAGGTTCTTCCGTCCCCGCAGGGGGACGGGCGGCGGAACGCCCATAGCCCTGAATTCATTCGGCCGGAGTGACGGCGAAACGAGATTTGTCAGTCAACCAGCTCGTGCCCTTTAGGCGCTTCGCTCCAGTGGTCGCCCTCCGGCGACCATTTGTTGGCATGATTTCGGACGGCGGAGGCCGTCCACTGGCCGCAGGCCTGAAGAGTTCGACTTCAGTCGGCTGGATGACGCCAAATTTCTGGGACGCACCCATAACCGGGCCGTCTATTGACGAATCGGTTATGGTAACTTATAATAAAAGACGCTGATGCATTTCCACCCAACCCCACCCATTGCATGAAGGAGGCGTCTATGGCTGCAAAGAAGCTGCTATTTCTTGTCGGTGATTACGTCGAAGACTACGAGGTCATGGTTCCCTTCCAGGCGCTGGCGGCCATGGGTTACACGGTTCACGCCGTTTGCCCTGATAAAAAGGCTGGAGAATTCGTGCGCACCGCCATCCATGACTTCGAGGGGGACCAGACATACAGTGAGAAGCGGGGGCATAATTTCACGCTCAACGCGACCTTCGACAAGATCAATCCGGAGGATTACGACGGCTTGGTCATTCCCGGCGGCCGCGCGCCCGAATACATCCGTCTGAACCCGCGCGTGCTGGAGATCGCCCGCCACTTCTTCGAGGCCAACAAGCCGGTGGCCGCCATCTGCCACGGCGCTCAGATCCTGGCCGCGGCGGGCGTCCTCGAAGGCCGCAAACTCACCGCCTACCCCGCAGTCGGGCCCGATGTGACCAACGCCGGCGGTGAATACGTGGAAGTTCCCGTCCACAAGGCTGTGGTCGACGGCAATCTCGTCACCGCGCCCGCCTGGCCCGCTCATCCCGAATGGATCCGTAAATTCCTCGAGGTCTTGGGCGCTTCCATCACCCTTTAATGCGTCATCCGCCGCTCCGTTCTTTGGGACGGGGCGGTTTTTCAATCTTTCCCGGTGGCGTTTCATCCGTTTTCTGTTCTGTTGCGTGATTTGAGATTTTTCGGCATAATAGATTTTGTTATTGCAACTTTTTATCTTTTATGAGATAACATTGCAGAAGCGCTTTGTAACTGTTAACGTAGCCCTGTTCACTCGACACGGATACGAGGAAACACGGATTCAAATCTTTTTTGAATGACTTCGCGCCCTCGTTTCCTTCGTGTCTTCGTGGCAAAAGAGGGGCGATTGGGGCCAACTACCTTAGCAGCTACAGCGCTTTTCAAAGGACTTTTCGGCGAAGATGCCACAAAACCGCGTACAAAATCTTATCCTAATGTTATTATAGACAGGTTCAACCTGTCGTTCCCCCTGTCGATGACGCCGTTTCTTTCGGGTAATTGAAAAACGGTCAACGATTTCTTCCTTTCGATGCCGATTGGCTCACATTCGGAGGTGATTCAACCATGTCCCTTTCCAAACGTTTGATTTTCCTTGCTTTCATCCTCCTCCTGTTTGGCTCTGTCCTGGCAGCCTGCGGTGGGGAGCCCGTGCCTGTGAAGGATCAGGACGCAGATTTTGTTCTGGCCTTGCCCAGGCTGGTGGTGGATATTGATGAGAATGGCATGCCTACCGTGGCCGGCTTGAGCCCGGAATTGCTGGCTTTGTTGGGCGTGGATGTCCAACAATTCGCCATGGATCCCAAAGTGGTCAACTGGTTCACCCAGGCCGATGTCCAGCATATTGAACTGGTGCAGAAAGATGACGGCATCTACGTTTTCGTGAACGGCGTGCTCATGCCTCATCTGGGGTGGGACACAGAGGATTTGCAAAACATGACCGACGCCATGGCAAAACTGGGCGTGGTCAAACCAGAATTCCAGACCATCTTGCGCTTCCTTGTGCCCTTCATCCAACACACCGGTCTGGACGTCGTGCTGCGCTTCCCCAAGCAGCCCACCGCGGAAGAAATCCCCCTGCGCGATGTGAACGAACCGATCAAGACCATTGAAGCCTCGAACGAAGCTCCCATGGCTATCGTCAAGGCCAACGTTGTGTTCGACGAAAACGGCGCTCCCTCCATCCTCGGTCTTTCCACCCAGGACCTGGCCGATGCGGGCCTGGCAGGCTTGCGAAACATTGGCCTTGCGCAGGAAACCCTTCAGAAAATGAAGGAGGCCGGGATCCATAAAATTACCATCCAGAGTACGCCCGGGGGCCTCGTCTTCTGGATCAACGACCAGCAATTGCCCTACGTGGTCTGGAATGATGAATACCTGAACAACGCGGCGGACCTCTACGCTCAACTCTACTTCCTGCCCCAGTACGAACTCCAGCGCGAACTCGTCAAAAACATTCTGCCTGCAATTGCCCGAGTTGAAGGCGAAGTCACCTTCGAATTCCCCCAATAGTCCCCCGATCATGGCAGCATCTGCGCTGGCTGATGCGCTCTCTGCAGGAGACGGCCAGCGCATCGCTGACATGAAACCTTTTCGTAAAGGAGCGCTCAATGAATGTAAAACATAAATACTCAGGCCTGGGCTTTCTGGCGTTGCTGTTCAAGATAGTCGCCTGGATCGCTCTCATCGCCAGCATCGCATTCGCTGTCTGGTTCTGGTTCCAGGATTATTCGGTGCGGATCTTGGATTTCGCCACATTCAGCATGCCGAAGTGGCTTGGGGCGACGGTCCTTCCTTTTGGCATCTTCACGTTCATCCAGTTTTATGTCCTCGGCGCGCTCATCGAGTTGTTGATTGACGTCGAATACAACACCCGGGCGAACGCAACGGTCACATCGGAACTCATCAAAGCTGTTGAAGCTTTGCGCGTGCGTGAAGCGGCCCAGCCGTCATCCCCGGCTGTGATCTCTCCCACGCCGCCTCCGCAT
>JALXCB010000137.1 GCA_026991225.1 Anaerolineae bacterium | reverse complement strand
TCAGAGCCAGCCCGCGCCCAAAGCCGGGTTCACCCGGCGTGGTTGCGTAGCCCGGCGCTTCAGCGCCGGGTGGAGCCCGCACGACCGAATTCCTGATGGCAACGCGATTTGCCAAAATTTTAGGACGCACCCGGCTGCGTTGAAAATGGATTTGGGAAACCGGTAGACCAGTAGACCGGGTAGGTGATCGAGTTGGCCCGGTTTCCCTGGTTTTCCGGTTTCCTGGTTTACCGGGTTACGGGGCTACTGACCACCATTCTCGTATCGGCGAGCGTAGCTCGTATCGCCCGCGTTGAAAAATGCGTCAATGCGTTTGGGTCAGTCCCTTCGCGACCGCCATTGCCCTCCGCGCTCCAGTTATGCTACACTGACGCAAAATGCCCCCTTCTCTCACCCTTGGGAGTGCGCCATGCCCGCTTTCACAGGCTTTCGAGAACTGGATTTCAGCATCAATGTACGGGGAACGCATTGGCGGCATCGCCGGGCGTTAGGCGGCGAGTTGCGCAAGGGGTTGCGCAAGATCTACGGGCGGCATTATGAGACCTGGGGCGCGCCGGGCGTGAATTGTCTGCATATCGCCCGCCGGGCGGTCTATCAGTTTCCCCCGCGCAGAGCCCAGGCCCATCTTTTCGTCGCGGCTCAACCCACCGTCCTGCGCTGGGGTCTGCGCATTCAGGGGGATAGTGAACACTGGCGGCGGTTTCGCTTTCGCCTCGAACACGATCCCGCCGCGCTGACCATGATCGTGCATTTGCTCAGCGTTTATCCCCTCACCCTCACCGACTTGACTTCCAATCTGGGAGGCGCGTTGGGGGGCTGCTGGCGCTTTGAACATGATGAACTCACCTGGATGGAGGCCTGCACCCTGCCCAGCGCCTCCATCCTCAACGATATTCCCTTCCGCATCGCTTCCATTCCCGAAGACGTCGCGGTGGACCTGGCCTTTTACGCCGAAGTCGCTCCAGAGAAGGCTGTGGCCTGGGGGGACGCTGCGGCCGAGCGTCTTCTGCCCATCTTGCTGGCATTGGTTCCTCTGTATGAGATGTGCGTGGGCGGGCTGAAAGTATGATGTGGGTTTGAAACGGATTTGCGCGGGGGTGCGTTTCAATTTGGGGGCAAAAAATCATCGTCGATTCGTCGCCAAGCACTGGCCGAGTAAACTCGGGCTTTTTGGGCGCAAGCCCCCTCCTTTGCTTCCTCCCCCGCTTCGAGACGGGCGGGGGAGGAAATAAGGAAGGAGGATTCGATGGCGCCAGTGGTCGACCTTCGTCGACCTGTTGCATACGGTGAAAATGGACGGCGGAGGCCGTCCACTGGCCGCAGGCCTGAAGCGCCCGACTTGAGTCGGCTAGTGCGCCCCATTTTTGAAACGCACCCGCGCGGGGGCGTCGATGTCCCGGAATCGGCGATCAATGGTAAAATGGGGGATAACACGCTACACTCCCTAACCCGGACAAGCTGGAACCAAGAAGGAACACAGAATTCCACAGAGAAATCACAGAGTCGCACAGAGGGAAAATGATCAATGAATCTCTGTGAGCTCTGTGTAGCTCCAAAGCCTCTCTGTGACCTCTGTGTAACTTTTAGCTCGCTGGGCAAAAAGTGTCCCTCATAAAGCACTATGAACCTCGATTCCCTCAATCCCCCACAACGTCAGGCCGTGACCACAGTGCACGGCCCTGTGTTGGTGCTGGCCGGGCCCGGCTCGGGCAAGACGCGCGTGCTCACCCATCGTATCGCCTATCTTGTCGATGAGATGGGCGCGCCGCCCTACCGCATCCTGGCCGTCACCTTCACCAACAAGGCCGCGGATGTGATGAAGGAGCGCACGCGAGCGCTGTTGGGCATGGATGCAGGCCTGCAAGGGCTCAGCATCGGCACCTTCCATCGCATCTGCGCCCGATTTCTGCGGGTGCAAGCCGACAAGATCGGGCTCAACCCGCGCTACGTCATCTTCGACACCGACGATCAGCTTCAGGTCATCAAACAGGCCCTCAAGGACCTGAACCTGGACGACAAGCGCAACCGCCCGCGGCCCATCCTCAGCGCCATCTCTCGGGCCAAAAACGAACTCCTGCTTCCTTCTCAGTACCCTGTGGAAACCTATTGGGATGAGATGGTCAAGCGGGTGTATGAGCGCTATCAGCAGCTCCTCCATCTTTCCAGCGCTCTGGATTTCGACGACCTGTTGATGAAGGCCGTGTTCATGCTGCGCGACCATCCTGACATCCGCGATTACTACCAGCATCGCTACGATTTCATCCTGGTGGACGAATTCCAGGATACGAACACAGCCCAGTACGAACTCGTGAAGCTGCTGGGGGGCGCGCATCGCAATATCTTTGTGGTCGGCGATGAGGACCAGTCCATCTACGGCTTCCGCGGCGCGGATTTTCGCAATGTGGAGCGCTTCCGCCAGGATTTCCCCGACGCCGTCGTCATCCTCCTGGAACAGAACTATCGCTCCACGCAGAACATTTTGGATGCGGCCAACGCGGTCATCAGCCGCAACGTCCATCGCACGCCCAAAAAACTCTTCACCGACAAGGGCCGCGGCCCCAAGATCATCCTCTTCGAGGCGTACGACGAGCAGGAGGAGGGCTTTTTCATCGCCGATGAGATCCAGCGGCTGGCCCGGGAGAAGCTGGCCTCGCCCGGCGAGTGCGCGATCATGTATCGCACCAACGCCCAGTCCCGCGCCATCGAGGAAGCCTTTCTACGCAAGAACATGCCCTACCGCCTGGTGGGAGCCACCCGCTTCTACAACCGCCGGGAGATCAAGGATGTGCTGGCCTACATGCGGCTGGTGAAGAATCCTGACGACGATGTGAGTATGCGCCGCATCATCAATGTGCCGCCCCGCCGCATCGGCAAGGCCACGGTGGAGAAACTGGCCCGTTGGGCCGGGGGTCTGAACCTGAGCATGTATCAGGCTTTGCGCGTCCTCGGCGGGGATGGGAGCCCGCTGGGGCCGGGCAAACAGGTGGCGGTGCAGCCCTTCAGCGGGCGCACGAAAAAGGCGCTGATGAACTTCTACGCCACCCTGCAGGACTGGATCGACGCCCGCTACGAGATGACGCCCGCCCAGCTCATGGACCGCATCCTGGCCGAGTCGGGCTACCAGGAATGGCTGCGAGATGGCAGCGATGAGGGCGAGGATCGTTGGAACAACATCATGGAGCTGCGCACCGTAGCTCAGGCCTATGACGAACTGGACACGGCGGAAGCCCTTGACATCTTCCTGGAAGAGATCGCGTTGGTCAGTGACGTGGATAATTTCGATCCCGATGCAGACGCGCCCACCCTGCTCACCCTGCATGCGGCCAAGGGTTTGGAATTCCGCGTGGTTTTCCTCACGGGCATGGAGGAGGGCCTGCTGCCCCACAGCCGCAGCTTCGAGGACCCCGATGGGCTGGAGGAGGAGCGGCGGCTGGCCTATGTGGGCATGACCCGAGCCAAAGAACGACTCTACCTGTTGCGCACCTTCCGTCGCGCCACCTGGGGCCGTAGCGAACTCTCTGAGCCCTCCCGTTTCCTCAAAGACATTCCCCGCCGTCTCACCGCCAACGGCAAGAAGGACCGACCCGCCAGCGCCCGTCAGCGGGCTTCCACCTGGAGCAGCCCCAAACCCAAACGCCGTCCCACCCTGGATGAGCTGCTGGAGGAGGACACCCGCTACAAATCGGGCCAGAAAGTGCGCCATCCCCAATTTGGCGAAGGCACGGTCATCGCCGCCATTCCTGGCAAGAGCGATGAGGAAGTCATCGTCGCCTTTCCGGGCAAGGGCGTGAAAAAGTTGCTGGCCTCCTTCGCCAATTTAAAGATTCTCGGCTAGAGCGTCTGTGGCAATCCTGCCAGCTTGGCGCGGGAAGCCAACTCCGTGAAACGTAAACCGTGATGCGTGACGCCCTCACGTTTCACGTCTTCACGTTCCACGTCCACTGCTGTCTCACCCAACATCGGCTTTGCGATCCTTTCAACAAACGCATCATCCTTCACCGCTCTCGGAGGCCATGCAATGGAGCTTGCTGAACTTGTCCGTTATGCTCGCGGGGACGAACCCGCTCATTTGCTGCTGAAAAACGCCCGCCTGGTCAACGTCCTCAGCGGGGAGATCATCCCCACCCATGTAGCCGTCGCCCGCTCCCGCATCGTGGGGCTGGGGGAAGGCTACGAGGCGGAGGAGGTCATCGACCTGGAGGGGGCGTATCTCGCTCCCGGCTTCATCGACGCTCATGTGCATATCGAAAGCTCCATGGCGCCGCCATCGGAGTTCGCGCGCACGGTCGTGCCCCGCGGCACCACCACCGTGGTCACCGATCCCCATGAGATCGCCAACGTGCTGGGCCTGGACGGCATTCGTTTCATGTTCGAAAGCGCCAAATACGGCCCGTTGAGCATGTACGTCATGGCCTCCTCCTGCGTGCCCGCCACCACCATGGAGACCAACGGCGCGGTCTTGCACTGGTATGATCTGGTGTCGTTGAAATCGGATCCCTGGGTGCTGGGCCTGGCCGAGGTCATGAACTTCCCCGGCGTCATCTATGGGGATGACGAGGTGCTGGACAAGCTGCGCATCTTCCGGGAAGACGTCATCGACGGCCACGCGCCCGGCGTCTCGGGTCAGGCCCTGCAGGCGTATATCGCCACGGGCATCGGCTCGGATCACGAGGCCACCACCATCGAGGAGGCTCGGGAGAAGCTGCGGGCGGGCATGATGGTCTTCATTCGCGAGGCCACCAACGCCCACAATCTCAAAGACCTGCTGCCCCTGGTCAACGAACGCAACCATCATCGCATCTGTTTCTGCACCGACGACCGCCAGCCCGCGGATTTGCTGGATCAGGGACACATCGATTACATGGTGCGCACCGCCATCGCCGAGGGCCTCGATCCCATCATCGCCATTCGCATGGCCACCTGGAACCCGGCCCAATACTTCCGCCTGCACGACCGCGGAGCCATCACCGCGGGCCGCCGGGCAGATATGATCGTCTTCGACGATCTCCAGGCCCCGCGGCCTCGCCTCGTCTTCCGCGGGGGCAAGCTGGTGGCGAAGGAGGGCGTCATGCTCGCGCCCCCGCGCGAGCTGCCCGACCGGGCTTTGCGTCACACCATGAACGTCGCCTGGGACAAGGTCGACTTCGACATCCCGGCCGAAGGCCGCATCGCCCGCGTCATCGGTCACATCCCCGACCAGCTCATCACCAAACATCTGCACATGGAAATCCCCCGCGCCAACGGCCTGGCCCAGGCCGATCCCGACCGGGATATCCTGAAGATGGCGGTCATCGAACGCCACATGCACTCGGGCAATGTGGGTAAGGGTTTCATCCACGGCATGGGCCTGAAGCGGGGGGCGCTGGCCTCGTCGGTGGCCCACGATCACCACAATATCGTCGTCATCGGCGCGGACGATGCCAGCATGATGACCGCGGCCCGGCGGGTGGCGGCCATGGGCGGCGGGCTCGTCGCCGCGGATGGCGATCGCGTCCTGGCCGAAGTGCCTCTCCCCCTGGCGGGCCTGATGAGCAAGGAGCCGATGGTCATCATTCGGGATCAGGTGGATGCAGCCATTCAGGCCGCACACCATCTCGGCTCCCCCCTGCACGATCCCTTCATGGGCATGAGCTTCATGGCCCTGGAGGTCATCCCCAGCCTCAAACTCACCGATCAAGGCCTGGTGGATGTAGATAAGTTCGAGTTGACCTCCTTGTGGGTGGAATGATGCTCCTCACCTCTCTCCGGCGGCATCCAACGCTTTCTCCACCAATCCGGACGATATCCAAAAGCCGAGTGATTGTAATCGCCGAACCTCATCCTGGAGTGAGGGGATTTCCCCGCGCAGTTTGGCTGAGAGAAGCAGGCCCACCGTGCCAACGACAGGCAATCCCAATCGTCGAGCGAATCGCCTGGCTTTCATATCATCCAACACCACCCAATCGGCGTGCAACTCCCTGGCCAGGACAATCACCTCCGCTTCCCCGCGATGGAAATCGGCCAGCAACAATTCGACAGCCAAATGATCTTCGGCGTTGACGATTTGCAACCACGTTTTCGTTGCATTGGCAATAGCCTGAGCCGCCTCATCCATATAGGCTTGCGTCTCTGCAAACACGCCCCTCGGGGCATACACGTTCCCTCGAACGCGTAACAGATCCAATCGGTCCAGCTTGGCCAGAAAGATCAATGGCCCGGCATCGACAACCCAACGGTTCATTTCGCCAACGTTTTCGCAGCCTCGATTTCCGCCTCGATCTCCTCATCCAACAGGTTTATGGCCGGTACTTGAACCTCTGTCAGCCGGGCCAGAAATTCCAACCGGGAAAGTCCTGCTAACTCAGCGGCTTTTCCCGCGGTCAGTCGTCCGGTTTCATAAAGTTTGGCTGCGGCCAAAAAACGCATTTCCGAGGCAAACTGGGCGTCGGACATGTTCAGCATTTGCGGAATGCCGGCTGGATACTTGATCTGGATTTCCTTGTAAGCCATGACCGTATCGTTCGTGAAGCAAAAGCAATTGTTGTGGTGGGGGATTGCATCTCATTATACCACACGCGAAAAGGCGCATGACTGGTTGCAAAAAGCCATGCGCCTTGCTGTTTTACAGGGGAGTCGTCTTTACATGGCGAAGTCGATGGCCCGGGTCTCGCGAATGACGGTGATTTTGATCTGGCCCGGATATTGCAGGCTGTCTTCGATCTTCTGTGCAATCTGGCGGGAGAGCTCGATGGCGCCGTAGTCGTCGATCATCTCCGGCTTGACCAGGATGCGCACCTCGCGGCCCGCCTGGATGGCGTAGGCCTGCTGCACGCCTTTGAAGCTTTTGGCGATGTCTTCCAGGGCGGTGAGGCGCTTGATGTAGTTCTCCAGGGATTCGCGGCGAGCGCCAGGACGGGCGCCCGAGATGGCGTCGGCCGCGGCCACCAGGATGGCCTCCAGCGATTGAGGTTCGACCTCGTTGTGGTGGGAGGCGATGATGTTGACCACCTTCTCGGGCACGCCGTAACGACGGGCGATATCCGCGCCCACCAGAGCGTGAGGCCCCTCCACTTCGTGGCTGACGGCCTTGCCGATGTCGTGGAGCAGGCCACCCATCTTGGCCGCACGCACGTCGCCATGCAACTCCGCGGCCATCAATCCGGCCAGATGGCTGGTTTCGATGGCGTGGTAGTACTGGTTCTGACCGTAGCTGGTGCGGAATTTGAGCCGGCCGACCAGTTTCAACAGCTCGGGGTGCAGGCCCTGGAAGCCGGTCTGATAGGCGGCCTCCTCACCCGCTTCGCGGATGATGCGATCCACTTCCTCCTGGGCTTTCTTCACTTCCTTCTCCACCCGGGCGGGATGGATGCGCCCATCCTGCACGAGCTTGGTGAGGGCGCGGCGGGCCACCTCGCGGCGCACAGGGTCGTGGCTGGAGATGATGATGGTCTCGGGCGTATCGTCCACCACGAGATCAACGCCCGTGGCCGCTTCGATGGAGCGGATGTTGCGGCCCTGACGCCCGATGATGCGGCCCTTCATATCGTCGGAGGGCAGGGGCACGGCGGTGACGACGCTCTCGGCCACCACCTCCGAGGCCAGACGTTCGATGGAGAGGGTGATGATCTCCCGCGCCCGGCGGTCTGCGATCTCTGCAATCTCCGCCTCAACCTGGCGGATGATGCGGGCCATCTCGCTGCGGGCCAGGGACTCCGTGCGGCGCAGCAATTCCTCCCGAGCTTCATCGGTGGTCATCCGGGCGATACGTTCTAGTTCGGCTTGTTGCTGCTCTTCCGATTTCTGCAAGGCGGCTTCGCGTTTGTCTAGCTGGCTCTGGCGTTGATTCAGCCGCTGTTCTCGTTTTTCCAGGTTCTCGGACCGGGCTTCCAGCTGGTCCATGCGGCGCTGGGCCCGATCTTCCAACCGGGCCAGCTCTCGCCGACGGCGGTTGAGCTCCGCTTCCACTTCGTTGCGGAAGGCGATGGCCTGGTCTTTCGCATCCAGTTCGATCTTTAAGGCTTTGTCTTTGGCTTCACTGACGATGCGTTCGGCCTGTTGTTGGGCGGATGCCAGGGCTTCAGCGTCCTGACGTCGTTTGTTCCAGACGCCCAGGTAATACCCGACGGCAATGCCCAATCCCAGGCCGATCACAATGGCCAGAATGATAAATATCAGTTGCATAGTCGTTTCCTATATGGGGTGGATGATGAAATCATGATTGAAGACTAAAGACTAAAGACCAAAGACTATAATGGCTTCAAGAGCGGATTTGAAGAACTCCAATCATGTGAACTTTAATCTTCAATCTTCAAATGCTTCTAAACTAAACGCATTTTGAAATCAGTGTTTTCGGGTAACTGCTAACGTACTTGACTTTAGGCCGCCAAAAGCCACGAAGGCTCGAAGTTTTTCGAAGACACGAAGGAAAAATCAAGAAAAATACGTCGTGCCTTGGCTTTTCTTCGTGTCTTCGTGGCAAAAAGTGGTGGCGATACCTTAGCAGTTACGTTTTCGGCCTCGGCCACCCGGAGCTGAAGCTACGAAACGACGCCGGGTGAACCCGGCTTCCTGCGGCGCGCGACATGCGCCGTAGCCCCATTCATGGGGCGTCGTTTTTAGCCCGCAGGTTCACCTGCGGGCGGCAGCGCGGCCAGAGAATCGCCTTTCATGGATGATCCAATGCAAACCAAAAGCCTTGGTTTCAATTTGCTTTCAGTTTAGTAGAGCAAGGATGGCCTGTCGGGCGGTGGCGTAATCGAATCCTCGGCGCTGGAGATACCCCAGCATGTTGCTTTCGAAGGCCTCGCGGGGGAGATGTTCCCAGCGATGGGCCCGTTGTTCGCCCGCGGCCAGCGCAAGCTGATCGTCGTCCAATGGGGCCAGGGTTTTGTCGATGATGGGGCGGGGTATGCCTTTCTGGTAAAGTTCCTGGCGCAGGGCTCGCGTACTGCGGGGGCTGAACTGGATGCGGTTCTCGACCCACCAACGGGCGAACGCCTCATCATCCAGATACGCCATCTCGCGCAGTCGGGCGAGAATGCGAGCGCGAACAGGCGCGCTGTAATCGGCCTGGCGCAGGGCCTCGTCGATCTCATGTTCGGATCGAGGTCGGCGGGCGAGGAGCCGAAAGGCTTTATCCATGCCTCGCTGATAGGCGTCCTGTTCCTGCAAGCGGGCGATAGCCTCGTCATCCAGCTCCTGACCGATGAAGAGGCCCGAGGCCAGCGTATCGGCCAGGGAGAAGGCGTAGGCGTCGTCAAGATAAACGTTGATCCGTCGCTTGTTGCGCTGTTGCTGGACCAGACGGGTCACCGTGCGGGGCATGGGGGGAAATAAAAAAGCGTCGCGAAAGGAAGCTCGCAACGCTTGGGCAAGGTGATGGGATTTGGCCGGGAAAGGGTCAAAAGGAGATACACTGCTGTCTGGATCATAACTGACAGCAGGGACATCGGAGCATGTCATTCAGAAGGATGAGACCGAATGCCACAGATCACTTGCCGCGCGCGTTGCGCAGAGAGGCCATCTCTGGGAGATGGGGGCCAGCGAGGAGGCGAAGCTAGGCTTCTTCAGGCGGACGGGGGCGAGGCGGCAGCCCCATGAGCGCCCGCAACTGGTCCTCGATGGCGTCGAGAAGATCTGGGTTCGCCCTCAGGAAAGCTTTGGCGTTTTCACGCCCCTGACCTAACCGGGTTCCCTCATAGCTGTAGAAGGAGCCGCGCTTCTGGATCATGTCGTTTTCCACCGCCAGATCCAGAATCTCCCCGGATCGAGATATCCCTTCGTTGAAGATGATATCGAACTCGGCCTTTTTGAAGGGAGGCGCCACCTTGTTTTTCTTCACCGTGACTCGCGTGCGGTTGCCGATGGTCTCGCCGGCCGCTTTCAGAGTCTGGATGCGACGGATGTCCAGACGCACGGACGCGTAGAACTTCAGCGCCATGCCGCCGGGCGTGGTTTCGGGATTGCCGAACATGACGCCGATTTTGTGTCGCAACTGGTTGGTGAAGATGAGCACGGTGTTGGTTTGCTTGACCACGCCGCTGAGCTTGCGCATGGCCTGGCTCATGAGCCGGGCCTGCAGACCCATGTGGCTGTCACCCATCTCGCCTTCGATCTCGGCTCGGGGCACCAGCGCTGCGACGGAATCGATAACGACCACATCCACAGCGCCCGAACGCACCAACGCCTCGGTGATCTCCAACGCCTGTTCGCCTGTATCGGGCTGGGAAATGTACAGGGCGTCCACATCCACGCCGATCTTGCGGGCGTATGCAGGATCAAGCGCATGTTCGACGTCGATGAAGGCAGCGATGCCGCCCAGATTCTGGGCTTCGGCGATGGTGTGGAGACAAAGCGTGGTCTTGCCGGAAGATTCGGGGCCAAAGATCTCGATGATACGACCGCGCGGCATCCCGCCAACGCCAATGGCGTAATCCAGAGAGAGGGAACCGGTGGGGATCGCCTCGACCTTCAGTGCGGCGGCGTCACCCAATTTCATGATGGCGCCCTCGCCATAGCGTTTGTTGATAGTTGCCAGGGTGCTTTCCAGCACCTTTTCACGGTCGCTGTTGGCCATAGGTTTCCTGAAAAACAAGTAAGGGCGAAATCGATTTCCGGACGAGAATGAATAGAAGATAAGATGAAACCGTCCGAAAAAGGATGATCTTCTCTTAACTTAAAGTATACTGCATCATCGCCGATGTGACCAATCGTCGGGTTGCTTTGAAATGGAATGATCGCTGGTTGCGGAAGGACCGCCAGGCCCGCGTTGGCCGGGTCTGCAACGGGCGTGATGCGTGAAAACGTGAAACGTCAGGTTCTTACGCATCACGCATTACGCATGACGTGCCTGGCCGCCCGCGCCGCTTTGGCCGCGAGGCGTTTTCATCGGTATCAGCGCGGGCGCGTCCGCCGTCAGACTGTTTAGAACAGGGTGTAGATGAAAGGCCCCACCGCGGTGGCTTGCCCCAGCAGACTGATAGCGATAACCAGCACCAGGATGATGATCATGGGGATCATCCAGTAGCGTTTTTGCGCCCAGATGAACTGGAAGAGTTCGCCGATGATGCCGAGTCGTTTGATCATGATTGCTTACTATGGCGTTTGTGGGTGATCAGAAATTTATCCAGAGCCAGGAGATCGATGCCGCTGTTGCTGAAGGTGTTGTAAGCATTGGCGGGCGAATTGACGATGGGCTCGCCGCGCAGGTTGAAGCTGGTGTTCAGCACCACGGGCACGCCCGTGGCCTCGCCAAACTTGCGGACGATATGATAATAGCGGGGATTCCACGCTTCGCGAATGGTTTGCAGGCGTCCGCTGCCGCCCACGTGGGTGGTGGCGGGAATGACGTCCCACTTGTCCCGCTTCACGGGCGCGACCATGAGCATGAACCGGGGCATGAACTGTTTTTCGGGCGCTTCGATCTCGAAGAAATCGGACGCGGCTTCCTCCAAAACGACGGGCGCAAAGGGGCGGAAGGGCTCGCGGAACTTGATCTTCGTATTCACGATCTCCTTCATCTCCGCCCGGCGGGGATCGGCCAGGATGGATCGATTGCCCAACGCCCGCGGGCCCCATTCGGTGCGGCCCTGGTAAAGGCTGACCACCCGCCCCTCCACCAACGCCTGCGCCACCCGATTCGTCAGCTCGTTCTCATCCTCGACATACTCATAGGGAATCCCCTCGGCGTCGAGGAAAGATCGAATGTGGTCTTCGCTGAAGGATTCGCCCCAATAGGCGTGCTCCATGACGAATTTGCGGGGCTGGCCCAAAAGGACGTGGTAGGCGTAGAGGGCCGCGCCCAAAGCGCCGCCGTTATCGCCCGCGGCGGGTTGGATGTAGATATTTTCGAAGGGGCCTTCCCGCTGAATGCGCCCGTTGGCCACGGAGTTCAGGGCCACGCCCCCGGCCATAGCCAGGTTCTTGCTGCCGGTCAGCTCATGGGCGTGACGCACCAGTTTGAGGATGGCTTCTTCGGTGAAGCGCTGGATGCTGGCGGCCACATCCGCGTAGTGCTGGTTCTGCCAGGCCACGGCGTCATCCCAGCCGGGATAATCCTTGTCCGGGTTGGTGGAAAGGGTGTAGAAATCGGATTCGGGTTGGCGCGGCTCGCCGAAGAGCTCGATGAATTTGTCGCTGAAGGTGCGGGTGGCGGAGTAATGGAACTGGAAGTAATCCATATCCAGCCAGAAGGAGCCGTCATCGTAAAGCCTGGCGACCTTTTCCACCCGATCCAGATAGCGGGGCCGGCCATAGGGAGACATGCCCATGACCTTGTATTCGCCATTGTTCACCCGAAAGCCCAAAAAGGCCGTGAACGCGGAGTAGAGCAGGCCCAGGGAGTGGGGGAAGCGGGTTTCCTCCAGTAAATCGATGCGGTTTTGCCCCTGGCCCGTCCAATCAGCCGTCGCCTTGCCGATGGTGGTTGTCGTCCATTCGCCCACGCCATCCAGGGTGACGATGGCGGCCTCCTCGAAAGGCGACGCGAAGAAGGCGCTGGCTGCGTGGGAGAGATGATGTTCGACGAAGAGGAAGCGGTCCTTGGGGACGTCGGGCAGGGCCTCCTGCAGCAGGGCCTTGATCCATAGCTTCTCATTCATCCAGGTGATGAGGGCCTCGCGAAAGGCGAGCCATGATTTGGGCCAGGCGGCCAGGCCCGAACGCAGGATGCGGTCGAATTTCAGCAGGGGCTTTTCGTAGAAAACGACGTAATCCAGGTCTCCCGCCTGAATGCCTGCGTGATCCAGGCAAAACTGAATGGCGTGATGCGGGAAGCCGTTGTCGTGCTTGATGCGGCTGAAGCGCTCCTCGTCCGACCCCGCGACGAGTTCGCCATCCTTGATCAGGACGGCGGCGCTGTCGTGATAGAAGCAGGAAACGCCTAAAATGTACATAGGGGCAAGGGAGACCAGTTCGCTAGCCCTGGCGCCTGGCTGTTTCCAGGTCGAGGTCGCGCGTCGCGCGTTCATGCCAGGCACTGCTCTGTGGCTGCTTCTTCACGCCCATGGGGTCTCCCAACAGGCGCATGGGAATGCCAAACAGGGCCAGGATGGTGAAGTAGATCAGCGTGATCAGCGCACGGGCGTTGAAGCTGCCGATATGCCTGGAAACGCGCAACCATTCGCGCCAAAGGTCTTTCAACATGATGCGTCGTGTGCGATGGGGAAGATATCAGGAATCATGTACGTGCAAATGCCGATGATACGAAAAGTCCCCCGGATTGTCAAAGACCGGGGGACAGGAAGGCGTTCCAGAAATTTAGCGACGCAGACGACCTCCGGGAGGTGGCGCTAAACGCTTCATTTTGCCCCAAACCCTGTCGCCACCTCCCGGAAGTCTGCCATGTATGCGGGGTCCAGGCAGGGTGCGCCCCAAATTATTGGTGCGTTGCGCCTGGCGCCCCGGAGGTGAACCTCCGGGCTAGAAATGACGCCCCCTCAAGGGGGCTTTCAGAGCCTGCCCGCGCCCAGAGGCTGTTATGCATTTTGCCGCCTTCAAAGGCCAAGATCGCCGCATCGGAGGTTAAAATTCGCCGCAGATAACGCGGATAAAGCGGATTTCCGCGGATTTTTTCAAAAGAATGCCATCTTTTTCGTAACTACTAAGGTGTCGCCACCACTTTTTGCCACGAAGACACGAAGAAAAGCAAAGGCACGACGTGTTTTTCCTTATTTTCCCTTCGTGTCTTCGAAAAACTTCGAGCCTTCGTGGCTTTTGGCGGCCTAAAGTCAAGTACGTTAGCAGTTACTCTTTTTCCGTAAAAATCCGTGTTGATCCGCCGCATCTGCTTCATCCGTGGCGAATTGAAACGCGCGTCATCCACAAAATCACGCCAAATTGGCGATAAGTTCATAACAGGCTCTAAAGCCGGGTTCACCCGGCGTTGTTTTGTAGCCCGGCGCTTCAGCGCCGGGTGAAGCCCGCATGACCGAATTTCTGATGACAACGCGATTTGCCAAAATTTAGGACACGCCCGTCCAGGCAAGACGGCTTGCGTTACTACCACGTCTTACCAACCCGCCGCACAGCCATCCTTCCGAGGATCGCTGCCGCCGATGAGCACGCCCGTTTCGGGATCGCGCCAGATGATCTGGCCGCCGCCGAAGAGGCCGCGACGGAAGCCATCCACGGGCGAGATGTGATGCCCTCGACGGCCCAACTCGGCCAGGGTGGCGAAATCCCAGCCTTCCTCGATGAGGACAAGGCCGCCTGGTTCGTGCGCGCCCATGCCGCCGCCCGCGCCCGCGTTGAGCTGCCATCGGGGTGCATCCAGGGCCATTTGCGGCGACATGTCCAGATCGATCATGTTCACCAGCGCCTGAAAATGCCCCTGCGGCTGCATGAACCCGCCCATGACGCCAAAGCTGGCGAGCAGCTCATTCCCACGGGTGAGCATGGCGGGGATGATGGTGTGGTAAGGGCGTTTGTTGGGCGCGAGGGCGTTGGGATGCTCGGGATCCAGGGCGAAGAGTGCAGCGCGATTTTGCAAGGCCACGCCCGTGCCAGGCACGACCAATCCCGACCCTGTGCCCATGTACAGGCTATTGATGAAGCTGCACGCGTTGCCCTCGCCATCCACGACGCTGAGATAGACGGTGTCCGCGCCCTGGGGTTTGGGCACGCGGGGGAAACCATGCGTGACCGATCGACTCGCCCGCTCCATGCGGATGAACTGCCGCCGGGCGTCGATGTAATCCCGGCTGAGGAGCTCATCCAGCGGGATCGCCACCTGCGCGGGATCGCACACCCATTGCAGGGCGTCGGCGAAGCCCAGCCGCATACACTCGATCATGATGTGCGCCCGATCCGCCTCGCTCATCCCGGCCAGATCGAAGCCTGACGCCAGCTTCACCGCCAGGATCGCGGCCAGTCCCTGACCATTGGGCGGGCATTCGTACAGGGTCACGTCGCGATAGTTCGCGGTGAGGGGTGCATCCCACGTGCTATGGTGCGCGGCCATGTCCTCGGGCGTGATCCAGCCGCCATAACGCTGCACGTGCTCGCTGAGTCGGTGCGCGAATTCCCCGCGGTAGATATAATCCTTGCCCTCGGCTGCGATGCCGCGCAGGGTTTCCGCCAGGGTGGGCAGACGAATGATTTCACCTGGCCGGGGGGCGCGGCCATCGATGAGAAGTTCGTTGCCGCTGGGTTGCGGCGGACCGTTGTCCAGGTCGCCGCTGATCCAATCGGGCGAGCGCAGGAGTTTCTTCACCTGGGTCGCCCAGCCGCGGGCGATGAGTTCAGTGACGGGGTAGCCGCGTTCCGCGGTCTCGATGGCGGGTTGCAGGACGTCGGTCAGGGTCATGCGCCCATGTCGGGCCAGAAGGTCGCTCCAGCCCGCGACCGCGCCGGGCACGCTGACCGCATGGCCCGTGTAGGTGGGCATCCGCATGTATCCCAGTCCCTTCAACGCCTCGATGGATGCGCCCGCGGGCGCTCGGCCCGACCCATTCAATGCCGTGACCAGGCGGGTCTTCGCATCCCAATAGAGCGCGAACATATCGCCGCCGATGCCTGTGGAGATGGGCTCCACCACATTGAGCATGGCCGCGACCGCGACCGCGGCGTCGGCCGCGTTGCCGCCCAACTTCAAGATATCCAGGCCAGCCTGCACGGCCAGGGGCTGGCTGGTGGCCACCATGCCGCGGGTGGCCATCACATTACTACGCCGAGATCGGTATGCAGGAGAAAATGTGCGCGGAAACATAAGGCAAAACAAACCGCCCGCAGGGCTGAAAAGCGAAGCGGGCGGTCAATGGCGTGGGGAAATGGATCATGCTTCTTCCCGAATGGCGAGCTTTCGGGCGTCGAGCAGTGCATGTATCTGAGGATCGTCGAGGATATCTCTGCGGAAACGATAGCGTCGGCCCTTGTCCAGGCGCAGATCGCCCGACTTCAGATGCAGCATCAGGTGCTCGTCACCGATGTTTTCGAGCCAGATAAAATCCTCGACTTCCCAGGTGTCTTCTTTGGGTTTGCGGAGGGAAAGACGCATGGTTTGGGTTCCTGCTTTGAAAATAGATTTGGAGGACGCAGATGACGCAGATTGAAACGGATGAACGCAGATAAAAAGAAAAAAATCTGTAAAAATCATCTGCGGAAATCTGCGATGCGAAGCATCCATGTCATCTGCGTTCTCATTTTCGTCCGTATCGGCGAGCTATCGCTCGTGTCGCCTGCTATGAAAATAGAGCCACGAAGGCGCGAAGGAAAGCGAAGGCACGAAGAAAAAAGACTGAAGACTAAAGATTATCTGCGGAAATCAGCGTTGCATCTGCGTCATCTGCGTTCTCATTTTCATCGGTATCGGCGCGCTGCCGCGCGTGGCGCCTGCTATGAAAATAGGATTCGGATCAGGATTAGGATTAAGATCGCCAGGCCCACGTTGGGCGAGTCTGCCGCCGTCGTGAGGCGTAATGCGTAATCCGTGAGGTCGTTACGCATCACGCATTACGCATTACGGCATTGGCTTCCCGCGCCGCCCTGGCCGCGAGGCGTTTTCATCCGTATCGGCGCGAGTGCGCCCGCTACACCTTGCGGAAGGTGACGGTGCGGCCGCGCAGGCGGGTGGAGGGCACGCGCTGCAGGATGCGATCCACGTACTCCTCCTGCACCTCGATGTAGGTGAAGCGGTCGCGGATGTCGATGTTGCCCACGGCCCGGCCCGGCACATTGGCCTCGTTGGCGATAGCACCCACGATATCCTTGGGCCGCACGCCGATGTCATACCCGGCGTCCATCACCAGCCGCACATAACCTTCCTCCACCTCGCGGTCCTCATAGATGCGCTCGCGCTGTTGGGGGCGAGGCGAGGGCCGGTAGGAGGAGCCGCCGGTGTAACGGCGCTGCTCGTATTGATGTTGCGGGCGTTGGCGCTCGAAGACGCGTTCCGTCTCGCCCGGCTTCTGGCTGAGGATGACGGCGGCCGCGGCGATCTCGGACCAGTCGATGCCCTCTTTGGCCAGATCGTTGAGCAGAAGCATGTACGGTTCCAGATGTTCGCGGTGGACGATGGCCTTGATGCGTTTCTTGTAGGTTTCCGCTTTCTGGGCGACGACGCTGGCCCGGGTGGGCGAGAGCACCGCGCGGATGCGCTGTCCCAGATGGGTTTCGATCTCGTTGAGCAAAGCCCGATGCCGTCCCAGAACCAGGCTGAAGTGGACGCCGTTCTCCTCCACCAGCCGGGAGCGAGCCACATAGCTCTGGATATCGGGTGCCACGTCGTAGCTGATGACGTAGGGGGATTCCAGCATCAGGTCTTCCCCGGCGGCGTCGGTCAGCACCAGAAACTCCAGCACGCCTTCCCGCCATCGCCGCACCGCAGCGTCTCGCTCGCCCGCATCCATCCCCAGATGGATGGCGGCGGTATTGTAGCCGCGCGTGTTCAGATCGAAAGCGATATCCTCGACCTGAGGCCGCAGGCTGGCGAAGATCAGGGCGCGGGAGATGTTTTCGCCATCGAGCAGACGAATGAGGGCATCTTCTTTATCGCCCGAAGGGATGGCCTGATAGCGGTGATTGATCAGGGGCACAGTGATGGCCACCGGCTCCCGCTGAATCATGACCGGTTCGAAGAGATGCTCGTCCGCGAAATCCTGCAGGGCTTCTTCGACCTTGGCCGCGAAGAGGGTGGTCTGCCGCCCCGCGGGCATCATGTCGAAAAGCTCTTCGATGACGGTTTGCTGACGACGAGAGAGCAGGTAATCGATGTCCTCGATGACCACGAACTGGACATGCTCCAGGCTCAGCGCCTCACGATTGACGTGCTCGCG
This sequence comes from Anaerolineae bacterium, assembly GCA_026991225.1. Taxonomy (GTDB): domain Bacteria; phylum Chloroflexota; class Anaerolineae; order J102; family J102; genus M2005. Next base: position 26,217 of record JALXCB010000137.1, on the reverse strand, counting down.
GATACGGGGGGGCGTGCCAATGATGATGGCCGCGGTCTCATCCAGTTGCTCCGCTTCCCGGGCCAGGGAACGACCCGCGTAGAGCGAAACCACGCGTAGCTCTTTGTGGGGATTGAGCTTCTGGAAGAGGGAGCCCGCCCGGAGCGCGTTATCGCTGCCCCCAACCAACACCAAAACCTGTGCACCCGGCGTTTCCACGTCCAGGGTTTGCAGAATGGGGAGAGCATATGCGGTGGTGCGTCCACTGCCCGAGGGCGCTTCAGAAAGGATATCCCGACCGGCGAGGATGTGCGGGATGATTTCGGTCTGGAGGGCAGTCGGTTTTTCCAGACCCATTGCTTCGAGCCCCGCGATAAGTTCCGGGGTTAAGCCTAAATCCGTGAATGTTTGACTCATGTTTTGACCTCATAATGTTCACAGGTGTCACAAAAGGGGAGAGGGGCGAGAGATTTGATGGCTTCCCAAGGGTAATGGATGTTACCCCACGCCAACGAAAGCACTATACCATAGTTCGCTTGGAATCGCAATACTCGATTGTAATTTAGAGATCATTTTGCCAAAGAATTTCGAGCTCAAAAGTAACTGCTAACGTACTTGACTTTAGGCCGCCAAAAGCCACGAAGGCTCGAAGTTTTTCGAAGACACGAAGGAAAAATCAAGGAAAATACGTCGTGCCTTGGCTTTTCTTCGTGTCTTCGTGGCAAAAAGTGGTGGCGATACCTTAGCAGTTACGCTCAAAATAAAAACGATCTCCCTCATGAGAGATCGTCGCGACGAAATTGAAACCGGGAGAGATCCATCCGTCAGTCCTTGCCAGCCTTCGCTTTTTCCGCGGAGGAACTGGAGGAAGAGGGGGTTTCCACACTGGCGCCGGCGCCATTGCCGTTGGACGAGGCCCGCTTCGCGGGCGCGCCTGCCGCGTTCTTGCCGCGCGAATCGGTCACATAGAAGCCCGATCCCTTGAAAACAATGGCGGGCGCTGAGAATTTACGGGTCACATGGGCGCTGTCATGGCAGACAGGACAGGCTGGCGTGCCCGTATCGGAGAAAGATCGTCTCACTTCGAAATCGACGTGACACTGATTGCAATGGTATTCGTACAAAGGCATGGTGTTTGTCCCCCGGATGGGATGCTCATTCAGGATTTCCTATCATAAGACAGGAAAGGGGGTTTCGTCAACCCCTGGGCGCGAAGCGCTGCCCCGCGCGACATTTTCTTAGATGCACCTTATCCCGAAAAGGTTAGATGCAGGTATGAAAAGCATTAGCGTTGAATTAGAAGCGCATCTGGCGCATAATCCTGTTGGCGCAGCTCGAAGCGTTCGCCGTCGATGATGATCTCGATGATGGCGTCGCGGGGAATGCGCACCAGGTCCGGATGCGCGTCCAGCGCCCGCTGCACGCCCGGAGGGTAGGTGGTTCCCTGGGGCTGGAGGATGGTCTGGGGCTGGAGTGCGGTCAGCAGGTCGGGATGAGGCCAGGCGCGGGCGCCAGGCCAGGGCGTCACCATCAGCGCGACCGGGGTCAGCAGGCCGCGGCTCAGCCAGTCGGCCTGGGTGGTTTGGCTGTTGGTCAGGGGCAGGAGCATGGAGAAGTCGCCGTAAGTCAGGCGGAAGAGCCGGGGCTCGTCCGCAGGCGCGGCCAACAGCGTCAGTGTCACGCTTTCGTCCAGACGGATGACGAAGCCGGGCTGCAACGGGGCCTCGGGCGGGATGATGGCCCGCGCGGCCAGATGGGGCGCTTCGCCCGCGCCTTCTGCAATGACCAGATCGAGCGCGTCGCCGCCCGGCAGGGCGCTGAGGATGGTCGGGAGCGGCGTTTCCGCGGACTTCGCATCCACCAGCAGGACGCGCTTGCCGGACGGCGTGATGATTTGCCATGCGACGCCCTCGCCGAGGCCCAGCAGACGCACGTGCAGCCGTCCGTCGGGCCGGGCCGCCCATGCGGTCGCGCCCACCCAAAAGCTGAGGATGACGGTGCTCGCGGCGAGCAGGGCGAACGTCAACGCCGGGCGATATGCAGGCGGAATCAACGCCCGCGCGCCCTGCTCCTGCCGCAGCAGCCACCACAGAAATCCGGCCAGGAAGAGAACGTAGTACAGCGCAGCCAGCATCCGCCCGAACGCGCCCACCTCCACCGAGCCCCAGGGGATGGCGGCCATACGCGCCACCACGAACACCGTCCACCACAGGCTGCCCCAGGGAATGAGCGCGATGAGCTGGCCCAGAGGGAAGAAGACCGCAGCCAGGGCGATGGCGGCTCCCCCGGCGATCATGATGGGCGGCTGGGCGGGGATGATGAGCAGGTTGGCCAGGAAGGAGATGATGGAGAGTCGCCCGAAATAATGCACCACCAGCGGCATCGTCGTGATCTGCGCGGCCAGGGTGATGAGCAGGCCCTCGGCCAGAAGATTATTGGCCATGCGGGGAAGCCGTTTTCCCACCCAGCGATCCCACCGGGCTTGCAAAGGCTGGCTGAACAGAATCAATCCCAACGTAGCCATGAAGCTCAACTGAAAACCCACATCCCACAGGGTGAGGGGGTTGATCAACAGCATGACCAATCCGGCCACGAACAGGGAGATGATGGCCGCGCTCTGGCGGTTGAGCGCCATGGCGATCACATACAGCCCGCCCATGATCCCCGCCCGCACGACGGCCGCGTCCGCCCCCACCAGCAACACATAAAGCCCGATGCCCGCCAGGGTGAACAGGGCCGCCAGCTTCTTGCGCCCCCGCGTCATGGCGGCGAAAAGCAGGAGGAGGATGGCGGAGACCAGCGCGATATTCGAGCCGCTGATGACGATGACGTGGGATGTGCCCGTGAGATTGAATTTCGCGTAGAGCTCGCGAGGGATGCCGCTTTCGATGCCCAGGATCATGCCGTTGGCCAGGGCCGCGTAGGGCTGCGGCATCAGTTGGTCCAGCAGGGCGCTGGCCCGCGCTCGCACCGCGTACAGCGCCGCCAGCATCGGATTGCCCTGATCCTCGGCCAGGCGGTGTAACGTCGCCCGGCGGATGAGGGTGTGCACATTCTTGCGGGCCAGATAGCGGCGATAGTCGAAGCCGGGATAGACCGGGGGTGCGGTGGGAACCCCGCGCACCTTCACCCGATCGCCGTACTGAAACCCGGCGTCCTCCGTTTTCACCAGCGCCTGGCCCGTCACGCGCAGCTTCTCCTCGCCATCCCAGATGGCATCCATCCGCACGATGTACTGCGCGCCGCTCTCCCGCACGACCGGATAACTGACGATAACGCCTTCCATCACTCGCGGGCGGCCATACACGTCCTCCGCGTGGTAGTGGACCAGGGCGTTGGGAGGGAAGCAGGGTTCGAACGGATGTGACAGGTAACGCCATGCGCCCAACAGCACGAAAATCACGGCCACGGCGGGGATCAACACCCGTCGCCGACGCCTGCCCCACCACAGCAGGGGCAGCGGAAGCAGGGCCGGAATCAACAGCCAGAGAGGGTCGGGCGTCAGTTGTTCGCCCGCACAGGTGAACTTCCCCCGTTCCATCAGACCATAGCCCACGACCACGCCCGCGGCCAGCGCCAACGCCGCGTAGACGGGCAGATAGGGCGTGGGGAGCGCATACGTTTGTTTCCTGGATCCGTTCACAATGCCCCCATTGCGGGAAAGGCGGGCGAAAAAACTCATCTCAAGTGTATGCAAATCCCTGGCGTCGTGCAACCTGACTCGATGCAAAAGGTGCGACCCAAATTATGGGCGCGTTGCGCCTGGCGCCCCGGAGGTGAACCTCCGGGCTAGAAACGACGCCCCCTCAAGGGGGCTTTCAGAGCCAGCCCGCGCCCAGAGGCTGTTATGCACTTTGCCGCCTTCAAAGGCCAAGATCGCCGCATCGGAGGTTAAAATTCGCCGCAGATAACGCGGATGAAGCGGATTTCCGCGGTTTTTTTCAAAAGAATGCCATCTTTTTCCGTAAAAATCCGTGTTGATCCGCCGCATCAGCTTCATCCGTGGCGAATTGAAACGCGCGTCATCCACAAAATCACGCCAAATTGGCGATAAATTCATAACAGGCTCTAAAGCCGGGTTCACCCGGCGTTGTTTTGTAGCCCGGCGCTTCAGCGCCGGGTGGAGCCGCATGACCGAATTCCTGATGACAACGCGATTTGCCAAAATTTTTGGACGCGACCTCCTTTCTCGGGTGCGACCCAAATTATGGGCGCGTTGCGCCTGGCGCCCCGGAGGTGAACCTCCGGGCTAGAAACGACGCCCCCTCAAGGGGGCTTTCAGAGCCAGCCCGCGCCCAGAGGCTGTTATGCACTTTGCCGCCTTCAAAGGCCAAGATCGCCGCATCGGAGGTTAAAATTCGCCGCAGATAACGCGGATGAAGCGGATTTCCGCGGTTTTTTTCAAAAGAATGCCATCTTTTTCCGTAAAAATCCGTGTTGATCCGCCGCATCAGCTTCATCCGTGGCGAATTGAAACGCGCGTCATCCACAAAATCACGCCAAATTGGCGATAAATTCATAACAGGCTCTAGGCCGCAAAAAGCCACGAAGGCTCGAAGTTTTTCGAAGACACGAAGGGAAAATAAAGAAAAACACGTCGTGCCTTTGCTTTTCTTCGTGTCTTCGTGGCAAAAAGTGGTGGCGACACCTTAGTAGTTACAGGATATGAATCCGACACATCGATGAACCCCGCATCGGGGCACAGATCAATTGGCAATCCTCAGACAGGGGAGTATACTAACCTCATGTCCCGTTCCCGGTTCCTCTGGCTCCTCTTTTTTCTGACGGCGGTCGTCTTTGCGTGCGGTTTGGGGTATGGCCTGGGCGTGAAATTGGGCGAAAGTCGAATCGTCGCGGTGGCGTCCTCTCCCACCCCCACGCCCACGCCGACAGCCACGCCCCAACCCCCTCCAACGCTCACACCATCCTCGCGTGCATCCGGTGGGGGAACGATGGTGCAAGGGGATGTGGCCGCAGCCCTGGAAGCGCGTCTGACGGGCATTTATCGTCAGACGGCCCCCGCGGTGGTGAACATCACCACTCAGATCCTGCGCCGCGACTTCTTCTGGGGCGTCATCCCCGAAAGCGGCGCGGGCTCGGGCTTTTTGTGGGATGACCAGGGTCATATCGTCACGAATTATCATGTGGTCGAGGACGCGCACACCATCGACGTGTCCTTCGGCCCGGGCCTGGTCACCAGCGCGAAGATTGTAGGGGTGGATCCCTCCAATGACCTGGCGGTGCTCCATGTGAACGACGTCCCTCCCAACATCCAGTCCATCCCCCAGGGCGATTCGGACGCGTTGAATGTGGGGCAGATCGTCGTCGCCATCGGCAACCCCTTCGGCCGATTTCAGCGCACGATGACCATGGGCGTGATCAGCGCCCTGGATCGCACCATCAAGGTGAAGGAAGGCCGGGTGCTGCGCGGGGTCATCCAGACGGACGCGGACATCAACCGTGGCAATTCGGGCGGTCCCTTGCTCGATTCCTCGGGCCGGGTCATCGGCGTGATTTCCGCCATCTACTCGCCCACGGGCGCGAACGCGGGCGTGGGCCTGGCCATTCCCATCAACAAGGCGAAACGCGTGGCGCCCGTGCTCATCGAAAAGGGGCGTTACGCGCATCCCTGGCTGGGCATCGAGCATCTGGGCTACGAGATCACGCCCTATCTGGCCAAGTCGCTGGACTTGCCCGTGGATCACGGTCTGCTCATCGCCCAAATCTACGAGAACTCCCCCGCGCTGCGCGCGGGCATCCGCCCCGCCACCGATGAGATCATTCTGGGCAACACCCGCTATCTCGTGGGCGGCGATATCCTCGTGGCCATCGACGGCGTGCCCCTGAAAAGCTGGGAGGATCTGGACGCCTACCTGCAAGAGAAAACCGAAGTGGGCCAGACGGTGACGCTGGATATCATCCGCGATGGCAAGCCCATGCAGGTGCAGGTGCAATTGGGCGAGGAGCCATAGATTCGGGGATGAGAATTGGCGGGACAAGTGCGCTCGTGCTAACATTCGGTGCTGTTCTGAAAATAGCGTTGCGTGGGTTTGCAAAAGCAACTCAAAGCCCACGTTGGGCGAGTCTGCTACTGACGTGATGCGTGAAACGTAATGCGTGAAACGTGAGGTCGTTACGCATCACGCATTACGCATTACGTGATTGGCTTCCCGCGCCACCCTGGCTGAGAAAGATTATTCTCGATCATAGATCCCTGACTCCCCATGCCCGACACCAACCCCCTTCCTCCTCCCTCCCAACGCGTCTGGGTCATCGGCCTCGATGGCGTGCCCTGGACCCTGCTCCAACCCTGGATTGACCAGGGTCATCTGCCCACCCTGGCTCGACTCCAGGCGGGCGGCGCGTCCGGAGGCCTGCGCTCCACCATCCAATTCCTCACCGCGGTGGCCTGGACCAGCTTCCTCACCGGCCTCAATCCGGGCAAGCACGGCATCTTCGACTTCGTGCGCCGCATCCCTGGCACCTACAAGCAGGAGCTCACCAACGCGTCCCTGCGCTCGGGCCGCAGCCTGTGGCGCATCCTGTCGGATGCTGGCCGCCGCGTGGGCGTGGTCAATGTGCCCATGACCTTCCCCCCCGAACCGGTCAACGGCTTCCTCATTTCGGGACTGGACACGCCGGGCCTGGATTCGGCCTACACCTATCCGCCTGAGCTCAAGGCCGAGGTCAACGATGTCCACTTCATCGCCGTCAGCACCGTGGGCAAATCCCACGCCCAATACCTGAAAGAGACCCTGGAGGGCGTGGACAAGCGCTTCGAGTTGCTGTGGCGCACCATCGACCGGGAGCCGCTGGATTTCTACATGTGGGTGGAGATGGAAACCGACGCCATCCAGCACTGCTCCTGGCATCTCATGGCTGACCCCAGTCAGCCCAACCACGACGCCATCCTCCAGGTGTACAAGCGCATCGACGGGCATCTGGCCAGGCTGGTGGGCGCCCTGCCCGAGGACGTCACCCTCATCGTCATGTCGGACCACGGGGCCGGGCCCATCGCCAAGACCGTCTATCTCGACCGCTGGTTGGCCCGTCAGGGCTGGCTGCACTATAAGCAGGGGAAGGAGTTGTCAGTCGGGGATCGGGCGCGGCGGGTGGCCCGCAAGGCCGTGAAGAACAGCTTTTACCTGGCGCAACGCTATTTGCCCGTGGGCGTGAAAGGCTTTCTCAAGCGCTTTACCGGCGCCCACGCCGCGGTGGAAACCTTCATGGAACAGGCCGAGATCGACTGGAGCCGCACGAAAGCCTACGCCGTGGGCAACCTGGGCAACATCAACCTGAATATCCAGGGCCGGGACCCGGAAGGCGTCATTCCTCCCGACCAGGTGGATGACTTCATCGCCGAGCTCACCCAGGCCCTCTATGCGCTGCGGGACCCGGACACGGGCGAGCCCATGGTGGCTCAGGTCATGCGCCGGGAGGAGATCTACACCGGCCCGATGCTGGACCGGGCACCCGATTTGCTCATCCGCTGGGTGGATGACAAATATCTGGCGGTCAAAGATTATGATATGAACCCGGACGGCCCCATCTTCGGCACGAAGCAGAAATTCGGGCGACATGGCGCGGCCTACGCGTTGGATCAGACGGGCACGCATATCATCGAGGGCGTCGTCATCTTCTACGGGCATGGCGTCCGCCCGGGCGTGCGGCTGGAGGGTGCGCAGCTCATCGACCTGGCGCCCACCATCCTCCACCTGCTGGATACGCCCATCCCTCGGGAAATGGACGGCAAGCCCCTGCTGGACGCGTTCGAGCCCGCCATCGCCGAAAAGCCGGTGCGGTATGAGGATGAGGATGGGGATTTGACCTCTGGCTCGGGCATCGAACTGACCGAGGAAGAGGCACGGGCCATCCGCGAGCGCCTGCAAGGATTGGGCTACGTCGCATAATCATGGCCGCGGTGGACACGCATCCTGCCTTGCCCCCTCGGGCCGAGAGGGCCCAGACGACGGTGGACCTCTCCGTCATCATCGTCAACTGGAACGCGGCCGCGTATCTGCCTGCGGCCCTGGACAGCCTTTTCGCCGCGCAGGGGGATTGGACGATGGAGGTCGTGCTGGTGGACAATGCGTCCACCGATGATTCCCTGGCCCTGGTGCGAGCGCGCTATCCCCAGGTGACTATCATCGCCAACGAGGTGAATCGCGGCTTTGCCGCCGGCAACAACCAGGGCATCCGCCAGGCCCGAGGCCGTTACATCCTCCTGCTCAATCCCGACACCGAACTGCCCCCCAACGCCCTGGCCGAGATGCTGGCGTTCATGGACGCGCATCCCCAGGTGGGCGTGGCGGGCCCGCGCCTGCAGGGGGCCAAAGGCAAGGTGCAGGGCGGCGCGGCCGGGTACGATCCCTCCCTGACCACCATCTTCAACTTCGCCACCTTCCTCTACCGCCTTTTTCCCCGGCGATTCAAGGGCCTGTGGCTGCCCCGCTCCCTGTACGAAAGCGGCGATCCCATCCCGGTGGATTGGGTGTCGGGTGCGTGCATGCTCATCCGTCGAGAGGCGCTGGACGCGGCCGGGCTGATGAACGAGCGTTATTTCATGTATTCCGAGGACGTGGAGCTGTGTCGTCGGGTGCGGGGGGCGGGGTATGGCGTCATGTGTCTGCCTGGCGTTCACGTCACCCATCACATTGGCGGCAGCGCCCGCCAGCTCGGGCCCGAGTTCTACGCCCACAATATCGACTCCCTCGACCTGGACCTGCGCACCCGCTACCCCGGCCTGCAAGTGGCCCTGATGCACCTCATCGCCGCGTTGGGTTACCTGTTGCGGATGCTGTTCTACCAGACGCAATACTGGCGGCATCGCCATCATATCTTTCTGGAACTGCGCGACCTGTGGGCCGCGTGCCTGAAGACGAGTCTGGTGCGGGCGGTGAAGCCGGCGCCCGGAGGCGCACCGGACGAAGCAGCAATTCCAAATTAAAAAAATAATTATACACGCACCCAATCATAGCAAGGCAAAAACCACGAAGACACGGGCGCGTCCTAAAATTTTGGCAAATCGCGTTGTCATCAGGAATTCGGTCATGCGGGCTCCACCCGGCGCTGAAGCGCCGGGCTACAAAACCACGCCGGGTAAACCCGGCTTTGGGCGCGGGCTGGCTCTGAAAGCCCCCTTGAGGGGGCGTCGTTTCTAGCAACACTGGCCGAGTGAACTCAGGCTCTTTAGGCGCAAGCCTCCTCCTTTGCTTCCTCCCCCGCTTCGAGACGGGCGGGTTCTGTTCGCCGTTTTTTTGGGAAGAAAAAAGAGACCTCCTTTGCTTCCTCCCCCGCTTCGAGACGGGCGGGGGAGGAAATAAGGAAAGAGGATTCGATGGCGCCGGTGGTCGCCCTTCGGCGACCCTTTTGTCTGTCGTCGTTTTGGACGACGAAGGCCGTCATCTGATCCCCTTCCGCTGTTCTCCCCCGCTTGCGGGGGAGAGGAAGAGGGGGTCTGGCCGCAGGCCTGAAGCGCCCGACTTGAGTCGGTGAGCACCAAAACCGGGAACTCATTTCTGGACGTGTACTTTGTGGTTTGTTAACCGGGGTGCGTTAGCAGTTGCGCTCGACCAGAAATTAGTGGTGATGGCCGCCTTCGCCATGCACGTGGCCGTGCGCGATCTCGTCGGGTGTGGCCGGGCGAATGCCCACGACCTTCACGTCGAAGTGCAGGGTCTCGCCCGCCAGGGGATGGTTGAAGTCCACCACGACACCCTCAGGGCGGATTTCGGTCACGTAGACCTCGAAGATCTGGCCGGTCTGGGTGTCGCGCATTTGCAGGCCCATGCCCGGCTCCACTTCCATGTCGGGAGGGAAGGCTTCTTTGGGGATGATTTGGGTGGCGTTTTCGTGCCGGGGGCCATAGGCTTCCTCGGGCGGCACGGTGACGCTCTTCTCTTCACCCACGCTCATGCCGGTCAGCTCTTTTTCGAGGCCGGGGATGAGGTTGTTGTGGCCGTGGAGGTATTCCAGGGGCTCCATGCCCTCGGAGGAATCGATGACATTGCCCTGGCTGTCGGTCAGGGTGTATTCGATGGAAACAACGTCGTCGGTCTGGACGGTTTTTTGTTCGTCACTCATGGGTCAATCCTTTTTGAAATAGATGGTTTTACGCCAGAAAATGCTGGCTATCCAATCAACTATATCCTACATTTTATCAAAACACAAACTCCCCTCCACCGACGAATGATTGTATAATGAAAAGCTATGAGTTTGTTGACCGCCCGGAATCTCGCCATGTCCTTTGGCCCGCTGGACGTGTTCCAGGGGGTGAATTGCGTCATCTCGCGCGGGGACCGCATCGGTCTCATCGGCCCCAACGGCGAGGGCAAGACCACCCTGCTGCGCATCCTGGCGGGCGAACTGGAGCCCAGCGCCGGGGAGGTGCACCGTCGCCGGGGTCTGACCATCGGCTATCTGCCGCAGGAGCCGCCGCCCGCGGGCGCCAAAACCCTGTGGGAGGACATGCTGGAGGTCTTCAGCGATCTCATCGCCGAGGAGCGGAAGCTGGCCGAACTGGAAGCGCGCATGGCCCATCCGAATCCCGACATCGCGCAGGAGGCGCTGGCGCTTTACGCCCGGCGTCAGCACGCCTTCGAGGCCAGGGGCGGCTACGACTATCCCGTCCGCATCCGCCAGACCCTGACGGGCCTGGGGTTCCGGCCCGAACAATTCGACCAGCCCCTGGCGCAACTCAGCGGCGGGCAGCGCACCCGCGCCCTGCTGGCCAAAATCCTCCTGCGCCAGCCCGAACTCCTGCTGCTGGACGAGCCCACCAACCATCTCGATCTGGCCGCCATCGAATGGTTGGAAAACGCGCTGCTGAAATGGGAGGGGGCGATGGTCGTCGTCTCCCACGACCGTTATTTCCTGGACAAGGTCATGAACCGCATCTGGGAGATGATGTGGGGGCGGCTGACGGTCTATCGTGGCAATTACAGCCACTATCTCATCCAGCGGGAGGCCATGCTGGAGCGGATGCAGAAGGAGTATGAGGCGCAGCAGGCCCTCATCGCCAAAGAGACCGAATTCATCCGCCGCAATATCGCCGGGCAGAAGAGCAAACAGGCTCGGGGCCGTCGCAAGCGCCTGGAGCGGCTGTTGCAGCGTCAGCGTCTTGTGGCCCCGCGGCAGCGGCAAACCATGCGTTTGCAGATGATGAGCCGCATCCGCAGCGGCGAACTGGTGTTATCAACAGAGAGTCTGGCCGTGGGCTACCGCGTCCGGCCTCTGCCCCCCATCCGTCGCGAGCGATCGGGCGGTTATATCTACGAAGCGCCCGCGCCGCCCGGCCCCGACGATCGCCTCCTCTTTCGGGCGGAGGACCTGCTGCTCAAGCGGGGGGAGCGAGCGGGCCTGGTCGGGCCCAATGGCTCGGGCAAGACCAGCTTTATCCGCACCCTGTTGGGAGAGATCTCCCCGCTGGAGGGGCGGCTGCGGGTGGGCGCCAGCGTGCGCATCGGCTACCTGGCCCAGGCCCAGGAAGCCTTGCAGACCGGGATGACCGTGCTGGACGCGCTCATGGAGGCGGACCCGAAGCTGAGCATCGGCGAAGCCCGCGCCTACCTGGCCCGTTTCCTGTTCACGGGCGACGAGGTCTTCAAAACCATCGACGTCCTCAGCGGCGGGCAGCGCAGCCGTCTGGCCCTGGCCCGACTCAGCCGCCAGGAGGTCAATTTTCTGGTGCTGGACGAGCCCACCAACCATCTGGATATCGAATCCCAGGAGGTGCTGGAGGCCATGCTGCGCGACTTCAAGGGCACGGTGCTCCTGGTCTCTCACGACCGGTATCTCATCGACGCCATCGCCACCCAGGTTTGGGTCATCGATCCCCAGGAGAAGCGCCTCCACGCGTACGAGGACAACTACTCCGCCTACCTGTCCGAGAAAGAACAGCGATTGAAGCCTCAGACGCGGCGGAGCGGGCAGAGTGGGCGTCAGCAGGATGCGCGAGAGCGCTCCCGCGAGGCGCGACGCAAGCGCAAGGAACAGGAAAAGCGCCAGCAGGAAGCCCAGGCCATCGAAGACCGCATTCACGCCAAGGAGCGCGAGCTGGAGGAAGTGACTCGGGCGCTGGAGCAGGCCAGCCTGGCCCAACGCATCGACGACGTTCAGCGCCTGGGAGAACGTTACCAGTCACTCGAGCGCGAACTGGACGAACTTATCGAAAGTTGGGCTGCTTTGGTATGATAGACGTGAACGGATCCCAGCCCCTTTCTCAATCCGAATCCCGTCCAGGAGGACAGTCATGAACGCCTCACGTCCCATTGTCATCGGTCTGACCGGCAATATCGGCGTCGGCAAAAGCGCCGTGCTGGAAATCTTGCATGAATTGGGCGCCCGTCCCGTGGATGCAGACAAGGTCGCCCACGAAGCCATCGCTCCCGGCGGCTGCGCGTACGACGACGTCGTCGCCGCGTTCGGCAAAGGCATCCTCGCCCCGGATGGTTCCATCGATCGTTCGAAGCTTGCGGATATCGTCTTTACCGATCCCAACCAGCTTCGCCGTCTGGAGCGCATCGTGCATCCTGCTGTGGAGCAGCGGGTGTCGGAGATCGTCGAAGAAGCCGCCGAGCCAGTCGTCGCCATCGAGGCCATCAAACTGCTAGAGAGCCGCCTGCGCCATCTCTGCGACACCATCTGGGTGGTGACCGCCTCGCGCGAGACCCAACTCAATCGCCTGGTGAGACAGAAGGGCATGGACAAAGATGAAGCCCTGCGTCGTATGGCCGCCCAGAGCCCGCAATCCCATAAGGTGCGCGAGGCCGACGTGGTCATCAACAATGACGGCGATCTGGATCAATTGAGGGCCCAGGTGGAAGCCGCCTGGAACGAGCTTATGGCTTCTCGCGAAGCGAGCTAATTGCTATGAAAATCGAATGGTCGCTGGTTGCTGAAGGTTCGCAAAGCCAAAGTTGGGCGAGCCTGCCACGGGCGTGATGCGTAATCCGTGAGGTCATTACGCATCACGCATTACGCATTACGTGCTCGGCTTCCCGCGCCGCCGCGGCCGCGCGGCGTTTTCATCCGTATCGATGAGCTAGTCGCTCGTGTCGACTGTGACCGCCAACCATGATGATCAAAAAATTCTGGAACGACCATCCCAACCTCGCGTCTTTTCTCCTGCTAGCCGCGGGCATGCTGATTATCCTCTATTTCTCAGCCCGGCATGTGGGCTTTACGCCCGCACAATGGCTGGCCCTGGCCGTCGCCACCATCGGTTTGGCAGCTTTGAGCGTGTGGATCATCAGTTGGGGTGATAACGAGGAGGAACATTCCTGAAACCTCCTCGCACCTTTTTGCGTCTCATAGAGGTGATGATTGCGAACTTGAATTGAGGAACCTATAGCGAGATCTATGGCAAAACGAGATTATTACGACATTCTAGGCGTTTCCCGCTCGGCCTCCGCCGAGGAGATTAAACGCGCCTATCGCAAACTGGTCAAGCAATATCATCCCGACATCTACAAGGGCGAGGATGCGGACTCCCGCATCAAGGAGATCAACGAGGCGTACGAAGTGCTCGGCGATCCGCAGAAGCGCGCCCGCTACGATCGCTACGGCCACGCGGGCGTTTCGGGCGCAGCGGGCGCGGGCGGCTACGGGCCCGGCCCCGGCTATGGTGGCGGCGGATTCACGGATATCGGCGACATCTTCGAGGAGATCTTCGGCGCGGGATTCGGTTTTGGCCGCGGCGGGCGTCGTCAGGGCCCCGCCCGGGGCGCGGACATCCGCGTCGATCTGACCATCGAGTTCGAAGAAGCCGTGATGGGGACGGAGAAGGAGATCGAGGTCACCCGACACGAGACCTGCCCCCGCTGTCATGGCACGGGCGCGGAGCCGGGCACCCAGCCCATGCGCTGCCCCACCTGCGGCGGCGCGGGCCAGGTGCGCCAGCGCCAGCAGACCATTTTCGGCACATTCGTCAATGTGAGCACCTGTCCGCGCTGCAAGGGGACGGGCGAGGTGGTGACCACGCCCTGCCGGGAGTGTCATGGCGCGGGCCAGGTGGAGGTCACCCGCCGCCTGCGGGTGAAGATTCCGGCCGGGGTGCAGGATGGCACGCGCATCCGTCTGCCGGGCGAAGGGGAGCCGGGCAAGCGGGGAGGTCAGCCGGGCAATCTCTACGTCTTCATCTCCGTCAAACCCCATAAGCTGTTCAAGCGGATGGATGACGACATCTTGCTGGAACTGCCCATCAACATCGCCCAGGCCGTGCTCGGTGCGGAAGTGGAGATTCCCACGCTGGACGGGCCCAAACTGGTGAAGATTCCCGCGGGCACGCAGCCGGGCAAGGTGCTGCGGCTGCGCGGGCTGGGCGTGCCCCATCTGCGGGGCAGCGGCCGCGGCGACATGCTCATCACCGTGGACGTGCATATCCCCAAGCAGTCGGAGCTGAACGAGGAACAGAAGGAACTGTTCTATCGCCTGGCGGAGACGCTGGAGCCCATGCCCGTGGAATCCCGCAACGAACACGGCGGCTTCTTCGAGCGCATGCGCGAGGCCCTGGGATTGTAAGCCAACAGAAGGGTGCGTCCCAAATTATGGGCGCGTTGCGCCCGGCGCCCCGGAGGTGAACCTCCGGGCTAGAAACGACGCCCCCTCAAGGGGGCTTTCAGAGCCAGCCCGCGCCAAAAGCCGGGTTCACCCGGCGTGGTTTTGTAGCCCAGCGCTTCAGCGCCGGGTGGAGCCCGCATAACCGAATTCCTGATGACAACGCGATTTGCCAAAATTTTTGGACGCACCCCCAACAGAAAAGTCATTTGACAAACTCCTGCCCTGAATGTACACTCCGATGTACATCTTGTATCCATCGGACAGGAGCGCTTATGAGCACGATTACCATCACCGATTCGCGCAAGCACATCGCCGATGTGGTCACTCGCGTCGAGCAGGGTGAGCGCATCCTGATCCTGCGTCGCGGCAAGCCTGTGGCCGAAATGGTGCCTCTTTCCCAGCCATCCTCCAACCTGCCCACATGGAAACAGCCTTTTACGCCTCTGGCGATTCCAGGCGTATCCCTTTCTGAAGTCATTTTGAAAGAACGGGCCGAAGAAAATGAGGGTGGGAAATAACACACTGCGGGCCATGGACGCCTTGCATGTGGCCTCGGCGTTGCTATGGAACGCCGATCTATTTCTGACCGCGGACAGAAGGCAATGGCGCGCCGCACAGCAAGTCGGGCTTCAAACCATCTGGCTGGGGAATGCATAGCGCGCTTATGACCGACCTGCTCGAATTCACCCTGCCCGTGGCCACGCCCGACCCCGACTCCAAGCCCGTCCAGGCCGCGGCCGCCTGGCTCAATCCTCGGTTCCGGGGCGGAGTCGTCGTCGAGGTGAGCGGCTTCGGGCCCTATGGCGAGACCGATGGGGCGCAGACCCTGGTGCGGGGTTATCTGACCGACACGCCCGAAAACGTCCGGTTGCTGCAACAGATTATGCACGAGCTACCCGCTCGCCCTTTCGCGGATTATTACGGCGAGCCGCGGGTAAAGCATTTGACCACGGAAGACTGGGCCGAGGCGTGGAAGCGCCACTACCGTCCCTTGCGCATCGGCGACCGCATCGTCGTCACCCCTTCGTGGGAGGAGCCAGCCACCCGTTCGGGCGATGTGGTCATCAAGCTGGACCCGGGCATGGCCTTCGGCACCGGGACGCATCCCTCCACGCAACTGGCCCTGCGCCTGCTGGAAAAGTATCTGCGACCCCGTTCGGTGGTGCTGGATGTGGGGACGGGATCGGGCATCCTGGCCATCGCCGCGGTGAAGCTGGGCGCGGCTCGCGTCATCGCCACGGATATCGACCCCGAGGCGGTGCGCACGGCCGAGGAGAACGCCCGCCTGAACGAAGTGCGGAATCAGATCACCCTGCTGGTGGAATCGGTCATCGATTCGGGACGCTACGATCTGGTGCTGGTCAACATCCTGGCCGACGTCATCGCCGACCTGCTGTTGCACGAAAACCTGGCCCAGCGCGTGGCTCCGGACGGCGTGCTCATCCTCTCGGGCATCATCCAGCAGCGCCGCGACGTGGTGGACCTGGCGCTGAAGGCCGCGGGCATGGAAGTCATCGAAACGCTGACCGATGGCGATTGGATGGCTTTCGCTGTTGGGAAGCAGGCGGCCCGAGCGAAAGCCCGCCGATCCTGATGAAATGGCGGGGCGCGTAGCCCCGTAAACCGGCTACCGGTTTACCAACGCTATTTGTAACTACTAAACTGAAAGCAAATTGAAACCAAGGCTTTTGGTTTGCATTGGATCATCCATGAAAGGCGATTCTCTGGCCGCGCTGCCGCCCGCAGGTGAACTAAAAACGACGCCCCATGAATGGGGCTACGGTGCAGGTCGCGCGCCGCAGGAAGCCGGGTTCACCCGGCGTTGTTTCGTAGCCCGGAGCTTCAGCTCCGGGTGGCCGAGGCCGAAAACACCTGATTTCAAAATGCTTTTAGTTTAAGGCCGTCACCGGTCGTTATCTAAAAATCACCAAGACACAAAGGGGAAATTATCCATTTTTTCTTCGTGTTCTTAGTGTCTTTGTGTCCTTTGTGGTTTGTTAACTGGGGTACGTTAGCAGTTACCGCTATTTTCAAAAACAGCCGCCTAAGGATTGTTGCTTCATTCCCTTTGCGACTTGGCGTGAGATCGCCTTTCATCGCAACCCCAACCGCCGCAGCAGAGTCGGCATGCCCCGCGTCACGTAATCTTCGATGATCCCCGCCGCCCGATCATACTCCCACTGTTCCCCGCCATAGGGATCATCGATGCCCGCGGACTCGCCCGCCAACTCGCTAAGCAGCAGGGTCTTGATAATCGCCTTGGGCCAGGTGACGAAAATCGACCGCCGGTGATGCTCCTCCATGACGAGGATCAGATCGGCTCGTTCCACCATGTCCGCGGTGATCTGCTTCGCCCGATGATCGCTGATATCCAGACCGCGGGCCTTCATCGCGTTCACAGAACCTTCGCTGGCGGGATAGCCGATCATGGCGTACGTTCCCGCCGAATCCACCGCAACCTGACCATCCAGCCCCTGATCGGCGATCGCTTTTTGCAATAACGCCTTGGCCATGGGCGATCGACAGATATTGCCGGTGCAAACCACAAGCACGTTTTTCGTCATGGAGCTTCGATCAAGATAGAGAAAATCGGCCCGTCTCTTTGCAGGGGCGGGCCGATTGGGGGGATCAGCAGGGTATATCAGGCGACAACCGGCTCGATCAATCCATAATCGCCCGTGCGGCGGCGATAGAGGACGTTGATCTGGCCGGTTTCGGCATTCAGAAAGACGAAGAAGTCATGCCCCAGCAGCTCCATCTGCTCCACCGCCTCCAGGGCGTCCATGGGATAGACCTCGAAGCGCTTGCGGCGCACAATCGCGGCCTCGGGCATTTCCTCTTCCTCGACCATTTCAGCAACAGGAGCAAGGGATTCCTCGAACGTGTTGGCCTCGGCAATGGCTCGCTTGTGGTTGCGGGCCCGCTTGCCCTTGAAACGACGAATGCGACGCTCGAGCTTGTCCGCGACTGCGTCGATGGAGGCGAACATATCGCCAGTGCGTTCCTCCGCCCGCAAAATGGTGCGGCGGCTGCGAACAGTCACTTGGGCGACAGCCCTATCCGAGGCGCTACGAGTGCTCTCCTCACGAAGCTCGACCCTGATCTCGTCGATATCAGGCAAATACCGCTCCAACCGCCCGATCTTCTTCTCGACATACTGTCTCAACCAGTCGGTCAATTCTACGTTGTGGGTTTGGATGATCAGGTTCATCATGGTGAGACTCTCCTTTGAAATATCCGGCCATCTCGTGATGCGTCAGGCCAGAGGATGATAAGAGTTCGGGTGCAGGACGCGTTACGACAACGGTTCCGGATTCGGAGCCGCGAACAAAGCGCATATGCACACACTTCGCCCTTGAACCCTCGTGCCTGTGTCGTTGCTACATACCGAAATGCGTCGTCGTTCGGGCATCACTACACTAACTCCTTATCCTAGTATAGCACGGTTTTCCTGATTCGCCAATAGCATTTTTGGTGAAGTTTTCCCGAAAATCACCAGGTTGTTCGGGTGTGTTTCAATTTGGGGGCAAAAAATCATCGTCGATTCGTCGCCAAGCACCGGCCGAGTAAACTCGGGCTTTTTGGGCGCTTCGCGCCAGTGGTCGACCTTCGTCGACCTGTTGCATACGGTGAAAATGGACGGCGGAGGCCGTCCACTGGCCGCAGGCCTGAAGCGCCCGACTTGAGTCGGCTAGTGCACCCCAATTTTGAAACGCACCCGGTTGTTCGCCATGTTTGACCTGTCCGCCCGTCCATGATAAGCTTGAAGGGGCCTCTTCGGCCTCTCCGTCCCCCATCCTCGCATTTCTCCCCCCAAACAATCCCATCATGTTTCGCTCCATCTGGTTTTGGGTTGTTCTCGGCGTTGGCCTGCTGCTCTTTTTGGGACGCGACCAGATCGCCTCCTACGTAGACAAGATCCCCCTGCAAACGACGCCGCGCACGACCAACACCCAGGCGCTGGCTTCCGCCACGCCCAGAGTCGCCCATACTGTGACTGTGGCCAGGCCATTGGCCACGACCAAACGCAACGCCACATCCACGCCCGGCCCGGCCCGAACTCCCACCAGGGCGGCATCTTCCTCATTGACGACGCCCGCTTCCCGCCCCACCGTCGTCACAACGCCCTACACAATTTACGTCGTCAAGAAAGGCGACACCCTTTATCGCATCGCCAAGCGATACAACACCACGGTTCCGGCATTACAGCGGATCAACGGAATCAGTGATCCCTCGAAGCTGGCGATAGGGCAGGAGTTGAAGGTGCCCAGGCGGCCATCCTCCACAAGACCCTCCACCCCCGCGCCCAAACCGGGCACGAAACCGTACAAGGTGCGGCCGGGCGACACCCTTTCCAGCATCGCCCGCAAATTCAACACTTCGGTGGGGACATTACAGAAACTCAATAACTTCCCGAACCCCAATAAGCTGCCCGTGGGAACCGTGATCCTGGTGCCAGCGACGGCATCCACTCGCCCTCCGGTCACGGCCACGCGCTCCCTCGCGGCGTCGCCAACCCAACCTGCGGAGACGGGAAAGGACCAGGAAGTGCGCATCATGCCCGTGTTGACGGGCGCGGCGCCCCCGGCGAGTTCGAGCGGTGCGACCGCCACCCCGGCCCCCTTCGCCTCTACGCCGACTCCTACGCCCATGCCCACCCTCCCCAGCATCTGTGAGGGCAGACAGGAGGCGGTCTTCGTCTGGGGCGTCAGCTTCTGCGTCCCGCCGGGATGGAAATTGCAAGAGTATGCGCACCCCTATCGCACCGCGCTGCTGACCAAAGACGAGACGACGGGCGACCGCAGCATCTACGCCATCTCCCGGCTGGAAGGCTCGCCCAACGCGCCCCTGAGCTGGACCATGCGCCAGGCCAAAACCGCGCTCACCACGGAGATCGCGTCCTCCTCCATCATTCCCGGTGGCCTGACCGAGCCCGAAAACTGGACATCCGCGACCGAGTTCGAGATTGCCAACGTCAAAGGGCAGGTCTCCGAAGCCATCACCACCTACGCCAAAACCGGGCATACCGCCCATGTGCGCATCATCGTCTTCAACGCGGCCAACCAGCGCTGGCGCATCATCATCGTCGCTCCCGAGGAGCTATGGCAGGGGTATGACGTCACCGTATTTCCCTACATCGCCCGCACCCTGGAGGTGTTCTGAGGCGTCGGGGATAGGACATAAGATGGCAGGCGGGCAAGCCAGCGCCGATACGAATGAAAAACACTTCGCAGCCAGGACGGCGCGGGAAGCCAGTCACGTAATGCGTGATGCGTAACGATCTCACGTTTCACGTTGTCACGCATCACGCCCGTTGCCGTCTCGCCCAACGTCGGCCTGGCGATCTTAATCCTAATCCTGATCCGAATCCTATTTTCAAAGCAACAGCACGCGCATGCGGAGAATGGCCGCCTGGAGTTGGTCGATGGGGACGGCCCGACCTTGCAGGGGTTGCGCCGCGCCGGGCGTGAGGGTGGCGGTCAAAGGATAGTCTGCCGCGTGGGCGCGTAGCCATCGTTGGAGGGCGCGGGTGGGCAGGCAATAGCACGCGCCATCGCCCGCGTGCAGATAGAACCACCAATGCGCCCGGGCGCTGTGCACATCAGCCTCGGGCAGATGGCCCGCGGACGCCTCATCGAGGAAGAAGATGCGCCGGGGCTCAGAAAGCAGGGAGGGAACGACGCGGATGGTCAAGCGCTGCACGTCATCCCGGGCGTCGCGGAAAAGCCATACGATATCCTCGCCCGACGCCTCCGAATCCACGAGCGTGACCTCTATGTGCTCCTCCCGCCGGGCCAGGATATCCATGATCCGTCGGATAGCTCTTTCCCGCCACGCTTTCCAAATCATGGCCTGATGCGCACCCTCGCCAGGAGCCACGATGACGCCCGCCTCCATCGCCCAAACCGTCTCCCCGAATCGGGATCGGCAGACGATATCCGCAGGCGCGCCAATGACAATAGGGCCCAATTCCTCGGCGTCTTTCTTCCCCATTCCCACCAGACCCCGCTCCGCGTCGATAAGGATGGCGTCAGGCGGCAGCGCCAGCAGGAAATCTCTGCCCGTTGCAGCCACAACGCCATCCTCGATGATCACGACCCCTGACGCGATCTCTCCTTCGGGCGCTGGCAGACGGCAGTTGAGAATGACAATGACCAGGGATGCGGGATTCATTTGAAGAGCGAAAAAACTGCCAGGGCAGGGGCATAGAAAAGATGGCAGGAGCGTAGCCATGTAACCCGGTAAACCAGAAAATCAGGAAAACCGGGCCGCGGCACTCACCCTCCCGGTCGACTGGTCTACGGGGTTCCCGGTCTACCAAACTCTATTTTCAAGGCAGGCGCAAAATCGCTAAGTGAGCGTCTAAAAATAGCTTCCCTTTTTCGCCGCGACACTGGCCGAGTGAACTCGGGCTCTTTAGGCGCAAGCCCCCTCCTTTGCTTCCTCCCCCGCTTCGAGACGGGCGGGGGAGGAAATAAGGAAGGAGGATTCGATGGCGCCGGTGGTCGCCCTTCGGCGACCTTTTTGTTTGTCATCGTTTTGGACGGCGGAGGCCGTCATCTGATCCCCTTCCGCTGTTCTCCCCCGCTTGCGGGGGAGATGAAGAGGGGGTCTGGCCGCAGGCCTGAAGCGCACGACTTGAGTCGGTGAGCACAAAAACGGGAACTAATTTCTGGACGTGCACTAAGGAATTTTGGCCTCTTTTTCCCTTTGCGCCTTAGCGACTTCGCGTGAGGTCCATCTTCAAAAAACTGGCGCCCCCGGCAGGACTCGAACCTGCGACGCAGGGTTTAGGAAACCCTCGCTCTGTCCACTGAGCTACGGGGGCGCATCTTCGAGAGAGGGCGCATCACAACCAAAAACTTGCGTATTCACCGCTCCTAGTTTAGCATGATTTTTCAGTAAATGGCAATGGCCGGATGCAACAAGGCGGCCCGAGCGACGGCTCGTCAACACCAACGAAAATGCCCCGCTGCCAGGGCGGCGCGGGAAGCCAAGCACGTAATGCGCAATGCGTGATGCGTAACGACCTCACGGATTACGGGTTACGCATTACGCCCGTGGCAAGCTCGCCCAACGTGGGCTTCGAGTTGCTTTTGCAAGCGGACGCAATGTTTCAAAGCAATCATCACATGAAAGCCGTCATCATTCGCAATCCCATCTCTGGCAGCCCGCAGCGACAATTCGCATTCGCCCGGGCGGTGCAGGCGTTCGAGGAGGCGGGGTGGGAGGTGGATGTGTGGGTGACGAAGCGCAAGGGCCACGCCCGGGCGCTGGCGGCCCAGGCCGTGGAAGCGGGCTGGCCCACCATCGTCGTGGCGGGCGGCGACGGCTCCATCGGGCAGACGGTGGACGGCATGTTGCACGCGGGCGGGCATGATGTGTCGCTGGGGATCATCCCCATGGGCACGGGCAACGTGTTCGCCCGAGAGATGGGGCTGCCCTTTCCCAAATCGCCCGGCGACGACGCCCCCGCCCGGGCCGCGCGCATCATCATTCAGAACGAACCCGTGCGCATCGATGTGGGCAAAGCCAACGGGCATCACTTTCTCTCCTGGGCGGGCGTGGGGCTGGACGCGCGGGTGACGGAGGAGGTGGAATCGCAGCTCGCGTTCAAACGCCGGGCGCCTCTGTTCTCCTATGGCGCCACCGCCGTCAGCACCCTCTTGCATTATCAGGCAGGAAGGGTGCGCTTGGTGTTGGATGACGAAGAAGTGATCCTGGGACGTTTTCCGCTGGTGGTGGCCGCGAATATCCGTCTCTACGCCCGCTACTTCCATCTCAACCCCGACGCCAGAATCGACGACGGGCTGATGGATTTGCTGATTTTCACCGATCCATCCAAAATAAAGCTCGCCCTCAGCGCCGTGCGCCTGATCATCCAGCCCAAGCGTCGGCCCGCGGGCGTGGTGCGTCGCCAGGCGCGCCGCGTCGAGATCCTCGCGGACCCGCCCCAACCCTATCATCTCGATGGCGATCCCCTGGGCGTGACACCCCTAACCCTCGAAAGCGTGCATCGCGGGCTGCGGATTCATCTGCCGCCCGCCATCACCTCGTCGTCCCGATTCTCAAGCTGACCTCTCGCCCCCCGACTTCGCACGTTGCCCATGTCTTTATTCGACACGCCCGCCGCCCTGACCGTCGGCCAACTGGCCGAACATATCACCCAGCTCGTCCGCACCGACATCATCCTCTCGGATGTGTCCGTCGTGGGGGAGATCAGCAATTTCGTGCGGGCCAAGTCCGGGCATCTGTACTTCTCCCTCAAAGATGAAGATGCCGCGATCGCCTGCGTCATGTGGCGGGGACGGGCCGCGGCGCTGTATGAGTTGCCGCAGAACGGCCAGCGGGTCATCGCTTCGGGGCATATCGATTTTTACGCGCCGCGGGGGAGTCTGCAATTCATCGTGCGGGCCATGCGCCCGGAGGGGGGCGTTGGCGAGCTGTACCAGCGGTTCGAGGCGCTGAAGCGCCAGTTGCAGGCGGAGGGTCTGTTCGAAGAGGCCCGCAAGCGCCCGCTGCCGCCGCTGCCGCGACGCATCGCGGTGGTCACCTCGGCCACGGGCGCGGCCCTGCGCGACATTCTGCGCGTTCTGCGCACGCGCTGGCCCCTGGCCGACGTGCTGGTCGTCCCCAGCCTGGTGCAGGGCGCTGAAGCGCCCGCGGCCATCATCGCCGCGCTCTACGCCCTCTACCAGCGAGATGACATCGACGTGATCATCCTCGCCCGCGGGGGCGGCTCCATCGAGGACTTGTGGGCGTTCAACGACGAGGGCGTGGCCCGCATGGTGGCCGAATCGCCCGTGCCCATCGTGACGGGCGTGGGCCACGAGACCGATTTCACCATCGTCGATTTCGTGGCCGACCACCGCGCGCCCACCCCTTCGGCCGCGGCGGCCGCGGTCGCGCCCGACATCGCCGAGTTTCGCAGGCTGCTGGAAGCCTATCGGGCCCGTCTGGATGAGCTCATGGCCGGGGAGATCGAGGCCCGACGGCGGGAGGTGGCCCAATTGCAGGCTATCCTCAAACGCTATGCGCCTCTCTACCGCATCGACCAGCAGCGCCTGCTGGTGGACGAACTCAGCCGACGGCTATCCACGGCCATGACCCACCGCCTGGAGGGGCGTCGCATGGCGGTGGAGGGGCTGGCCCAGCGCCTGACCGCGCTCAATCCCAAAGCGGTGCTCGCCCGCGGCTACGCGCTGGTGCAGGATGACGAGGGGCGGGTGATCGATTCGGTGAGCAAGACGCATCCGGGCCAGCATCTGCGCATCACCGTGGCCGATGGCGACTTCCCCGCCCGGGCGTTGTGACTTGGATGGCCTTTGGGGAATTGTCAATGGCCAATTGTCAATGGGGGTTCGGGGGAGATGGGGGAGTGTTCAGTGTTCGGTTTTCAGTGTTCAGGGTGGGGGCGCTGGCCTTCTGCCTCTCTGGCCCTCTGGCCTTCTGGCCTCTGGCCCTCTGGCCTTCTGGCCTCTGACCTCTGTGGTTCTGACTTCTGACCTCTGGCCTTCCTGCCTTCATCGCTCAAACCGGGCCTGCACCATAGGCAGCCAGACGAGGGAGGGCGGACGCGGCTGGGCCTGGGCCTCGCAAAGAATGCGCAGGCCGTATGCGCCTTCTGGCAAAAAGATGCAATTCTTCTCTGCGGAAAAAGCAATCGAAAATTTAGGATGAACGTCACCATGTTCCAAGACAAGTTGGGGTCGGCTTGGATCTTGAATGTCCACCGTAAGCAGCGTGTCATAACCCGCTGTATAAACTTTGTCCACTCCCAGAGCCATAGCATTGGCCACGTCTGGTAAGGAGATGACGCCCATCAATACGGGATGTGCAGGCGTGGTTATATCTCTGACTGCAAAGTCATAGGATGCCGAGCCCAAGTACAAACGATTTTCCCGAACCGCTAAAGAGCTCATAGCCGCTGATATGCCTGTGGAATAGACAATGGTGGGAGTTGCGGGATTAGTAACATCAATAAATGCCAGGGAATACTGCGCTCCCGTGTATGTATCACCGGCTAAATAGGCATAGGTGTGACCGTCGTTTGGGTGAATGTCCACATCGATGTCGTAAAGATACCAGTCATAGGGATCCTCCACAGCATACACCACCTGGGGAGAGGAGGAGTCATGGAGGTCGAAGATGCTGAAGCCTCTATCCCCCACCACATACAGATAGCCGTCGAAGTATTTCATGGCCATGATGGTAAAGGGTGGGGCGTCGTAATCCGTCATGGGCGAAATCCAAACCGGATAATAAGGATTGGAGACGTCCAACACGCCAATTCCGGTATAGTTAGAAACAATTAAAGTGTGTTCATCCAGAAATTCAATAGATTCAATACCAAAAGCCCGTGCATGCCCTAAGGTTACTGGCCTGAGTGGAGTGGAGATATCGAGGATGATCAATCCGGTTTCTTCATTCTCCGTCCCCACATACGCGTAATCGCCCTGGACGGCGACGGAGAGGACGTCGCTGTCGAAGGTGATGTTGACGGGCGCGGGGGGATCCAGGCGGGGTGCGGCCGCGGGCCCGACGCCCGGCCCGCCCGCCGCGGCCATCCCGGCCAGGAGGAGGGCCAGCAGTGCGGCCAGCAGCAGGGGAGGGAGGAAGCGGAGATGCGTGCGGTTCATGGGAGGCTCCTTTGGGGAATAGTCAATGGCTAATTGTCAATGGCTAATTGTCAATGGGGCGTTTAGGGGGAGTGGGGGAGTGTTCAGTGTTCAGTTTTCAGTGTTCAGGGGGCCGGGCCTCTGACCTTCTGGCCCTCTGGCTTTCTGGTCTTTTGGCCTTCTGGCCTCTGACCTCTGTGGTTCTGACCTCTGACCTCTGGCCTTCCTGCCTTCATCGCTCAAACCGGGCCTGCACCATAGGCAGCCAGACATGGGCGGGGGGTTGGGGATTGACGTTGATGTCGCAAAGGATGCGCAGGCCGCGGCTAAGCTCTGCCACGAACAGGCAGCCTGTTTCCTCCGAATAGGCCAGGCTCATCCAATGTTGGACATCGTCATAAAAGGCCACGGTCGCGGGCGAGGCTTTGTCCGATACATCCAGCACCTGAACCTTCCCGTAATCTCCGTGGCCTAGGGCCAGATAGAGGCGGTTCTGTACGATCTCCATATCTGTGGCCGTGGAACCTTGCAGATCAAAACGACTTAGGGTTGCAGGCTCCTGTGGGTTTGCAAGTTGGAGAGTCACCACATACCCATAGAATTCACCCCAATAGAGATACTCTCCCTGCGCAGCAAGAGTCCATCCTGTGTCCCGGGAAGTATAGACGATTTGGGGCTGGGAGGGGTCGGTCACATCCATGAAAACCAGGCCATTGCCTACGCAGTCGTGGAAACAGAGGGGCTCGCCGGTCATGTAGGCGTAGATGCGGCCATCTGCGGGGTTGCGGGCGACCGCGATCTGCTGCATATCCGCAAAGAGGCGGTGGTACTGATCCCACATACTGTACAACAACTGGGGCGAGGAGGGGTCCTGGAGGTCCCAAATCTCGAAGGAATCCGGCCCCAGGCCGTAAGCCCGCTGATCGTAAAGGGCCATGGCCTTCAGTTCGTAAGCCGCATCATGGCTGTAACTGAGCCAGGCAGGATGAGCGGGGTCGCTGATATCGACAACGTAAAAGACAGAGCCATAGGGAATGACCAGGATATCCCCATTGGGAAT
>JALXCB010000136.1 GCA_026991225.1 Anaerolineae bacterium | reverse complement strand
CCGTATGGAAATGATCCTCCATCACATGGTTTCTGATGTTTTTTCGTTGCTTTGCTCATATCTTCAATCTTTGCTTGCCTTGTTCACTCGACGAAAAAACATGTCTGCTATTCCAATATGAGCGAACTACTTTATGCTTGTGCCAGAGACAAATGTGTGTCTTGGATATGACGCACCTGCTGAAAATCATAAAATTCACGGCCAGTATTGGGTTTGGTAGGCAGATATTCCGGCGATACTGTCGTAACAGAATTTTGGGGTAAGATGCCTGACGCCTTGCCAATCTGCCCTGCCATTGCTCACTAGTTGCTCCCTGAGATCGATCTACAAGAGGATAGTCTCCCTTTTGAGTGTGTTGTCAATATCATTCGGTGCTCGGATGGAATTTCGGAATATGCCATTTCAGCAAGATGAATAATTTACCAATGCCCTGCAGGGAGACTACCTCTCGATAAATTCCTGATCTAAGATTTCAGCGCTAAACTAAACGCATTTTGAAATCAGGTGTTTTCGGCCTCGGCCACCCGGAGCTGAAGCACCGGGCTACGAAACGACGCCGGGTGAACCCGGCTTCCTGCGGCGCGCGACATGCGCCGTGGCCCCATTTATGGGGCGTCGTTTTTAGCCCGCAGGTTCACCTGCGGGCGGCGGCGCGGCCAGAGAATCGCCATTCATTGATGATCCAATGCGAACCAAAAGCCTTGGTTTCAATTTGCTTTCGGTTTAATTAGGTTGACCGGGGCCAATGCACAGCGGCACCCTGGCGGGCCACGCCTCGCCCCAACGCGCTGTGCCCCCCTGTGCTCAAGAGCGTGCTCATACTTCCAGCGCCCGCAACAGGTCGGGCAGTTTTTCCTTCATGGCATCCCGACCCATCTGAATGTAGGTGCGATGGAATTGGGCGGCCAGGTTTTCGGCCAGGTTAGGCGTGACCAGCACCGTGGCCCGGTTGGGATCGCCCGCGGTGCGGGTGAGCATGTGCCCCAGGATGAGTTGGGCGTAGGCGAAATAGTTGGGGGGCATGCGCGAGGCTTCGCCGAAGAGGTTGACGGCCAGGGTGACGTCCACGCCCATGGCCTCCACCGGGCCGATGGGCAGGTTGTTGGAGAACCCGCCATCGACATAATACCGGCCATCCTTCTCCGCCGGAATGACGATGGGAGGCACGCTGGCGCTGATGCGCACCGCATGAGCCACCTTGCCCTGGCGAAACACCCGGGCCTCGCCCGTGAGCACGTCCGTGCCCACGCAGATGAAGGGCAGTTTCAGGTCTTCGAAATCGGGATCGCCCAGCCAGGTCTTCAGCAGCCATTCCAGTTTGCGGAAGGAGATGAAGCCGTAGCGGTGGGGGCGGGGCCGGGCCAGGTGCAGCCAGTTGATGCGATAGGCCACCTGCGTGATCTCCCGCACCGACTTGCCCGCGGCCACCGCGGCGCCGATGAGCGCGCCCACGCTGGTCCCTCCCACCGCGTCGACGCGCACGCCCGCCTCCTCCAGCACCTGCAATACGCCGATGTGGGCCAGCCCAAACGCGGCTCCCCCGCTGAGGACAAGGCCCAGACGTTTGGTTTGAGGGGCAGAAGGCCTTTGGGTCGAAGTCAGTTGGGATGTCATAATTGAGCCAGCAATTCGGAAGGAGTTGCCCCCTCATCGTTTGCGCGCCACAGCATTCCTGACTCCTGCACCCACGGTCTTCGGTCGAGTAAAACGTCCAGAATAACGTTGGTGTCAAACAGGACGCGCATCATCCGTACTTTTCCAGCCGATGTTCGGTGAGCATGGCATCGACTTCTTCATCCGTGGGCGATGGTTTTTCCGTACGAAGCAGGCCTAGCGCTTTCGAAAAGGTGTCCTTGGGCCGAATTGATGCCGGGCCTTCACCTGGAACGAGGGTGCGCAGCACGTCCTCCAGCGATGCGATCCGTTTTTCTACGGGCCAGCGTCGCACTCGTGATAAGATGGTGTGGTATTCCGTAATCATGGCGTTCATCGGGAACATTATATCGCGTGGCTCGAGGGCGTGCAATCCGTTGCCGATGTGGGGTGCGTCCCAGAAATTTGGCGTCATCCAGCCGACTGAAGTCGAACTCTTTAGGCCTGCGGCCAGTGGACGGCCTCCGCCGTCCAAAACGGCGACAAGAAAAGGGTCGCCGGAGGGCGACCCATGGCGCGAAGCGCCTAGAGAGCCCGAGTTTACTCGGCGAGTGCTTGCCAAAAAATTGGGACACACCCTGGCAGTAGATCAGGAAACAAGCCCCGCCAACCCCAGCTCCGCCAGTCGCTCTGTTGTCGCCACGCCCGTGGCCGGATCCCATTGCCGGGCCGCGTAGTAATGTTTGAGCATGGTCACCAGATCGGGGGCGTAGCCCGCGGTGGGGCCCTCGTCGTAGGCTTTCAGCACCCGCTCGGGCAAGGCGTCGTCGGCCGGGGTCATGCCCAGACGGGCGTTGAGCAGGCGCTTGAGCTCGAAGATGCGGGCCGCGGTCGTGCGGAAGTCCTCCACCGACCAATCCCAGCCGGTGACCGTGTGGATGAGTTCCAGCAGATTGGGGATGGGCGCGTCCTCGAAGTGGCAGAGGATGAGGCTGTTGGTCATGGCCCGAAAGTCCATGATGCGGGCCACCATCGCCATCTTCTCGAAGGACTCGTCATGGGGATCGCCGTACGCGATCTCCAGTTCGGGCGATTCGTTGCCCATCTCCCAGTGGTACACGTCCCCGGCCATGTGATCCGCGCCGCGGGGGGAGGTGGCGTAGACCACGCCCTGGCCTGAGTAGGCGTGAATGTCGTGGTAGGGCAGTTCCAGCTTTTTGGCGTGGACGGCCCGCTCGGGGACGCCGAAGTGGGCCGCGACCCGGGCCGCGCCCTGGGCCAGCAAGTCGCCAAAGCCGCGGCGGTGCGCGATCTGCTCGATGAGCTGGATCGCGGGCTGGGGGTCGCCCCAGGCCAGGGGCAGGCCGCCGGTGACGCTTTCGTCGATGATGCCGGCGTTGAACAGGTCGTAGGCCAAAGCGATGGTGGAGCCTGTCGAGATGGTGTCCAGGCCATATTTGTTGCACAGATGCCCGGCGTAGGCCGCGGCTTCCAGGTCGTCCGAGCCGATGAGGGGGCCGAAGGAGACGGAGGTCTCGTATTCGGGCCCGTCCACCACCTCATCCCCGGTGAGGGGCAGGCGGATCTCGCGGCCGCAGGCGATGGGGCAGCGGAAGCAGGGCACATGGCGTTTGAGGTAGTGGTCGCTGAGCTCGCCCGCATTGACCTTGTCTTCGATGCCGTCGAGGACGTTGGTGGTGTAGTAGAAGGCGGGGACGTCGCCCAAGGCCGGGCCCAGGTCCATGTTGAGCATGGTGCCGCCCAGGCGCATCATCTGCGCGGTCAGGTCCTCCACCACATGATTGGTGAGTTCCCGCACTGCCTGCTTGCTCTCGTCGGGATGGAAAACGGGGACTTTAGCCTTGCCCCGCACCGCGATGGCTTTCAGGCGTTTGCTTCCCATGACCGCGCCCAGGCCCGTGCGCGCGGCCGCCCGACCGTGGTCGTTCATCACCCCGGCGAAGAGAACGAGATGCTCGCCCGCGGGCCCGATGCACGCCACCCGCACCCGCTTGTCGCCCATCTGCTCCCGGATGGCGTCCTGCGTCTCATACATATCCAGGCCCCAGAGGTCGTCGGCGGGATGCAGCCGGGGCGCGGCGTCTTCCCGCAGCTCCAGCCACACCGGGCGGGCCGCTCGGCCCAGGATGATGACGCCGTCGTAGCCCGTGCGGCGCAGTTCGGGCCCCCAGTAGCCGCCCGAGTTGGCTTCGCCCAGCAGGCCGGTGGCAGGAGAGCGCGCGGCCACGGAAAAGCGCCCGGCCGCGGGGGTGGCCGTGCCCACCAGAGGCCCGGTCATGAAGATGAGGGGATTGTCCGGGCCCAGGGGGTCGGTCTTGGGCGTGAGCAGGTCCCACAGATAGCGGGCGGCCAGGCCGCTGCCGCCCACGAATTGCATGGCGTAATCCTCGCGGATGGGCTCATCCCACATGCGGCCCGTGGCCAGGTCGACATAAAGGGTTTTGCCCATGTAGCCGGGCAGAGGACGCGGGGGAGCGGGAGTGTAGGATTGGGGGATGTCGGGCATGGGATTGAGGTTTGAAGACGAAAGATTGAAGATTAAAGATTAAGGCGCTTCGGGCAAACCTTCTTTAGTCATCAGTCGTAACTGCTAAGCTAGCCTGATTCGGCCTCGAAAATGCCTTGTCACGAAGGCTCGAAGGAACGAAGACACGAAGGTTTGCAGGTTTGCAAGTCGCAAGTGGCAAGTCCTTCTGGCAGCGAATTTTCACCTGCGACTTGCTACTTGCCACCTGCCA
Organism: Anaerolineae bacterium; assembly: GCA_026991225.1. GTDB lineage: Bacteria > Chloroflexota > Anaerolineae > J102 > J102 > M2005. Next base: position 40,529 of record JALXCB010000136.1, on the reverse strand, counting down.
CTTTTACCCTTCGTGCCTTCGTGTCGTTGTGTCTTCGTGGTTTTTGAACTTGCTACGTAAGCAGTTATCATCAGTCTTTGATCTTTATTTCAGAAGTCGATCTCGCGGCCGTCATAGGCGTAGAGGAAGAGTTTCTCGATGTCCTCTCGCTCGGGGATGCGCACCGCGCTGATGAAGGTGCCGTCGCCTTCCGCGAACTCCACCAGATCGTCCAGTTTGGCCTCGTATTCCTCGCGGGAGAGGCCCAGCTCGGCCACGGTCAGGGGCTGGCCCAACCGCCGGTGCAGGTCCCGGATGGCCGCGATAACCGCTTTGGCCGCGGCAGGCTCGTCCGCGTTCCCTTCGGGCAAGCGCAGCGCGTGGGCGATGTCGCGGAAGCGGGTGAGTTCCGGTTCTTTGGCGATGTATTCCAGGGTGTAGGGCAGGAAGAGACTGACGCATCGCCCGTGGGGGATGTGGAACTGTCCGCCGAAGGCGTGGCCCATAGCGTGGGCCAGGGACGCCCACGAGTTGATGAAGCCCAGGCCGCCCAGGGTGGCGGCGTTGGCCATGTGCTCCCGGGCCTCCATGTCGTGGGGTTCGGCGTAGGCTCGGGGCAGGTATTCGAAGACGAGCTGGATAGCTTTGAGGCAGATGCCGTCGGTGAAGTCGTTGTGGAAGCTGGAGAGGTAGCCCTCCACCGCGTGGGTGAGCGCGTCCAGGCCCGTGTCCGCGGTGAGCCGCGGGGGCATGTCTTTGCTCATCTCAGGATCGACGATGGCCGTGGTGGGCATGGTCTCGCGGGAGCCCAGGGCCAGCTTGCGGCCGTCGGTCTTGTCGGTGAGCACGGTGGCCCAGGTGGCCTCGGAGCCGGTGCCCGCGGTGGTGGGGATGGCGATGAGTTTGGCCTTTTGCCCGATGTTCAGCTCGATCATGGGGCTGATCTCGTCGGGCTGGAGGTCGGGCCGTTCGTAGAGCACCCACATGGCCTTGGCCGCGTCGATGCTGGAGCCGCCGCCCAGGCCCACGATGACGTCGGGCTGGAACCCGCGCATCTGCTCCGCGCCCTTCTGCACGGTCTGGAGGGAGGGTTCGGGCTCGACTTCGGTGAAGGAGGCCACTTCCATCCCCGCGTTGCGCAGGTGCTCCGCGACTTTTTCTGTGAAACCCAGCTTGTGCAGCACCGGGTCGGTGACGATGAACGCGCGTGAGCCTTTGATCTGTTCCAGTTCGCTCAGCGCGCCCTCGCCGTAGATGATTTCAGGGGCGTCGAAGTACCACATGATCGGGTCCAGTTATCAGTAATCAGTCTTGGGGGCCAGGTTGGCGTGGGAAGCCGGGGAATGATACGTGATGCGTGATGCGTAATGACCTCACGTTTCACGCATCACGTGTCACGCCGGTTGCAGGCTCGCCCAATGTTGGCCTGGCGATTCGTTGCAAGCAACGTCGATTTTCAAGCGCCCTCGGGATATTCCGTGGGCACGGACGCGGCGGAGTTGACCAGGTCCAGGGTGGCCTTGACCGAGCGCATGATTTTGCCCAGGTTGCCCTTGAGCTTGAGTTTACGGCTGACCAGGGCGCGGATGGGGTCGAGTTTTTTGTCGAAGATCTGCTTGTAGACCTCGATGTCGCCCTCGATGATGAATTCGGGCGTCTTTTCGTTCATATCCTCGACCACATGCGCTTCCCGGCATTCCCCGTGCCACAGGTCCAGATACATGACGAAGGGTTTTTCCAGGCCCTTGCCCTTGACGATGAAGTAGAAATCGCCTTCCCATTTGGCGGCTGATTTACGATACGCTTCATTGTTGTTGATGGCTTCTTTGAACGCGGCGACCCATTCTGCAGATGGGAAGAGATAGGCCATGATCACACCTCCGGGAGTACGTGTTGGTTGATGGAGCATTCGGGTGATTGGATTGGCGAGGAAGCCAGGCGTGAAACGTGATGCGTAATGCGTAATGATCTCACGTTTCACGTCGTGGTAGACTCGCTCATCGTTGGCTTGTCAACCTTTTGAAGGTAGCGCCAACGCGCTATTACGGCATAGCTGTGACGCAATGCGTTAGCTTAAGTATATGACTTCCTGCGTCGTTCGTCAAACGATGCAAGTTTGGTTTCAGGGTCCTTGCATGGCTTTTTACAGGCCGTTCCAACGGAAACCGCCTTCAGCCGCCGGGGGCGTCCTAAATTTGCGCTGTCGGCACGAAGGTGGTCGTGCGGGCATTGGTCTCATACTCGGCGCTGAAGCGCCGGGCTACAAAACGACGCCGGGTGAACCCGGCTCCTGACACGCGCTCACGCCAAAAGCCCTCAGGGGCGTCGTTTCTAGCCCGGAGGTTCACCTCCGGGGTGCCTGGCGTAACGCGTCAATGATCTTGGATGCATCCCAACCGCCCGCTGCGCTTTGGAAAGCATCGAGTTCAGGTTACAATAACATGAGACGTCACCCTTTTCACTCTTTCCGGTTGGAGCAAACTGATGAACGGCAAATTCCCGTTGCGCCTGGGCAAAGCCCTGTTGAAACACACGGTGAGCAAAGCCGTGGGAGATGGGACCCTGTCCGTGATCGCTGATGTGGGTCTGGATGAGGCGGAAAGCCGTCTGGATGCATGGCTGAAGGCGGGCGAAAACCAAAAGGCCCTGTCCCGAGCCATGAACCAGGCCGACGCCTGCTTCATGCAGCAGGTGGGGGACAGCGCCCTGCAGCAGTGGATGCATGATCTGCCCCTGCGAGACCTGCCCGCGCTGCAAAAGGCCCTGGACGCGCTGCCCCAAAGCCCAAACGAGGACGCGCTGGAAGCAGCCCTGCGTCAGGCCATCGCCCGCGATTGGCCCGGCCTGAACCCGGCCCAGCGGGACCTGGCCGTGCGCGTCTATCTGCTGTGTGTGCGCCAGGCCTTGCTGCCCCTGGAGGAGCAGGCGCTGCTCGTCATCGGGCGCAGTGTGTTGCGTACCGAGGGCAAGGTGGACAGACTTGATGAGCGAATCGCACAGCTTCAAGCGCAAGTGCGGGCGTGGATTGAAAGTCAGAGGGAATTACGGCTGGAAGAAGGGGAGAAAAGCTACCTGCGTCGTCTGCGCGAAAAGACCGACCGGGTCAGGTTGGCGGAAGATGCGCTGAGCACGGAAAAGGATCGGCAAGCGCAGGAAAAGCGGGTGGAATTGCATCGGGTGTATGTGGATCTGGCGGTGGAAAGCCCACTGCCGACACTCGATGATGTTTTCGACCGATTGCAGGTGCCTCAGGATCAACGCCCGACCTTGCGAGAAGCCATGAACACCTGGCTGTTGCGGCGGGGCGGTGGAGACGTCCGGAAAGTGAACGTCGATGCCGTCAGAGAGTATGGTTTGAGCTTGATGCGGCTGGCGGAAGAGAAAGAAGAAGATTGGAAGCGCCATCCTTTGAGCCGCTGGGCCGCAGATAGAGACGCCTTGGCCCGGGCGTTGGCGCCGCTCACCGCGGTGGAGGTGTTGGCAAAGCATGCGGAGTTGGTGCTATTGGGCAACCCGGGATCGGGCAAATCCACTTTCGTGAATTATCTGGCCTATATTTTGGCGGGAGCGCATCTGGGGGAAGAGCCCCGATGGCGCGACATGCTGGGTGCCCCCTTCGAAGCGCCCCTTTTCCCCATTCGCGTCGTCATTCGACGCTGGAGCAGCATGCTTCGTTCGCAACCCAACCGTGAAACCGGAGAAGGCGTGGACAAACCCGATGTGGAACTGGTGTATTGGGCAATCGAAAGGGAATTCAAGGGCGGCATCGATCGCCAGCAGCTCATCAAGCGTCTCAGTCATCCTCAGACCCTGGTCATGTTCGATGGTCTGGATGAAGCGCCCGTGCCCGAACGGGCCTCCGACTTCAATCATCGCCAAGTCATCATCGACAGCATTCGGGAATTTCGCATCGCCCATCCCCAATGCCGGGTGCTGGTCACCAGCCGCATCCGCCCCTACAACGCGCCCCGGTATCGGCTGACGGAATTCACAGAAGCGACGCTCGCGCCGCTTGATGATCCCCGGATTCGGCGCTTCGTCCAGCAATGGTATGACGAGATGTTGCGGGTGGGAGAGATCGTGCAGCCAAAGAAGGCGCAGGCAAAGCGGGATAAATTGCTGAAGACCATCGATGAACGTCAGGTGTTGCAAGAGATGGCGGGTACGCCTTTGCTCCTCACTATGCTGGCCATGGTCAACACCCATTCCGACCTCCCGGAAAGACGGGTGGAGTTGTATCATCAGGTGGTGCAGCAGTTGCTGTGGGAATGGGACAAGCAAAAGGCGGAAGAGGGGGAGGTCGCCCGCTTACGGCTCTTGCTCGATGCCGCAGAGCCTCCCATCGATAAGGCCGAATTCGAGAAAATGTTGTGGAAGCTGACCTATGAAGCCCACGCCAAGAGCGGCCGGGAGCGATCGGCCGCCATCCACGTCTCGGATTTGAAAAAGGCTCTGATCGATTTGTATGGGCAAAAAGGCCGCAGCAGGTTCGAAGCGGAAACGTGGGCCGCGCGGGTCATTGCTTTGATGCGGGAACGCAGCGGCTTGCTCATCCCGGATGAGGATGACACCTTTGTTTTCCCCCATCGCAGTTTTCAGGAATATCTGGCCGCGCGCTGGCTTCTCACCTTGAAGAATCCCGGTCGCACCTTCCTGGGCCTGGTGGAAAATGATATCTGGCATGAAGTCATCCTCCTCGCGTGCGGCTATCTCACCATCAAGGATGTACAGATGGAGGGATACTGGCTCAGCATCGTCCAGAGACTGGCCCGGGGCATGAAAAAAGATCCCAGCCGCTGGCAGGCCCCGGTGCTGGCGGGCCGGGCCTGGCTGGAATACGGCGTTGGCAGCCTGGACGATGAAGACGCCGAGGACCTGCTGGAGGATCTGGCTCCTGCGCTCACCGCCATCATGCAAAACCCTGACCTGCCCATGCCCGGGGGCCTGGCGGAGGACCGGGTGCGGGCGGTGGCCCGCCAACGCCTGGAGGCCGGGCTCATCCTGGCCGACCTGGGCGTGCTGCCTAAAGACCTGGCCGAGCTCATCCCCATCGACGCGGCGGGCCTGGGCTACGCCTTCCGCATGGGCAAATACCTCGTGACCAATGCCCAGTATCAGCGTTTTATGGACGCAGGCGGGTATGACGAAGACAAGCCTTGGTGGAGCGAAGAAGCCGTCAAGGATATCGAAAGCTGGCTATTCAACAGAAATTGGCGTCAGGGCCCGCGTTACCAAGACGAACCCCGTCTCAACAAATCGACGCAGCCTGTGGTGGGCGTGAGCTGGTACGAGGCCCGGGCCTATTGCCAGTGGCTGACCGAACGCTGGCGGGAGGAGGGGATCATTGGGGCGGGTGAGGAGGTGCGGCTGCCCACGGAGCAGGAATGGGAGGCCGCGGCCGGCCCCGCCCGCTACGCCTGGGGCGATGACTTCGACCCCGCCAAGGTCAATTCGAAAGAAAGCGGCCTGGGCCAGACCACGCCCGTGCACATGTATCCCACCGGGGCCACGCCCGCGGGCGTCCATGACCTCAACGGTAACGTGTGGGAGTGGGTGCTCGAACCGCCCGGTCGCCTTCGCGGCGGCTCCTGGTGGAACAACGCCAAGGGCGTCACCTCGTCCGCCCGCGACGGGAACTTCCCGGGCTACAGGTTCAACAATCTCGGGTTTCGTGTGGTGGTCGTCCCCATCTCTCGTCGTTCTGGTTCCTGATTTCTGAATGCTGGTTTCTGATCTTCTGAATCCTATCGCCCGCAGGGCGATCCAAAATTTTTTTGAAAAATGGGACGTTTCTACCGCCATCTTTACCACCAGGTCACCGCCTGGGACAACCTGCTGCTGGCCTGGCGCAAGGCCCGCAAAGGCAAGCGCGGCCAGCCGCCCGCGGCCCGCTTCGAGCAGAACGTGGGAGAGCGGCTGCTGGTCTTGCAACAGGAACTGAGTTCCAAAACCTATCGCCCCGGCCCCTACGTCAACTTCACCATCCACGAACCCAAGAAGCGCTTGATCTCAGCCGCTCCCTTTCGTGATCGGGTGGTGCACCACGCCCTGTGCAACGTCATCGAGCCCCTCTTCGAACGCCGATTCATCCACGACAGCTACGCCAATCGGGTGGGCAAGGGCACGCACAAAGCTCTGGATCGCGCCCAGTCCTTTGCCCGCGGCCACGCCTACGTGCTCACCTGCGATATCCGCCAGTTCTTCCCCGCCATTGATCACGCCATCTTGCTCGACACTATCCAGCAAGTCATCGTCGATCCCGATGTCCTCTGGCTCTGCCGCACGATTCTTCACAGCGGCGAGGGCGTCCTGGACGCGGAATATGAGATGGTCTACTTCCCCGGGGACGATCTCTTCGCAGCCTGCCGCCCGCGTGGCCTGCCTATCGGCAATCTCACCAGCCAGTTTTGGGCCAATGTCTACCTCAATCCCCTGGATCATTTCATCAAACGGGAGCTAAAATGCCGCGGCTATGTGCGCTATGTGGATGATTTTCTCCTCTTCGCCGACGACAAACGGCTTCTCTGGCAATGGCGGCAGGCTATCATCGATTTCCTCTCCAACCGGCGTCTCACCTTGCATGAGAATCGCTGTCATCCTCGCCCTGTCACAGAGGGCATTCCTTTTCTCGGATTCATCCTCTTTCCCCATCACCGCCGGTTGAAAAATCGCAAGGGGTTTGCTTTTCGCCGCCGTTTCCGAAACATGCTGGCGGAATACGAAGCGGGTCGTCTGCCGTTGGATGCGATCACAGCGTCGGTGCAGGGATGGGTAAACCACGTTCGTTACGGTCAAACCTATGGATTGCGCCGCGAACTTCTCAGCTCTCACCTTATTATCCCACCACAGCCATGAACGAATCCCCTATCTTCACCCGCACCCACGACCTGCTTGTGTGGCTTTTGCGCACGACGCGCAAATTCCCTCGCGAATATCGCTTCACCCTGGCGCAGCGCATCAACAATCAGGCATTTCGTCTGCAAGACGCGCTCGTCGCCGCCAGCCTGGATAAAGCCCATGCGAGCAATCATTTGCTGACGGCGGATATTGCCCTCACCGGATTGCGGAAAACGCTCTTGCTGGCTCATGATCTAACGTTGCTTTCTCCGGGACAGTTCCGTCACGTCAGCGAAATGACGAAGGAAATCGGGCGTTTGCTGGGCGGATGGAAACGCACCCGAACAAATTGACCCGCCCCAAGGGACGTATTGCAGCCTCAGGAGGCGGGTCAGATGCGTATTTGCTCGGTAAACGAATCGTCTACCGGCCAGGACCGGAGCGCGCCATCTCTCGTTTGGGCCTCGGCATGACGACGGCATGGACGTCATGCATTTCTGGCGGGGACGCGGGGAGAGTTGTGGACGACCACCACACGAAACCCGATATTGTTGTTCCTGTTGTTCGGGTTGTTCCTGTTGCGGGCGGACGAAACGCCCCGGCCCTGCGACCGAGCGCATGTTCGGTCAGTGCCATAAACTTTGCCGTAAATTGTAGCTTTGGTCAAATCGAGCCTCGGCGGTTCACGACTAACGTACTCGACTTTAGACTACCTGAAGCCCGAGGGTGAACGATGCTGTTGGCAAACCTCATGCCGGTTGCCGTGCGCCTTGGCCCCGCCGACTCGAAGTCGGGGCTGGGGGCCTTTGGCCGCCTGTCTGCCTGCGCAGACAGGCCCAGCCGGGCGAAAATATGTCCCCGAAGGCCTGTCCTGACCGCAGGGAAGGAGCACCATGCGGCGGAACGCCCTCAGACCTGAATTTATTCGGCGTACTCGCGCAGTAAACCAACAGTATCCTGGACCCTCGGGCTACGGGTACAAAGCCCCTTCGGGGCTCAGGTCGCCAGCCCGCAGCGGGCGTCAAAGACCTTGAAGGTCTGGGAGACCCTTCAAGGTCTGGCGCGGGCGTTGGCCCCGCGGGTGGTGGTGCGAGGGCCCGCCGCCAACACCGGGGGATAATGCCCCCGGCTAGAAACGGCGCGCCTGCGGGGCTCAGGTCGCCAGCCCGCAGGGCTTCGCGTTCGTAGCTCCTAGCGGGGCTCCCCGCGTGCAGGGGAAGGGGGAGGCACGAGGGGGAAAGGGGCGGATGGTAAAATGTGACAAAATTCTTTGTCCTTTGTCATACCTTATGAGAAGCGCAAGCAGCCCGAGCGGCGGCTCGCCGCCGATACCGAGGAAGAGAACGCAGATTTTCGCAGACGCGACGCAGATTTCCATTGATTACTGATTACTCTATTTACGGAACACTTATCCGCGTTCATCCGCGTTCGTCCGCGTCCTATTTATGGAACAATCAGCGCGGAACGGAGCCCCTATGACTGAATCTCCCACTGATATGGGGTTGAACGCCTCCATTGCGGTTACTTCCCCACCCATGGATTTGAGTCAAGAGGTCGTCCGATTGTTCGACGCCCACCATCGGGCCATCTTTGGGTACCTCTACAGGATGGTGGGCGAGGATCGCGAACTGGCCGAGGAATTGACGCAAGAGACGTTTCTCAAAGCTTTCGAGGCCCGGCATCAATTGCCCGAGATAGCCAATCCGCGGGCCTGGCTCTACCGCATCGCCACCAACCTGGCGTTCAACGCGCACAAACGGCGGCGTCGTTTCCGCTGGCTTCCCTGGTCGCGAGAGGTGGAGACGCATGGCCCCCAAGGCGCGTTGCAGGCCGCGGAAACCCGCGTGGACCTGGAACGGGCCCTGGGGGAGCTGCCTCCCTCCTTACGAGCGCCCCTTTTGCTCAGCGCGGTGCAGGGATTGAGCGGTCGCGAGATCGCCCAGGCCCTGGGCATCAGCGAAGGCGCGGTGCGCACGCGCCTCTATCGGGCCCGAGAGCAACTCCGCGCCTACCTTCAAGGATGAGGTGTGACATGTTTCGACACGAACGCATACGACGCGCCCTGGCTTTTTACAACCACTTGCCTCCGGAAGAGCGGGCAGCCGTGGATGCGCATGTGCAACGTTGTCAAGAGTGCGCCCAACGACTGCGGGCCTATCGGGCCATGGACGAAGCCCTGGCGGCCCTGCCCATGCCCGCACCATCGCCAGGACTTCGGGCCCGCTTTCTGAGCCGGATGCGCGGTCTGGAGGCTATAGAACCGGCTTCATCTCCTGCTTCCCGTCTGACGCTGGCTCGTGGGCTGGCTTTGGCCGGGCTGGCCGTGGCGTTAATCTTGTTTTGGGGTGTGATGCACTGGATGAGTTCCAACGGATTTTCCCAACCAGACATGGCCATCCCCTCGACCTCACCGCTCACGCCGACCATGATGGGGGCCTCTACGCCCGCAGAACAGGCTGGGCTCCAGGAAGTCCCCTTCCATTTCAACATGGCCCAATGTCACTCTTTCCCCAATGCATGGAATCAGGATGGTCTGGTGGTGCTTCAGGTGGAGCGGGTGCTGCTTTCCGTACAGGATTGGGACGCGCATCAGCGCTGGCGCGTCGAAGGGCATTATCGCTCCGCCGCGGGGGATTTTTATCTTTCCATTTTTCCCAAGGCCAAAGATTATTTCACCTACACCACGCAGGGTGATTCAGTGCTACGGGAGGGAGAAGGGAACTTCGTTGTGGAAGGTCATGTGAGCGAGGGGACCATCGACTTGCCCCGCTCATTCGATTTGGTGATTTTCGACCAAACGAGTGCGGTCTCGTCTATGGGAGCCTCGTGCACCATCCAGATCGGCTCGTCTCAACCACCCACACCCACGCCTACGCTGAATCCGAACACTGCCTCTCGCTCCACAGGCTGGCAGCGGGACTATTGGAAGCAGGAGCGAGAACGAGCTCTACACTACGCGCCCGCGGTGGCCGAATGGATCGCCCAGCGCACCTGGTTCACTCTGCCCGCGAGCATCCCCTGGGATTATCATCAGCCCATGAACAATGCCATCGGTTCTATGGAGATGGGTCAGGTACAGTTCACCTATCTGGCTCCCAAAACGCCCTTTGACTATGCCCAACGACGCTTGAGCTTCTACTGGCGGCGGGGCGAGCCAGAAGGCTGGGATGATACGACAGTCTTCCCTCATAAATTCGTGCGCCCCAGCATCGATTACACCTTGCCCATCCAGGAACGGATGCAGGCTGGCCGCGATCTGCCGGGGAGGTTCGTGTGGTCGGGGACCCGCGAGATCGACGGCTGGACGGGCAAACTCTGGCGCCGCAAGCTGCTGGGACGCCCCGACGAATACTGGCTGCTGTGGCATGACGCGGATGCAAATCTCACCTACGTCATGATCCTCAATGCACGGGATGACTCTATCCTCGATACCCTGTTGCAAGACTTCCACGCCCAAAATCCCGATCGGGTCTCGGCCGTGCAACAGGCGGTCATGTCCTGGACCGACTTCTCCCTGACCTGGGTCCCGCCCTGGCTGACAGAGGACCTGCGCGATGTCCCCTTCACCTTTGATCCGGGCGCATGCTTCAACCCCGATGACGACGCCCCACCCCCTCTGGAGCTGAACCTGACCCGCCTGGCTGTGAACCGTGCCGAAGATGGCGTGCTGCGATGGGTGTTGGAAGGGGAGTATGCCATGACTGCCGATGCGTCCGGCGCCACGCCTCAGATCTTGTTGGGACTTTATCCCGCCCATGATGCCATGCTCAACGGGGGTGTGCTGGCGCCCTTCCGCACCTCGGTCATGCGCACGGGCGTGAGCCTGCTGCCCGAATACCGCCGCTTCGCCATGCTCACCGAGATGCAACCCCCTGCCGACGGCTCACTGCCCCAAGAGCTGATCCTGACCATCCAGGTTTCCCCCCAGGCGCCCGGCTGGCAATGCCCGGTCAGAGTGATTAGTGATCAGTGATCAGTTATCAGTAATCAGTAGGAATCTGCGAAGTATCTGCGGGTATCTGCGTTCTCTGTGCTGAGCCTTGTCCGTTGTTCGTTATGCGTTGTTCGTTGCCAGGCCCGCGTTGGCCGAGTCTGCAACGGGTGTGATGCGTGATGCGTGAAACGTGAGAGATTTTACGCATCACGCATTACGCATTACGTGACTGGCTTCCCGCGCCCGCCTGGCCGCGAGCCGTTTTCTTCGGTATCCGCGCGGGTTCAGCCGCGGTGGGACTGATTACTGCTTACTGATGACTGCTTACTGAACCCTACCCCCCATACTGCCAGGGGGTGTCATGCAGGGCCAGGGGCTGGGCGTTGGGGTCGCGCACGCCCGCTTCCACCACCTCGGCGATGAACACGGTGTGATCCCCGCCGTGGAAGCTGTGCCGCACCTCGGCCTCGAACCAGGCGGGCGTATCCACCAGCAGGGGAGAGCCGGTGACCGGGCCCGGTTCGAACACGTAGCCGTTGATGGCGTTGCCGCGGGTCTCCGCGGGCTTGAAGAAGGTTTGGGCCATGTCCTGCTGGTCGCGGGCGAGAATGTTGACCGCCAGTGCGCCGGTGCGCTGGACCGCGTCGTGCAAACGGCCGTCGACGCGGATGGCGACCATGATCAGCGGAGGATCGAAGGAGGCCTGGGTGAGCCAGGTAACGCCATTGGCCACCGCGTCCTCGCCCTGGCCCGCGGCTACGATGTAAATGCCATGCACCAGCATACGCAGAGCGGTTTTCTTGGCTTCAAGATTCATGATGGCATCTCCTTGGATGGATGGGTGGAGTGGGAGTCATGGAGGCTGTATTTTACCCCAAAAGCCGCCGCACAACCAGTCAGCCCAATCAACGGCTCGCCGATAGAGACGGAAACGCCTCGCGGCCCCAGGCGGGCGCGGGAAGCCGATGACGTGACGGGCGAAACGTGATGCGTGAGGGCATGAGGTTTCACGTTTCACGTCCGTGGCAGACTCGCCCAACGTGGGCCTGACGATCCCTGTCCCAATCAGCGCCGATGCGCTATTTTCATAGCATCTTCCCAATGTTTGCCAAGAGCCGTCCGACCTTTTACAATGAAGACGCGGTGAGTCATGACTTGCCAATTCCCTGTAAAAACTCACGTCCAGGTTGGCGCGGAAAGCCGGCTCCGTAATCCGTAATACGTGATGCGTAACGACTTTACGGAATACGAATTACGCATTACGTCGGTTGTAACCTCGCCCAACGTGGGTTTCGAGTTGCTTTTGTAAACGAACGTGAAGCCATTTCCAACCAGGATTTTCCCCATGGCGAAACCGGTTATTCTCCATCCCCCTCGCAACAATCCGCCTCCCATCACCCTCATCACCGATTTCGGACTCTCCGACGGTTACGTAGGGGCCATGAAAGGGGTCATCCTCGATATCCTGCCCTGGGTGCAGGTGGTGGATGTGACCCATGATATCGAACCGCAGAACATTCGCCAGGCCGCGTTTGTGCTTCACACCGTGGCCCCGCATTTTCCCGAATGCACCGTCCATCTGGTCGTCGTGGACCCGGGCGTGGGCACAGATCGGCGGCCCATCGTGGTTTACACCGATGTCGCCGCCTACGTCGGGCCCGACAATGGCGTGTTTTCCTGGATTTATCGCACACAGAAGGTGCGGGAGATCCGAGAGTTGGCCAATCCATACTACAAACGGGCGCAGGTCAGCCCCACTTTCCACGGGAGGGACGTCTTCGCGCCCTTTGCCGCGCACATCGCCGCGGGCGTGCCCGCGCCCAGCATCGGGCCTGCGGTCACCGACCCCGTCCAGTTCGAGATTCCCGAGCCCGAGGTGCAGGAGGACGGCAGCATTCGCGGGCAGGTCATCCATATCGACTCCTTCGGCAATATCATCACGAATATCACCGAGGAGATGCTGATCGAGGCTGATAATTGGACCTTTGAGGTGGCGGGCCTGTTGGTCAGCACCTTCCAGCCAGCTTATGGCTACGCCCAGGAAGGCCAGATCGTATCGCTGATCGGCAGTATGGGCTATGTGGAGATCGCCATCCGCAATGGCCACGCCGCCCATCGGCTGGGCGCGAGGGTGGATACGCCCGTCATCGCCCGACCTGCATCCTGACACAGCCAATCTCCCTGGCCCAACGTCGAGGTTGGGCCGAAAGGATATCCATCATGAGCGAATACTTCGTTATCCAGGGGCAGCGCCCGCTGCAAGGCGACGTGCGCGTCACAGGCAACAAGAACGCGGCCCTGCCCATGCTGGCCGCCGTTCTCCTGACCGAGGAGCCGGTGACCCTGCGCAATGTGCCCCGCATTGGGGATGTGAGCACGATGCTTGGGTTGTTGCAGCAGTTGGGAGTGGAGGTGCTGGCCAACGGTGACTCGACGCTCACCTTGCAAGCCCGCAATGTGGCGACGCACGAGCTGGACAGGGAGCTGGCCACCCAGATTCGGGCTTCGATTCTGCTGGCCGGGCCGCTCCTGGCCCGTTTGGGTCGCGTCAGCCTGCCCCCGCCCGGCGGCGATGTCATCGGCCGCCGTCGCATCGACACCCACCTGCTGGCCTTCGAGGCCATGGGCGCGAAGGTCGATGTGAACCTGGCCCGGCATCGCATCGAGATCACCTCTCCCAACGGGCTGCATCCTCGCGATATCTTCCTGGACGAGGCCAGCGTCACGGCCACGGAAAATGCGCTCATGGCCGCGGCCCTGACGCCGGGCGAGACCATCCTCCGCAACGCGGCCTCGGAGCCCCATGTGCAGAACCTGTGTCGCATGTTGACAGGGATGGGCGCAGAGATCGACGGCGTGGGCACGAACACGCTGCGCATCATAGGGCAAGAGCGGCTGCACGGCGGCGAGTTCGAGATCGGCCCCGATCTGCTGGAGGTGGGGTCTTTCCTGGGGCTGGCCGCGGTGACGCCGGGCGAGATTCGGATCAAGGATGTGCGGCCCGATGAATTGCGCATGGTCTTGCACGTTTTCCGCGATCGCCTGGGCGTGAACTGCTGGCTGGAACAGACCGACGCCGGGCATGATCTCGTCGTGGGCGCAGAGCAGCGCCTGCAGGTGGAGATGGACGTAGGCGGGGCCGTGCCCAAGATCGATGACGGGCCCTGGCCTCATTTCCCGGCCGACTTGCTCTCTATTGCCCTGGTCGTCGCCACTCAGGCGGAAGGCACGGTGTTGGTGCATGAGAAGCTGTTTGAGAGCAGACTCTTTTTCGTGGACAAGCTCATCAACATGGGCGCCCGCATCATCCTGTGCGACCCGCACCGGGCCGTGGTGGTGGGGCCCTCCCGCCTTTACGGTCAAAGCATGTCCAGCCCCGACATTCGCGCGGGCATGGCTCTGGTCATCGCCGCGCTGGCCGCGCAGGGGACCAGCGTCATCGCCAATGTGATGCAGATCGACCGGGGCTATGAGAATCTGGAAGGGAAACTGCGGGCGCTGGGCGCGGAGATCATCCGCACGGACAAGCCCCCGGCATCGATATACTGATGGAAAGATCGAAGACTGAAAAGTAACTGCTAAGGTGGTTGGCCCCAATAGCCCTCTTTTGTCACGAAGAGACGAAGGAAACGAAGACACGAAGTCATTCAAAAAGGATTTTATCCGTGTTTCTTCGTATCCGTGTTGAGCCAAAAAGGCTACCGGTTTCCACTTTCCGTTGAACACTGTTCACTCTCCCGCCATGTTCCCGCGTTCCCACGCCCCCGCGCCCGACCGCATCCTTTTCCTCCTCATCCTGGCCGCGTATCTGGTCCTGGGCGCGCTGTACGCCCTGTTCACGCCCCTCTGGCAGGCGCCCGATGAACCCGCGCACTTCAACAATATCGCGGTCATTGCCCAAACGGGCCATCTCCCCGTCCTCCAGCCTGGGGACTATGACCAGGCGTATCTGGAAAAGCTGAAGGCGGAGCAATTCCCGCCCGATCTTTCCATCGAGCCCGTACGCTATGAGGACCATCAACCGCCCCTCTATTACCTGCTCATGGCTCCCCTGTGGCTGATCCTCCAGGGCGCTGGGGTGAGCGTCCAGGTGTGGGCGCTGCGACTTGCCAATGTGTTCATCGGCGCAGGGGGATTGGTTTTCCTCTGGCTCAGCGCCCGATGGCTGTTTCCCGCGCGGCCTCGCCTGGGCCTGCTGACCGCAGGCTTCGCTGCGTTCCTGCCCATGCACATCGCCATGAACGCGTCCATCAACAACGATGCGCTGGCGGAGCTGTTCATCGCCGCGGTCATGTTGCGGCTGTTGAGGCATGTGGCGGAGCCCGAAAGCAGCGGGAGGGCGTGGGCGATGACGGGCGTGCTGGTGGGGCTGGCGCTGTTGACGAAATTCCAGACCTATTTTCTGGTTCCCCTGGCCGTGGGCGTGTGGGGCTGGCAGGTGGGGCGGGGAATGCGGGGCGCGCGGGCCTGGCGAACGGCCGCGGGGCTGTTCCTGCCCATGCTGCTATTGCCCCTGCCCTGGTGGCTGCGCAACATGCGCCTCTACGGCCTCGCCGATCCTTTGGGCCTGAACCGGCATGCGGCCGTGGTGGTGGGCCAGCCCCGCACCGCGGAGTGGATCGCGTCCCAGGGCTGGGGCGCGTTTCTCGACCGCTTCGTTACCTTCACCTTCCGCTCCTTCTGGGGCGTGTTCGGCTGGATGGGCGTGTTCATGGACGCCCGCGTCTACTTGCTACTGACCATCCTCACTGCGCTCATCCTGACGGGCGTTCTCTTCCAGCTCAGGCGCTGGCGTCGGGGCGAACTGCGGTTCTCGCCCGCGCAAAAGCGGGGTGCGTGGCTGCTGGGGGCGCAGCTGGCCGCGGTGGCCGCGGCCTTTCTCTGGTACAATCTCGACTTCGTGCAACACCAGGGCCGCTATCTCTTCCCGGCGCTGCTGCCCATCAGCCTGCTGGCGGCCGCGGGCTTGCTGGGCGTCTTCTCGTTGCGAGGAAGCCGCTGGGGCCTGGCGGTTGCGCTGGCGTTGCTGGCTTTGGGGCTGGGAGTGGGTCTTGCTTCGGACGACGTGAACAAGTGGTGGCTGCTGCTGACGGGCCTGGCTGCCCTGGTCATGGCCGGGCGGGGGCGTCTGGCCCGGATCGATGCGTTCTGGTGGGGGTTGGCCGCAGAGGGGCTGATGGCCATCATCGCATTTTATGGGCTATTTGGCGCGATTTTGCCGCAGTTGGGGTAGTGGAGACCTCGGAGGTCTGGCAGACCTTCAAGGTCTAAAAAGGCCCGCCGGGCGGGAAACCGGGCGGGCCTGGGGAAGACGGGTTGGAGGTTGTTACTTTCGTCGGGGACGATTGCGGAGGAAGGGCGGGATCTCGATATTCTCGTTTTCGGGTACCGTGGGCGGTGGCTCCGATGTGATCGGCCGGCGACGAACGCCGCGTACGCGGCCGGCAGGGGCGCTGACGGGAGGCTCGATGATGCTGTCGAAGCCGGTGGCGATGACCGTGATGCGCAGGGTGTCGTTCAGAGCGGGATCGACGACCGCGCCGAAGATAATGTTGGCGTCGGGGTGGGCGGTGCGGCGGATGATCTCCGCGGCTTCGTTCACCTCGAACAGACTCATGTCCTCGCCGCCGGTGACGTTGAAGAGGATGCCGCGGGCGCCGTCGATGCTGATATCCAGCAGCTTGGAGTGGATGGCCTCCTCCGCGGCCTGCTGCGCCCGATTTTCGCCCCGCCCTGTGCCGATGGCCATGAGAGCGGCGCCGCCCTCGCTCATGATGGAGCGCACGTCCGCGAAATCGAGATTGATGAGGCCGGGAATGGTGATGAGTTCGCTGATGCCCTGGATGCCCTGGCGCAGGACGTCGTCCGCAGTGGCGAAGGCTTCCTGCACGCTGGCCCGCTTGTCCACGATTTGGAGGAGACGGTCGTTGGGGATGACGATAAGGGTGTCGACGTGTTCCTTCAATCGCTCGTGGCCTTCTTCGGCGATTTGCCGACGCCGGGCGCCCTCGAAATTGAAGGGCTTGGTGACGACGCCGATGGTGAGCGCGCCGGTCTCGCGGGCGATGCGGGCGATGACGGGCGAAGCGCCTGTGCCCGTGCCGCCGCCCAGGCCCGCGGTGATGAAGATCATGTCCGCGCCCTTCATCACTTCTTTCAGCTCCTCGGCGGATTCCTCCGCGGCCTGCTCGCCGATCTTGGGATCGCCGCCGGAGCCGAGGCCCTTGGTCAGCTTGTCGCCGATGCGCACGCGGATGGGCGCTTCCGACAGCATGAGCGCCTGGGCGTCCGTGTTGACGACGATAAATTCGACGCCCTGGATGCCCTCCTGGATCATCCGGTTGACCGCGTTGCCGCCGCCGCCGCCTACGCCGATGACTTTGATTTGTGCTAGGTTTTCAACATAGGGTCGGGAACTCATCGAGCCTTCCTCCAAAATTTATCAAAAACAATTTGCTAGATTACCAATCATAACTGAAATGGGATGAATATCCAAAATGATGTCAGCCGGGCAGGAGATTCCGCATCCACTGAGCCAGCTTGGCGGAGAAAGAGGATCCCGAGGAGACAGGTTGAGTTTCATAAAGGTTTTCCTGCGTGGCTTGAAGCAACAGGCCCACGCCGCAGGCGTTTTCAGGCGTGAGCAGATGCTTGGGGATATCGCCCAGAGGCGCGGGAGCGCCGATGCGCACAGGCGCGCCCAGCAGTTCCCGGCCCAGGATCTCCAGTCCGGGCAGGCGAGCGCCGCCGCCCGTGATCACCAGACCAGCGGAGAGCAGGTCGCCGTAACCGGATCGGGTGATCTCGCGCTGAATGAAGATCAGCAGCTCCTCGGCCCGGGCGCTGAGGATCTCGGCGATGTACTGGCGGGAGTAGATCTGGTTGGGTTTGCCGCCGAAGCCAGGCGCGTTCACCGTCTCGTTTTCGGGAATGTATTCGGGCAGGACGTGGCCGTATCGGATTTTGAGCTTTTCGGCGATGGGATAGGGCGTGTGCAGCACGGTGGCCAGGTCTTTGGTGAAATGGTTGCCGCCGATCTGGAGGATGGTCGTGTGCCACACCGCGCCGTTGAGATAGATGGCGATGTCGGTGGTGCCGCCCCCGATATCCACCACAGCCACGCCCGCCTCCTTCTCCTCGGCCGAAAGCACGGCGTCGCCGCTGGCCAGCGGCTCCAGCACAAGGCTCTTCACCACGATGCCGTTGTTCTCCACGCACTTCTTCAGATTGTTGATAGCCGCGCGAGCGCCGGTGACGATATAGGCGTCGACTTCCAGACGACGCCCGTGCATGCCGATGGGCTCCTGCACGCCCTCCTGCCCATCGATGGTGAAAGTGCGGGCGATGACATGGATGATGTCCCGGTCCGCGGTCATGGGGATGGCCTGGGATTCGGCCAGCACGCGATTCACGGCGGCCAGGTCGATGGGGCGGTTGCGGGGAATCGTGATGGCGGCGCGGCCGCTCTCGAAGCTGATATGTCCGCCCACGATGCCCACGTGGGCCTCCTCGATGGTGATGCCTGCCTCCTTTTCTGCGGCTTCCACCGCGTCGGCGATGGCTTCGGTGGCCGCGGCAATGTTCACCACGACCCCGCGGCGCAGGCCGCGGCTGCGCTTGCAGCCCGATCCCAGAAGATGGATGGCGTTCTCGGGGGTGCGCTCTGCGATGAAGGTGCAGATCTTGGTGGTGCCTACGTCGATGGCGGTAATGATTTCGGACACGGTGTTGTCACCTGGCGTATGTTACATAAACATTGTCGAATCGTAGATCCACGTTCTTGACGGGACGCCCTTCCTGCAGGAGTTGCGGACGGATATGCTGCCATTTGCGCAGTTTCGCTTCCATGTTCTGGGCGTCGCCGAGATAGACGCGCCATTTCTCGGGGCTGTTGAAATAAAGCCCATAATCGCTGCGATAATTGAACTCGGTGATCTCGGGCATGCTGGCGTGGAGGAAAAGGATGGCCTGGACCAGGGCCGAGTCCATGTGTTGGCCGTCGGGGCTGGCGAAGTCGTCGTCATCCAGGAGGACAGGCAAGTCTATGCGGAATTCGTTGGCGGGGAAAAGGCGTCCTTCGTCATCCACCCACAGCGTTTCGCCCTTTCGCACATAGTTCAACACAGGCTGCCGTTCGGTGATGGCGATCACAACCCGGTTGGGCAATCCCAAATGCACCTGCGTCTCTTTCACCTGGGGAATCAGCGACAGGCGGCGGGCGATGTCATCGCTCTGGACCAGGAAGATGTTGGTCTGGTCCACCTCCGACCGATGGATGATCTCGGCGGCGTCGAGATACTGATTGCCCGTGACCGTGGGCGTCTCGATGGTGAATCGAGGATCGGTGAGGAGCAAGAACAGGCCGATGAGTCCCACGATGGCCAGCAGCCCGGCCACGTAGTGCGAAAAACCCCAACGGGCAGTCACTTTTTCCCACACGCCCGGCTTCTTGCGCTTGCGCAAGGCGGGGCGTCTCCGCTGGCGGCCAGCCTTCTCCTTCTGCAGCGTGCCGGGCAGCAGGGCGGAGATGCTGGGAGCTTCGAATCGTTTGCGCTTGCGATTGCGGGCCGTTCGTCGCTTCATGGGGTGGGGGAAAGATGCGTCAGGGGGAGAAGGTGGTGCGGAGGGAATGTTTCTGACGATGACGCTGGAACCCAAGCTGAATCAGCTGATGGATGAGTTCGGGGTAAGGAATGCCGCTGGCCTCCCACAGTTTGGGGAACATGCTGATGCGGGTAAAGCCGGGCATCGTGTTGATTTCGTTGAGGAACAGCTCGCCCGTGGCGTCGTTCAGCAGGAAATCGACTCGAGCCAGACCGCTGCCGTGGATGGCCTTGAACGCGGTCACGGCCATCTCCTGCACCTGGGCTGTCAGCTGGGGTGAGATGGGCGCGGGGATACGCTCCTCACTTTCGCCGCTGATGTACTTGGCTTCGTAATCGTAGAATTCGTTGCTGGGAACGATCTCACCCGGTATAGACGCCTGGGGATGCTCGTTGCCCAAGACCGAAACTTCGATCTCCCGTGCATGGGGGACGGCCTGTTCCACAACAATGATTCTATCATACGCTGCGGCTTCCTGCAGACCAGCCAACAGTTCCTCTCTGTGAGCTACCTTCCTAATGCCCACGCTGGAGCCCAGGTTCGCGGGCTTGGTGAACATGGGATAATCCAGCGCGCTTTCCAGCCGGGCCAGCACGTACTCGGGCGCGGCTTCCAGTTGCGAGCGGGCGATAGTCTGCCAGGGCGTTTGGGGCAGGCCGTAAGCCTGGAAGAGCTTTTTGGCCAGGGCTTTGTCCATGGCCGCCGCGGAGGCGAGGACGCCGTTGCCCACGTAGGGGATGTCGGCCAGCTCGCAGAAGCCCTGGATCACGCCATCCTCGCCGTTGGGCCCGTGCAGCACGGGGAAGAGGATGTCCATGCCCGCGAGATGTTCGGGCGCGGGCCAGCGGGGCGCGTCGGGCGGCGCGGTTTCGCCCGCCAGCAGCCGCTCCAGGGGGCTGTCGAACAGCCAGCGGCCCGCTTTGTCGATGCCGAAGAGTGCGGCTCGATAGCGGTCGGGGTCCAGCGCGGCGATGACCGATTGCACGCTCATCAGGCTCACGTCGTGCTCGCCCGACTGGCCGCCAAAGATGAGGCCGACGGTGGTTTTGGGTGTGGTCATGGGGGCGTTGTCAGTAATCAGTGATCAGTAATCAGTGGTAAGTGAATCGCGTGGGCTGCCTGGTTTGCACGGAAAGCCTGTTCATCAAACGTCGTGCGCTGATTGATTGACAAAACGCGTTTTGGTCTGCTGTGGTCGCCTATGCTGTCGACTGAAGTCGTACCATTCCAGGCCTGCGGCCAGTGGACGGCCTCCGCCGTCCATGTTCATGATGGAAATCAGGTCGACGAAGGTCGACCACAGGCGCGAAGCGCCTGAAGAGTCCGAGTTTACTCGGTGAATATGGTCGGAAAGGACAGACTCAAGATTTGTCAGTCAACCAGCGTCATGCGTCACGGCCTGACGTTTTACGTTTGACGTTTCACGTGTGCGGGAGGCTCGCCCAACGTGGGCATCTGGACGTCCTTTGCAAAGGGTTTCAACGTTGCTTCGGATGCCGACCAGTCGCCGACGAAGAGGATTTCGGGTTCCAGGAGGACGCCGAACCGGCGCAGGACTTCATCCCGGGCCAGAGTCATCAGCGCCAGCACGTCCGCGGCCGTAGCCCGGCCCTGGTTGACGATGAAGTTGGCGTGTTTTTCGCTGATGCAGGCGTCGCCCACGCAGCGGCCTTTCAGTCCGGTCGCCTCGATCAGCCTGCCCGCGTAGTCGCCGGGCGGGTTCTTGAAGATGGATCCCGCGCTTTTGTCCGTGGGCTGGGTGCGGCGACGATGCTCGATGTAGCGGGCTGCGTCGGCTGCGGCCCGGCCATCCACGTCCGGCTCCAGCCGCAGGGTCACGTCCAGGGCCGCGGGAGGATGCTCGGCGCGGGCGGCCAGCTCCTTCAGGCGGCTGCGGCGGTAGGCGAAAGCCATCTCCTCCGCCCGCCAGACCTCGATCCGGCCCTGGTTCCACACTCGGGCGCGGACGAAGACGCCCGCGATGTCGCCGCCATGCGCGCCCGCATTGCCCGTCAGCGCGCCGCCCACCGTGCCGGGGATGCTCACGGCCCAGCTCAGGCCCGCCAGCCCCCGGTGGATGGCTTCCCGAGCGAAGCCCGCCAGGGGCGCGCCCGTCTCCACCGTGACCTCCACGGGGCCGCTGGTGCGGGACTCGGGCCAGGCGACGCGCTTGCACTGGTTCAATAGCACGACGCCCCGCACGCCCGCATCGCTGACGAGCATGTTCGAGCCGCCGCCCAGGAGGAGATAGGGCGCGCGGGCCTGCCACAGCGCGTCCAGGGCCGCGGCCAGGTCCTCGGGCCGCCGGATGACGGCCAGATAGTCGGCGGGACCGCCGATGCGGAAGCTGGTGTAGGGAGCCAGGGGCGCGTCCCGCCGCAGGCCGCCGCGGCTGAGCGCGTCGAGGCGGGCCAGGAGTTCGCTGGAGAGGGAGGAAGGAGCCAGGGGCATGGGGGAGGCGGTGGGCAGTAATCGGTAATCAGTGTTCAGTGATCAGTAATCAGTGTTCAGTGTTAAATTTCTCTGTGCGCTCTGTGTAGCTTTTTCTTGTGGCTTTTCCTGCAAGCGCTGGAGCAGGGCGGGGCCGATGCGGGTGGCTGTGCCCGCGCTGAGGATGATGACCAGGCTGTTGGGTTTCAGGTTTCGGGTCAGATAGTCGGTGACGTCGTCCAGGTCGTGGATGGCCAGGGCCCGGTCGTGATGGCTGGCCGCGGCCACCAGCTCGGGCGTGATGTCCGGGTCGATGGGCTCCCGGGCCGCGTAGATGTCGGTGATGATGACGTGATCGGCCGGGCCGAAGACGCCGTTGAACAGGTCGAGGAGGGTGCGGGTGCGGCTGAAGGTGTGAGGCTGATAGACGGCCCAGATGGCCCGGTCGGGATAGGCCGCGCGGGCGGCCTGCAGGGTGCTGTGCACTTCGGTGGGGTGATGGGCGTAGTCGTCGATGACGATGACGCCCGCGGCCTCGCCTTTGAACTCGAAGCGGCGGGCCGCGCCCCGATAGCTGGCCAGGTGGGGGATGGCCTCCCGGAAGGAGAGGCCGGCCTCGGTCACGGCCAGCAGCGCGGCCATGCTGTTCAGCACGTTGTGCAGGCCCTGGATGGCGAGCTGCACGGGATAGGCGTCGGTGGGGGTGACCAGGCGATAGCGCGCGCCCTCGGGTCGCATCTCGATGTTCTCGGCCCGGGCGAACGCACCGCGGAAGCTGCCGTAGCTGATCCCGCCCGCCAGCCGTCCTTCCCGCTCCCACTCGCGCAGGGTGCGGTCATCCCGACAGTAGATGACCCGACCATCGGGCCGCACCTGGGCCAGCAGCCGGGCGAACGCGTCCACATAGCTGGCGTGGGTGGGGAAGAGGTCGGGGTGATCCCAGTCCAGGTTGGTGATGATCAGCCGCCAGGGCTGGAGGCCCAGGAACATGTGGTCGTACTCATCGGCTTCGATGACGAACAGCGGCTCTTCGCCCGCATCGCTGAACCCAAGCTCCGGAATCTCGCTGCCGATGATGTAGCCGGGCTTGCGGCCCGCTCGCGTGAGGATGTGGGCGATGAGCGCGGTGGTGGTGGTTTTGCCGTGGGTGCCCGACACCGCGATGACGTCCCGGCCCGCGGTCAACGGCCCCAGGATCTCCTTGCGCTTGACCACGGGAACGCCCCAGGCCCGGGCCTGCTGCACCTCGGGGTTGTCGTCGGGCACGGCCGAGGAGATGAGTACGAGGTCCGGGCGTTGCGGTGGTTGGTCATCCAGCAACTGGTTCGCGGCGTGGCCCACGAAGGTGCGGACGCCCAGCGCCTGCAAGGCTTCCGTGCGCTCGTTGGCCTCCCTGTCGCTGCCGCTGACGCGGAAGCCCAACTGCGCCAGCACCCGGGCGATGGGCGCGAGACCCGTGCCGCCGACGCCCACCAGGTGAATGCGGTGGCGGCGGCGTTGGCTGCGGGGAAGTTGGAAGAGGTCTTGCCAGGGCATGGTGGTCGTGCGGTCGTGCGGTCGGTTGGTCTACGGCCTGCTATGAAAATAGGATGATCGTCGGTTGCGGAAGGATCGCCAAGCCGACGTTGGGCGAGGCTGCAACGGGCGTCAAACGTCAATCGTAAAACGTCAGGTCATGACGCATGACGTTTGACGTTTGACGACATCGGCTTCCCGCGCGGCCCTGGCCGCGAGGCGTTTTCATCGGTATCGGCGAGCTGCCGCTCGGACTGACTGCTATGAAAATAGAATGATCGCTGGTTGCGGAAGGTTCGCAAAGCCAAGGTTGGGCGAGCCTGCAACGGGCGTGATGCGTGAAACGTGAGCATCTTACGCATCACGCATCACGTTTCACGGTCCGCCAACCTGGCCGCGGGGCGTTTTCATCGGTATCGGCGATCTGTTGCTCGGGCTGCCTGTTTACTTTCGGACGCGGAAGAGGAGCATGATGGCGACGAGGACGGCCCAGAAGACGGGAGGGACCACGTAGGGCGGCAGGAAGGCGGCCATCTTCTCGCCCAGGGGCGTCAGGGGCAGGTAGAGCAGGCCGAAATCGGTGATGGGATATTTGTAATAATCCTGAAAATACCAGAGCGAGCCCGAGATGAGATAGCCGTTCATCATGCCGACCAGCAGGCTGTAGAAGGTTCCCCGCCAGCCGGGCGCGGGTTTGCCCGGAAAGGCGAAGGTGCGGCCGGCGTAGCTGGCAAAAATGGCGCCGATGAAGATCAGCGACATGAGGGACGCCATCAGGTGCTGCATCTGCCGCTCGGGCATCGTCGTGTGGAAGATGCGCCGGTAAACGTCATTCACCAGGCCGGGCAGTTTGGGGATGAGGAAGAAGGTGATGAGGAAGAGGATGGTGAAGATGATGGTGGTGGTGCCCAACTCGTCGGGATATTTGCGCACCAACGCCACCAAGACGAAGATGACGAACACCGTGAGCCAGAGATACTCGAAAGGTCCCATGATCAGCTTCCTCCTCCATTCCCGCCGCTGCCGCTCTTCTTTTTGGCGGGCGAGAGGCTGATGAGCACGATGATGACGACGGCCAGAAGCAGAATGGGAATGGTCCATTCACCGAAGATGTCCACCATGAATTGGAAAATCTGGCCGATGATTTTGATGATCAGCTCGATGAGATAGCCGATGAAGGCGAGGATCTGCTTGATGAGGCCCGCGGGGCTCAGGTCCTCGAACTTGAAGGGAAGCTCATCGGGCAGGAGGGGCAGGAAGATGTAGGAGAGGAGGAAGCCGTTGGCCGCGCCCGCCACCAGGCCCAGACCGGGCCATTTGGGCTTGAACAGCTTCGAAACTCCCCAACCCAGAATGATGAGGAAGATCATCGCCAGGAACATGGCGATCTCCGCGCGCTCCTTGGGGATGAGGCGCGGGAGTTTGTTGATCTCCTCGAAGATCTGGTTCAGGGTGTCGGGCGTGAAGTTGCCCGTGGCGATGGCTTCGAGGCCGCCGTGGATGAGGAACTGGAACGCGAACCAGAAGCCGTTGATGGCCCGGATCAGGGTCTTGCCCAAGATATCGGGCTGGCCCGCGAGGAAGCCCACCACCACGAAGCCCATTTTCACCAGCTCGGCAATCAACCCGCGCTGATAGCCTTGCCAGGCGAACAGGGCGATGATGATCCAGAAGAGGATGTTGGACTGAAGTTCGGCAAGGGTGGAGCCGTTCATGGGATCAGGATATGTGATGGGCCGCCAGGTCGATGAGGGCGGAGGCGATGGCTTCGGCGGCGCGGGGACGGGCCAACGCGGCGCTGGCCCGGCTCATCGCTTCCAGGCGTTGGGGATCATCCATCAGGCTTTGGATGGCGGGCAGGAGCTGGTGGGGCATGGCGTCGTTCTCGACGATGACCGCTGCGCCCCGGTCGGCCAGGTAGCGGGCGTTGTGGCGCTGGTGGCCGCCGGAGATGGGCAGGGGGACGAGGATGGCGGGCAGGCCCAGGGCGGGGAATTCGCCCAGGGTGGAGGCTCCCGCTCGGGCGACGACCAGGTCCGCGGCGTGCAGGGCTGCGATCATCTCCTCGTGCAGGTACGCGAACAGGCGGTAGCGTTCCTGCTGCGCGGGGCTCAGGCCCGAGGCCCGGCGTTGCGCCTCAGTGAAATCGAGTTCGCCGCTGATGTGGATCACCTGCATGGCGTCCAGCAGATGGGGGAGCGCGGCGGCCAGAGCCTGGTTGATGGCCCTGGCCCCGCGCGACCCTCCGAACACCAGGAGGGTGGGGGTGTGGGGGGACAGGTGAAACGCAAGGCGCGCTTGTGTCTTGGTCATGCTGCGCTGCCGCAGCTCGGGCCGCACGGGGTAGCCCGTATCGAGCACGCGGGCGTCGTAATCCTGGAAGTGCGCCGCCACTTCGGGGAAGGAGACGGCGATGGCGGCGGCGTGGCGGGCCAGGCGCTGCACGCCCAGCCCCGGCGTCACGTCGGGAAGGTAGATGAGTACGGGGACCTGATGACGGGCCGCAGCCCAGACCACCGGGCCGCACACATAGCCGCCCGTGACGAAAATCGCGTCGGGCTGCCACGACCGCATGATGACGCCGGCCTGGCGGCTGCCGCGGGCCATGCGCCAGGCGTTGCGGGCCAGTTTGAAGGGGTTGAGAATGCGGATCTGCCCGGCGGAGATGGGCGTGAAATCCAGCCCGGCCCGGGCGGCCAGATGGGCTTCGACGCCGTCGGGCGTGCCCGCGTAGCGCAGCGTCAAGGGTTCATCGGGTTGGGGAGCTCGTTCGGGCCAGAGGGCCTCAAGCGCGGCTGCGACGGTGAGAATGGGATATACGTGACCGCCGGTTCCGCCGCCGGAAAAGAGAATTCGCATCGAGTTTGAGTCGTCCTCCGCCGCCTTTCGAGATATTGAGGAGGATGCCCAGCGCCGTCAGGATCATCAAGGTGCTGGTGCCTCCGTAGGAGAAGAAAGGCAGGGGCATGCCTGTGTTGGGAATGGTGACTGTGACCACGGCGATGTTGATGAACGCCTGCACCACGATCCAGGTGGTGATGCCAAAGGCCAGCAGGCGTCCGAAATCATCCTGGGCGTCCAGGGCGATGCGCGTGCCCTTGTAGGCCAGGAAAAGGAACATGGCGATGACCGCCAGCGCGCCCACCAGCCCCAGCTCCTCGCCGATAATGGCGAAGATCAGGTCGGAATGGACCAGGGGCAGTTGCAGCCCCAGTTTGTACTCGCTGTTGGTGAGCCCTTTGCCGAACAGACCGCCCGATTGCAGGGCCGCGTAGCCCGCTCGCACCTGGTACTGCTGGCTGGTCCAGGGCTTGAAGAAGGCCTGAAGAAAACCAGCCATGCGACCTCGGGCATGGGGAAACTGGGAGATGGCAAAGGCGAAGACCCCGCTCATGACCAGAAACAGGATGCTGATCTGAAGGATGTCGGCGCCAGCGATCATGAGCATGGCCAGGGCCGTGATGGCGATGAGCACGGAGGTGGACACGTCGGGCTGGCTCAGGATGAGGACCAGAAACACGCCCATGATGATGGAAAAAGGCAGCAACCCCATGGTTACCTGGCCGATTTTGTTCCCTTTCGAGGCCAGCCAGGCCGCAATATAGATGATGATGGCCAGTTTCGCCACTTCGGAGGGCTGGATGGAGCCGCCGAACAGATGACGCCGGGCCCCGCCCACGCCCTCCTCGCCCAGGAACAACACCGCCACTAGCAGGCCCAGGGAAAGGATCATGATGGGAATGGCCAGGGTCTGCCAGGTGCGATAGTCGATGGCGCTCATGATATACATGCTCACCAGACCCAACCCGATCCACATCAGGTGTTTTGTGATGAACTTGTAGGGATACTGGGGGTCGATGGCGTAGGACGCGCTGAATTGCATGACAATGCCGAATCCGATCAGCGCGGCGATCAAGATCAGCAGGCCATAATCGATGTGGGATGTGACGGCGGTTTTCGCTCGGGAAGCCATGTTGGGATTCAGTGGACGGGGTGTTTTTATCAATGAACATGCCTGTCAGCCAGACTGGCGGGGGAGGTGCAGAGCGTGACGAGTGAAACGTGATGCGTGAGATCGTGACGTTTCACGTTTTACGTCTGTTGCCGCCTCGGTCAACGTTGGCCTGACGGGCTTTTCTCCAGCAGCGCCAATGCGCAGGTTGGCGACCAGATCGCGGAAGTGCTGACCGCGGGCCGCGAAGTCGCGATAGGCGTCGAAGCTGGTCCCGCCGGGCGAGAGGAGGACGACGTCGCCCGGTTGAGCGAGGCGGGCGGCCTCCTGCACCGCGGCCGGGAGGTCGGGGACGGGGATGAGGGCTTGCAGCCTGGAATTGGGCGGGCGTTGGGCCAGCGCGTCTGAGATGATAGGCCGGGCCTCGCCAAAGGCGATGACCACCCGCACCCTGCGGTGGACTTCTTCCGCCCAATCCTCCCAGGGCAGATGCTTGTCGCGGCCGCCCGCCAGCAGGATGATGGGCTCGTCGAAGCTGCGCAGCGCGGCCAGAGCCCGCTCCGGCGCGGTGGCGATGCTGTCGTTGATCCAGAGCGCGCCATCCAGCCGGGCCACTTCCTCCAGGCGATGGGGCACGCCCCGGAAGCTGCGCACGGCCTCGGCCATGCCATCGGGCGTCGCGCTGGCGGCCGCGGCGATGGCCGTGGCCGCCAGCGCGTTGGCCAAGTTGTGCCGTCCGCGCAGGCGGATGGATGCCACCGGCATCACGCGTAACGTCTTGCCCTGCCAGCGCAGCATAATCCAGCCATCCTCCAGCCACGAGCCATCGCCCTGGTCGGGCTTCTCGAAACCGAAGGTGGCGATCTGGCCGGGGATGTCGAAGGTCCGCGCGGGCTGTCCTTCCCCGGCGGGGATGCTCACCCGGCCCGTCTCGGCCCAGGGCCCCACCCAGGCGTCCTCGCGGTTGAGGATGGCCCAATCGTGGGGCGATTGAAAGGCCAGGATGTTGGCCTTGGCCGCGGCGTAGTGTGCCATGGAGGGATGGCGGTCGAGATGGTTGGGGGTGAGGTTGAGGATGGCGGCCACATGCGGACTGACGCCCCCGGCGTCGTTCCAGGGCGGGGGCGCGTCGGGCCAGGGCGCGGTTTCGGCCCAGTAAAGGAGTTGAAAGCTGGAGAGCTCCATCACGGCCCGATGGTCGGGCGCGATGGCCTCCAGGCGGGGAAGCAGAGGATCGCCGATGTTGCCTCCCAGCCACGTGCGGAACCCGGACGCCTGCAACATGCGGGCGACCAGGGTCGTGGTGGTAGTTTTGCCGCTGCTGCCGGTGACGCCGACGATGGGGGCGGGGCAGCCCTGGGCGAAGAGCCGCGGCTCGGTGGTGAGGGGCAGGCCGCGGGCCCGGGCCGCGCGCAGCAGAGGGATATCCTGAGGCACGCCGGGACTGACCACCAGGGCGGTGACGTCCTCCAGCAGGGCTTCGGTCTGCGGGCCGATGATCAGCGTCGCGCCCAGACGCTCCATCTCCTCCCGCACCGCTTCCTGGGGCGGGCGCAGGTCGCTGGCGATGACGCGCGCGCCCCGCGCCGTCAGCCATCGGGCCGCGACGCGTCCCTCGCGGGCCAGGCCCACGATGAGGATGGTTTGAGAGGAGAAATCATTCATGCCAAAGCCAGGGCGATGCCGATCATGCCGGAGATGATGCCGATGATGAAGAAGCGCTGGGTGACGTGATTCTCGGCCCAGCCGCTGAGTTCGAAGTGATGGTGCAGGGGGGACATTTTGAAGGGGCGGATGTCCCGTCCCAGAAAACGGCGGCTGAGCTTGGCCGAGGCCACCTGCAGGATGACGGAGAGCGCTTCGGCCACGAAGGGCAGGCCGATGACCGCCAGCAGCAGCCATTGGCCCGTCATCAAGGAGACGACGCCCAGAGTGGCGCCCAGGGCCAGGGAGCCGGTGTCGCCCATGAACAGCTCGGCGGGGAAGACGTTGAACCAGAGGAAGGCGAACAGCGCCCCCACCGTGGTGAAGGCGAAGGCGGCCAGCCACACCTGGCCTTGCAGATAGGCGATGAGCCCGTAGGAGGCGAAGCTGACCGCGGCCAGGGAGCCCGCCAGGCCATCCAATCCGTCGGTGAGGTTGACGGCGTTGGCTGTTCCCACGATGATGAAAATGGCGATGGGCAGCCACCACAGGCCGATATCG
This sequence comes from Anaerolineae bacterium, assembly GCA_026991225.1. Classification (GTDB taxonomy): domain Bacteria; phylum Chloroflexota; class Anaerolineae; order J102; family J102; genus M2005. The sequence continues at coordinate 11,073 of JALXCB010000136.1, read as the reverse complement.
ATGCGTTGGGGCACGGTGGGGATGGCGATGCTGTGGATGTCCAGCCGCCAGAACATGACGCCGGCCAGGATCAGGGCCAGCAGCACCTGGATGGGGAATTTGGATCGGGCCAGCAGGCCCTGGGCGTCCCCGCGTTTGCGCAGGATGCCCGCCAGGTCATCCAGGAAACCGAGGATGCCGAAGGAGAGCATGGCGAAGACGGGCACGAGCACCGATTCGCCGATGAGGGTGAAGCCGAGCAGGTTGGCAAAGTTCAGGCCCAGGTTGATGAGGACCACCGGGGCAATGAAGAGGATGCCGCCCATGGTGGGCGTTCCCGCCTTGGAGAGATGGGATTGGGGCCCCTCCATGCGGATGCGCTTGCCCATTTGATAACGCTTGAGCAGGCGGATGAGGGGGTCTCCCCAGATGACGGCCAGGAAGAAGGCCAGGGCGGCCAGGGTGAGGGGGTAGGACATGGAGTGAAGGGTGTTCAGTCTTTAGTCTTCAGTCTTTAGCCTTCGGCTAACGGAGAGGGCGGCGGCGATGACGTCCATACGCATGGCCCGGGAGCCTTTGACCAGGATGAAGTCACCCGGCTGGATGAGGGTTTTGGCCAGTGCGATGGCGGCGTCTGCGTCTTCGGCCTCATGCACGGCGGCGTTGGGCATGCCCTGAAAGCGGGCTTCTTCGGCGATCCAGTGGGCGCGGGGCCCTACGGTGATGAGGATGTCCGCGGTCTCGGCGGCGCGAGCGCCCACCAGGCGATGCCCTTTCTCTTCCTCATCGCCCAGCTCCAGCATATCGCCCAGAATGGCGATGCGCCGTCCCTCCATCTCTTCCAGCAGGTTCAGGGCGGCGATGGTGGAGGGCGGGCTGGCGTTGTAGGTGTCGTCGATGAGGGTGCTGCGATTGTAGCCGGGCGCGACGTCGATGCGCAACCTGGCGTTGACGTCTTTGAGCCCGCGGATAATCTCCTCCCAGGCCAGACCGGCGATGAGGCCGACCGCGGCCGCGCGTAGCGCGGTGTGTACGCTGTGGCGGCCCAGGAGAGGAAGCTGGACGTGGTAGGTTTCGGTGTGGTCGCCGAGGCGATGGTGGAAGCGGAAGCGGATGCCCGCCAGGCCGTAGCTCTCGATGGCGTCGGCCCAGAGGTCGGCCTCGGGCGTGAACCCGTATTTGAACACGGGCGCGGGGCTGATTTCGGCCATCTTCCGCACCCAGGCGTCATCCCAGTTGAGGATGGCGCGGCCGTCGGGGGGCAGGGCGCGGATCAGTTCCGATTTGCCGCGGAAGATGGCTTCCATGCTGCCCGCCCGCTCCAGGTGGATGGGCCCGATGTTGGTGATCACCCCGATGTGCGGGTGAGCGATGTCGCAGAGCTGGGCGATCTCGCCTTCGGTGTAGAAGCCCATCTCCAGCACGACGTAGCGATGCTCATCGGTCAGGCGCAGCAGGGAGAGGGGCAGGCCGATCTCGTTGTTGTAGTTGCCGGGCGTCCACAGGGTGGGATAGCGCTGGCGCAAGACGGCTGCGGTCAGCTCCTTCGTGCTGGTCTTGCCCACACTGCCGGTAATGCCCACGACGGTGGGATTGTGGCGGGCCCGCCAGTACGCGGCCAGCCGTTGCAGGCCAGCCAGCGTATCTTCCACGAGGAAGAGGACAGGGGGGGCGATCTGGGCGGGCGCGGGTTGCTGAATGGGAACGACCTGCGCCCGCGCGCCTTCGGGGATGCGATGGGCGATGATGGCGATCGCACCGCGGGCGATGGCGTCGGCGATGTAGTCGTGGCCGTCGGTGCGTTCGCCGGGCAGGGCGATGAAGCAATCGCCGGGCGCGACCTGACGCGAATCGATGACGAATTCCGAAACGGGATAAGCGGTCAGGGAGGGATGAACGTCCCGGCCGCCGAGCCCCAGATAGATGTCCGTCAGCGTCAGGCTCATGGGGAGGTCTGCAAGCGGATGTCGTCGGGAGGGAGGTTGGTGATGTGGATGATGTCTTGGGCGATAGCCCGGAAGGTGGGGGCGGCTGTCTTGCTCGCCCAGGCGGATTCTCTGGGTTTGACTAATTTTACCAGAATCAGGAATTGAGGGTCATCTGCGGGGAAAAATCCCACGAAGGTGGTGATGGTGCGGTTTTCTTTGTAGCCGCCCAGGGTGGGAATCTCGGCGGTGCCGGTCTTGCCAGCGATGGCGTAGCCGGGGATGGTGGCTGCTTTGGTGTGATTGGCCGCGGCGACCATCATTTGGGTGAGGGTGCGGGCCGCTTCGGGCGCGATGGCGATGCTGACCCCCTCCGGCTCCTTGACCCGGATCACGTCATCATTGATGGACATGTTCACGATGTGGGGGCGATGAACGACGCCGCCCGCGGCGATGGCCGCCACCGCGTTGGCCATCTGCAATGGCGTGACGCTGATGCCCTGGCCGAAGGAATTGGTAGCCAGGTTGCCCAGGGCCCATTTGGGGGAATTGGGACCGTTGACGATGCCCGGCGCTTCGAAGGCAAGCTCGACGCCGGTGTTCTGGCCGAAGCCGAAGCGAGCGACGGTGTTGTAGAAGTCGGTGGCGCCCACAAGGCGAGTGGCGATCTTGGCGGTGGTCACATTCAAGGACTGGGCCAGGGCCTGTTGGGCGGTGACCTTGCCCCGGCCTTTGCGATCCCAGTTCTGGATGGTCTGCTCGCCGTAGATGAATTTGTCCGTGTCGTTGAATTTGGTTTCGGGGGTGATGGCCTTTTTGTCCAGGGCGGCGGCGAAGGTGATGAGTTTGAAGACCGATCCCGGTTCGTAGATGTCGCTGATGGCGGGGTTGATGAAGCGTTTTGGCTTGTAGTCGGAATATTGGTCGGGATTGTAAGAGGGATAGCCCGCCATGGCCAGGATGGCGCTGGTCTTGGGATCGAGAATGATGACCACGCCGCTTTCCGCTTTGTATTTCTCGATGGCTTCTCTCAGGCGGGTTTCCGCCACGAATTGCAGAGATCGAGAGAGGGTGAGGATGAGGTCGCGGCGGGCGGGGGAGGGAATGAACAGACTGTCGGGCAGTGCGGCGTCGGCGGAGGGCGCGCCCAGACTCTTTTCGAGTTGGGGGTCCGGCCCGGGTGCGATCTCATCGGTGGGGGCGAGGAGGAAGTTATTGAAGTACTCTTCCAGACCATAATGCCCTTTATTGTCGACGTCCACAAATCCCAGCAGATGGGCGGCCAGGGTTTTTTCAGGATGATAGCGGATGGGATAGATATCCACGCCGATGCCGTTCAGTTTCAGGTCCGTATTGTTCATGATGGCCTCGCCCACCTCGGCGGGCGCGTTGGAGGCCAACTGGATATAGGCGCTTTGCTTGTTTTCTTCGAACAGTCGCTGCAGGTCGACGGGAGATCTGTTGAGATAGGACGCCAGTATCTCGGCAACGACGGGCCTATTTTCTTCCGGCATGGCGTTGGGCGAGGCGATGACGTCATAGCGGAAGGTCTGAATGGCCAGGGGATGACCGGCCGCGTCCAGGATTGCGCCTCGCAACCGCAGTTTTTCAGGAGGCGCGGTGGATGAGACCGGAGGAGCCACGCCAAACGCCTGATGGCGGATGAGTTGCGCGGACAAGACCAGGCTGACGATCACCATCACCGCGAAGAGGATCAGGAGTCGTCGTTTTTTGGGAGGAGGCTTTCGCGCGCGGGAATCGCCCCCATCGTCCCCAGGGAGCGGATTTCCCGGCGTGAGGTGATGGTAGGTCGGCATGGGTTAGCGGTTGGCGGCAATGGCGGCAGGCGCGTCCGTCTGGGTCAATACAACGCCTGTGTCCTCCCGAACATAGCGGATTTGGGAGGGCTTGGGCGGGCCATAGCCAGCCGCCCGGGCGCGCTCAACCATGGTTGCGATGCTTTGCGATTCCCCAAGCAATTGCAATTTGGGCGCCAGCAAGCGCTGTTCACGGGCGTATTCCAATTTTTTCTCCTCAATGCGCATTCGCACCGTGTAATTCACAGAAGCCTGATAGACATAAAGGCTCAATAGCGCCGTGATCCCCGCGATCAGCAAAACGGCCAGGATGGCGCGATGGAATTGGATGCGGGCCTGGGGTGCGGCGGCTGCGGTTGTCTTTGATGAGATGGCGTTTTGCTGAAAGACCATCTTGCTCCTCTCTTGGATATGAAACCAGTGTCGTTTTTGAATTTGGGGTCAGTTCATGCGCAACAGGTGAATCTCCTGAGTTAGGGCCCATCCCCATGAACACACTAGCCCTGCTTTCGGGCAGGGATTCGTTTGCGTCAGAGTTTCCGCGCGGCTCGCAGTCGGGCGCTTCGGCTGCGAGGGTTGCGGGCGATTTCGTCGGGGGACGGGGTGATCCCTTTGCGGTGGATCAATTCAAGCTGCGCCTTGTGGCCGCAGGTGCAGATGGGGGCGGTGGGGGGACAAATGCAGTCGCGGCTTTCCTGGCGCAGAAAATGTTTGACGATGCGGTCTTCCAGACTGTGGAAGGTGATGATGATGAGCACGCCGCCAGATTTCAGCAGGGAGACGGCCTGGGGGAGGGCCGCTTCCAATGCGCCGAGTTCATCATTGACGTGGATGCGAAGAGCCTGGAAGGTACGGGTGGCAGGATGAATGCGTGCGCCCGGCCTGCGTCCCACGGCCCTGACGACGATATCCGCCAGTTGGGTTGTGGTGATGATGGGGCGGTGGGCGACGATGGCCCGGGCGATGCGCCGCGAGCGCCGCTCCTCGCCATAGCGATAGAGCATGTCGGCCAGTTCTTTCTCGTCAAGCGTGTTGACGATGTCGGCGGCGCTGGGGCCGGATGTGGGGTCGAGGCGCATATCCAGCGGGCCTTCTTTGCGGAAGCTGAAGCCCTGGTCGGCCTCGTCGAAATGGTAGGAGGAGACGCCCAGGTCGAAGAGGATGCCGTCCACCTCATCGAATCCATGCGCCCGGGCTGTCACTGCCAGATGGCGGAAGTTGGCGTGGACGAGGATGGATCGAGGCCCGAACCGGGCCAGTCGCTGCTTCACCCGGGCGATGGCCCGAGGATCGGCATCCAGGCCCAGCAATTGTCCATCCGGGCTGGAAGCTTCGAGGATAGCCTCGGCGTGCCCGCCGCCGCCCAGGGTGGCGTCGATGTAACGTCCCCCGGATCGGGGTTCCAGGATCGCCAGCGTTTCATCGATTAGGACGGGGAGGTGGGTGGTTTGAGGCACGGCTTTCAGGTCGAACGATGATGAAGTCTGGGGGGAGGGTGGGTGACTTTTTCATCATCGATGGTCGGGCGCTGGCAAAGCTTCTTCTGTAATTTGACTTGATGGCTAGATTCTTTGAAACCTCGCGCTAAAATGAGGACAACATACTGCCTACATTAACTCGTCCCAATCTTCCTGCGCATCCAATTCCGCTTCGTGCTGCTTCCAACGTTCTGCATCCCATATTTCGATGTAAGAGTCTACGCCGGCGAAAACGATGTCGTTCTTGAGTCCGGCATACTCTCGCAGAAATGCAGGGATGTTGATGCGTCCCATCCCATCGGGCCTCACTTCTTCGGTATTGGCGAAGAAGCGTCGTTTGAAGCGTCGGGCCTGGGATGACGTCTCACTCAATCGATCCATCTCTCGGCGTCGGTGTTCATATTCCTCGACCGGCATCAATAACAAATGCTTCTCAATGCCCTTGGTAATGAAAATGCGATCATCGCCCAACAACTCACGAAATCGAGCGGGGAGAATGACTCGCCCCTTCTTGTCGAGGCCGCGCTGGTATTGGCCGAAGAAACTGCGCACCGGCGCGCTCGATTCGGGAGATGATTGGGATGCCATCGGTAATTTCTGCCACTTATTGATCTAAAACTTCCACTTTCTGCTACTTGTTCCCACATTATAGCTCAACCGAATCGATCGCGCAAGGGAATTTTTACCCAAATCCATGGAATCCGCGTTGAAATTGGACATTTGCCATTAAATTTTATGGTTCGCCCGGATTGGTTCCGCCATCGTCGTTCTCATCCTTTCGCTCAGAGAGTCCTTGGCGCTCTCCTTTCCCATTTGATATACTTGTTTTGAGCGGTTATTGTCCCACTTTTTGCGATACGACGATGTATCCCGAACGTCATACGCTGCATTGACGCCAATGGAATCGGCATGATCGTGGGCGTTTCACGTTCGTCGCGTTCAGAGCCAGTGCGATCTCCCACGATCGGATTGGCTTTCCATGCACTGCACTCATAACTGGAGAAGCGATCATGTTACGGCAGATTCTGATTGCCCTCTCGCACAGCGGCACGATGCAACGAATGACCGTCGATTTTCCGCCCGCTCGGCGGGTAGCGAGACGGTTTGTGGCAGGGGAGAGTCGGGAGGACGCTTTGCAAGTGATACAGAAGATGAATGACGGCGGGGTTTTGGTGACGTTGGATTATCTTGGGGAGCATGTGACCGATAAGGGATTGGCTCGGGCCAGCGTGGAGGAATACAAAACTGTTCTGGAGACTATCGGCGCCCGAGGACTGAAGAGCGGCGTCTCCCTCAAGCTCTCCGCTATGGGCGTGCACATCGATGAAACCTTCTGTTACGACAATGTCCGGGAGATCGTGGCTGTCGCCCGCGAGAAGCAGCGGTTTGTTCGCATCGATATGGAGGAATCCGCGCTGGTGGATACGACCTTACGCATTTATCGGGAATTGCGTCAGGAGTTCGACAACGTGGGCACGGTCTTGCAGGCTTATCTCCACCGGACGCGCGGGGACCTGCAGGCGCTGATCGATGAGGGCATTGCCGATATCCGGCTGGTGAAGGGCGCTTATGATGAGCCGCCCGAGATTGCCTGGCAGGATCGGGCGAAAATCCAGGAGGAAATCATCGATCTTTCCAAAATGATGCTGACGCCCGAGGCCCGGGAGAAGGGGGCGCGGCTGGCGTTGGGCTCCCATGACGATGTCGTTTACAATCAGGTCATCGCCTACGCCGCCGATCAGGGCGTGGCCCCTGATAGTTGGGAGATCCAGTTCCTATATGGCATCCGCCGCGATGAACTGCGGCGGTTGGTGGCCGAAGGCCACAGGATGCGCGTGTACGTCCCTTACGGCGAATCCTGGTATCCCTACTTCATGCGCCGTCTGGCCGAACGGCCGGCCAATCTCCTCTTCTTCCTGCGGGCGGCCGCGGGGAGGTAACCTGACAGGTTCCCCGCGCATGTTTGTGGCGTTGAACGCGGTTTCGGCTGCGGACGGCACCTTCTGGCGGCAGGTCCGGGTGGGAACCTGTCAGGTTGAGCGAAGGAGTAGCCTATGTCCTCCCCCAAAGCGCTTTTACTCGACCACTTCTATCATATTTTCATTCACGCCATCGAGCCTTTCTCACTTTTTCGGCAAGAGCGTGATTATCACCACTTTTTGCGGCTTTATGCCAAACATATTGAGCCCATTGCCGATACGTTCGCTTTCTGTCTTCTCCCAAACCACGGGCACTTTCTGATTCATACAAAAGCCCCTCACGAACAGGCGCTTCCTGCGGACGCCATCCTGCCTCGACAACCAAGCAGGCACTTTTCCAATCTCCTGAACGCGTACGCACGACATTACAATTTGAAATATCGCCGTTTAGGCCCATTATTCAAACGCCCCTTTGGACGAAAGGAAGTCGATTCGATCGGATATTTCAAAACGTTAGTGGTATACATCCATCGAAATGCGCAGCATCATGGTCTTGTCGACGATTTTCGTGAATGGCCTTTTACCTCTTACCATCTCTTTCTCACGGAAAAACCCACGCGTCTCAAACGGGAAACCGCCTTGGCCTGGTTTTCCGATCTCGATTCGTTCATTACCGGGCATGTGACGCCGATTGACTTCACTACGATAGCGAGATACACTCTCGAGCCCTAACCTGACAGGTTCCATGCGAACGTTTGTGGCGTCGAACGCGGCTTCGACCGCGGGCGGTCCCCTTCTGGCAGCAGGTCCGGGCGGGAACCTGTCAGGTTGCGGGTTGCGTGTAAAATAAAAAGCAGGGACGCCAACGAATCGGCGTCCCTGCGAGAGAAGCGACTGAGCACACAAGCGCATTGCTTGAGATCCGTCCCCCGACAAATCTCATGTGGTGCTCATGTCGGCCGCAAGGGATGCTTGCGGCATGTGGCCAGAATATCCGGCAGAGACAGGTTCCCCCTTCCTGTCTCCACCTTCACTTATCCTGGCTACATCCTCATGACGAGGAAGTTGCAAAAAGGTTACGGGCAAAATAAGGAAATTTTGGAAATTTCATCATTTTTTCTGAACTTCATCTCATTTTGGAAACAGAAAGATGACTAGAACGGCCACACCCGACATCAGCGCATACTCGAAGGCCCGTTTTCGGGTCAACGTCCCCCGCAAATGCGCCTGCGCCAGCCCCACCATCAGATAAAATCCCACCAGCAATGCCAGCGCCACCCGGATGGAAGGAGAAGGCCAGTAGTTGAGCATGACCGTGAACTGCGCCAGGATGAGCGCGATCAGCCCGCTGATGAGAAAGACCTCGCCCGTGCGAGCCCCGTTGCCCCGCAGCAGGTCCACCGCCAACATGCCCGCGGTCAGGGCGATGAGGGTGGCCGAGACCAGCGACCGGCTGCGGGAGAGGTAGATGAAAATGAACGCCAGCGCCGCCATGAGATAGGCCAGCACATTCAGCAGCCATCGCGCCCTGGCGTAAGAAGCGTCTTCGCTATCGATGGTGTGATATTCGCCCGCCATACTGGCGGCCAGGCCCGCGCCCACCGCGGCCAGCGTCAGCACCCACACGCTGGGATTGTGGATAGTCGGCAGCAAAGCCGCACCCGCCAGGGTGATGGCCGACGGCAGACCCCAGAAACGATACGTGTGGCGAAGCAGATCCTTCCGGGGATGCGTGCGCAGCACAGCCTCCAGGCCCGCCCAGGTCGCGGCCAACGCGGTCAGGCCCGCCAGCAACGCCCCCGACACGCGCAGATCGACGGGCGAGCCAAACGCCTGCAGGGTGTACACCCGTTCCGGCAACTTGATCAGCAAGCCCATGGCCAGAGACGCCAGCACGATCCAGGTCGTGACGCTGAGATGGTTGCGATATGCGTTCATCCCGGCCATTCTAGCCCCACCCGCTTCGAAAATCAAATTGGCGTCATTTGCACGAGTTCGCCAGGATGAATTTCATCCAAAAACCCCAAAGCCATTGCCCTTCTCATTCATCTCACCATGATCATCGACCTCGACATCCGCATCACCCAAACGCCCGACGGCTACCGCGTCACCGCTCAGGCGCCCGACAGCGGCCTGGCGGAGGCCAAATTGGACTATGATGCCCTGACCGCGCCCGAATTTCAGGAGAAGCTCGCCCAGGTGCGGGAGGAGCCCTTCACCACGGACCAGGCCCTCTTCCGCGAGATCGGCGACCTCCTCTTCCGAGCGCTCTTCCGCGGCCAGGTGCAGGACCTGTTCTTCGCCCTGTTCTCCCAGCGGGTGCAGGGAGAGGAAAACGCCAGCCTGCGCCTGCGGCTGAATGTGCACGACAACGCCCTGGACCTGGCAACCCTGCCTTGGGAATTCATGCACCATCAGGACGTATTCCTGGCCACCCAGGTCAACACCCTGCTCACCCGCCAGTTGCTCAATCTGAACTATGGCGGCATCGAAAGCCTGAAAGTGCAAGGTCTTCCCAAAACCCTCATCGCGATCCCTCAAGTGGGGGGGCTGGACACGGCGAAGGAGGAGCAGGTCGTCGTCCAGGCTCTGGCTGCGGCCCAGATGCCCTATCGCGTGCTCAAAGGCCGCGTCACCCGCCAGTTCCTCGACGACGCCCTGGCCGAGGAGCCCTACGCCATCCTGCATTTCATCGGGCATGGCGCGTTCGATGAGGATGAAGATGGGGTGATGCACGGACGGTTGCGTTTGAACGCGGCCGGGGAGGACCTGCCGCCCGGCGAGGACGAGGATTGGATCAACGAAGTGGAGCTTCAAAGCCTCCTGGGCAATCACCGCAGCCTGAAGCTGGTGGTGCTCAACGGCTGCGAGGTGGGCGAAGTGAGCCAGCGGCCCGAGGGCGAGGGCTTTTGGGGCGTGGCTCCGGCCCTGCTGCGCGCGGGCATTCCCGCGGTCGTGGCCATGCAATATCCCATTCGAGATGACGTGGCCATTCAGTTCGCAGAGACCTTCTACCGGCGGTTGTGCACGGGCCAATGGGCCGGGCATGTCGACTTCGCCGTCACCCTGGCCCGCAACGCCTGCTTCCTGGCCTTTCCCGACGACCGCGGCTTCGCCACGCCCGTCCTCTATCTCCGATCCAAAGATGGCGTCATCTTCGATATCGCGCCCGCCAGCGCAGCCAGCGTCGTTTCAATCCCCTGCCCCGACGCCCCCAAACCGCCCGAGCGCCTCCTCTACCGCTATCGCAACGCCGACGCCGCCACCCTCATCGACCGCTATCGCCTGCTGGATGGCCGCTTGCAACGTATTCTCCGCCAGATCGACGGGCTGGCCGTGGACGTTACGGGCCCGGACGCGTGGCGGCTGCGTCGCTACGAGCGCAATCGCGACAAGCTGGAACGGGAATTGGACGAGATGGCGGACGTGCTGCGCTGGCGCGCGGTCGAGGCCTGCCAGGAGCTGGGGGCCTTGCGATCGCGTCTGGCCGAGAAGGAGGCGGCGCGGGATGCATTGGAGGATGCGGGCGAGTATGTCTCCTATGACCTGAAAAACGCCATTTTTACCCTGCACGAACGCATCCTGGCCCTGGAAGACATGTTGGAAGAGATCGAGGCCACGCTTCACCCGGCGGGTTGAGAGTATTTTGAAAGGAGTCCGACGGCGGGCGAGCCCGCGCCGATACGGACGAAAATCTCACGCAAAGACGCAAAGACCGCTAAGACAAGTTTGCAAGTCGCAGGCGGCAGGTGGCAAGTAGGGCCGCACAAGCTGACTTGCCACTTGCTACCTGCCACCTGTATACTTTTTCCCTTTGCGACTTAAACTGAAAGCAAATTGAAACCAAGGCTTTTGGTTTGCATTGGATCATCGATGAAAGGCGATTCTCTGGCCGCGCTGCCGCCCGCAGGTTCACCTGCGGGCTAAAAACGACGCCCCATGAATGGGGCTACGG
>JALXCB010000135.1 GCA_026991225.1 Anaerolineae bacterium | reverse complement strand
TCGATAAAAACTCTTTTCCTTATGCTGCTGACACAGAGGTTGCATGGCGTCACCTCCTGTCCTCGGATGGTTTCTCCATGATCTAGGACGATTCAACCTCCGTGTTGGTTTCTCCAATATGAGCGAACAACAGAAAGGAACGTTCTGGAAACAGATAGGCGTCATGGCGCGAGATCGCAGCGCCCTGGGGTCGGTGCTGGTCAGCGCCACGATTTTCATCGCCGCAGAGGCGTATTTCGTCACCTGGGGCGCGCATCTGGCCCGAGATTTCGCCCTGTCGCCCGAGCGCATCGGGCAGGTGGCCGCGGGCCTGGGCGTCATCGAACTGGCGGGCTCCGTGCTGGCCAGCCTCATCATCGATCCTCTGGGTAAGCGCCGCGGGGTCATTGCGGGCGTCATCTTCTTCATGGGATCACTGATCGCCCTCATGTGGCTCAGCCAATCGCTGTGGACCACCTTGCTAGGGATGGGACTGGTCTCTCTGGCAATCGAATACAGCATCGTCTCCACCATCCCCCTCATGGCCCAGCAGCGGCCCGCCAACCGGGCCACCGTGCTGGCCCTGGGCGCGATGGCGGGCGCATTCACCCGCAGCCTGACCGATCCCGCCGCGGCCTGGCTGCTGGAACACTGGGGGTTCCTGGCGGCCATGGCGTACAGCTTTTTGGCGTTGGTGGTGGCGTTGGGGCTTTTGTGGCGCTGGGTGCAAGAGCGGGCGACGCCCGAGGGAACGAAATCGCTATCGCAGGCGTCTCTGTGATAACCCACCTGTTTTCCGGCCGCGTTGGCGCGGAAAGTCGATTTCGTCAGACGTCATGCGCTGGTTGACTGACAAATCTTGAGGCTTTCCTTTCCGACCGTATTCACCGAGTAAACTCGGGCTCTTTAGGCGCTTCGCGCCTGTGGTCGACCTTCGTCGACCTGATTTCCATCATGAACATGGACGGCGGAGGCCGTCCACTGGCCGCAGGCCTGGAATGGTACGACTTCAGTCGACAGCATAGGCGACCACAGCAGATCTAAACGCGTTTTGTCAGTCAATCAGCGCCATGCGTCATGACCTGACGTTTTACGCTTGACGTTTGACGCCCGTAGCAATCTCGCCCAACGTTGGTCTGACGACCCTTTCGCAATCAGCGCCAACGCTATTTCCAAAAAGGAGGAGCCCCATGAAACGCATTCTGATTACCATCTTGCCTTTGACTCTCGTCGCCTTGATTGTCGGGGCGTGTGGAGGCGCCAGACAGTTTGAGTCGCAGCCCGTTCCCAAAGTCGTCGCCACGCAAGTGGTGGAGCGAGCGGTCGAAGCGCCGCGGCCGACGGCTGCGCCGCCGCCCGTCGAAATGCCCGCATCCAAGGAAGTTTCTGCAGGCGCTCCCGATCTTTTTCCCGTCACCTCCGAAGCCCTGGCCGACGCCCGCAAGATCATCTACGAGGGCAATATGTTCCTCGTCGTGGAGGACACCGAACAAGCCGCGGAGGAGATTCAGGCCATGGCGGTGAGCGCGGGCGGGTATGTGGCCCGGATGAACGGCTATCGCCAGGGCGACCGCATGGTCTACGACATTACCATTCGCGTCCCGGCCGAGAAGTTCGAAAACGCCCGCATCTCCCTGCGCAAGCTGGCCGTGCGGGTGGAACGTGAAGACATCAGCACCGAAGACGTTACCGATCAGTATTACGACATCGAAGCCCGGCTGAACACCCTGAAGGAAACCGAGGCGGAATTGACCGAACTGTTGCGGGAGACGCGGGAGCGGGGCGGCGACGTGGACGAGATCATGAAGATCTACGACCGCCTCACCCGCATTCGGTCGGAGATCGAATCATTGCAGGGGCAGTTGAATCGTCTGGACAAGCTCGTCGCCTTTTCCACCCTGAACATCCATCTCGAACCCCACATCCTCTCCGAGCCCATCAAACCGCAGGACGAGTGGTCTTTGGCCGAGATCGTCCACAGCAGCATCAACACCCTGGTGGATATCCTGGCCGGGTTGGCGGCGCTGGCCATCCGCTTCGTCATTGTGGTTGTGCCCGTGGCCCTCATCCTCTTGCTGCCTATCGCCCTCATCCTTTGGGGCGTCAACCGCTGGCAGAAACGGCGGCATCGTCCACAAGAAGATTAGAGCATGAAAATCTATGCCGATGTGTCGCATCGGCGTCATCCGCGGCGCATTGACGCGCACGCGATGCGACACATCGCGTTCCATCCCCGGTGAGTTCATCCCTGGCGATCTAAACGGATCAGCGGTTATGCACCAGGTGGTAGATGATGTCGCGGGCGGAGAGAACGGCCAGGGGAACCAGGCCCGTTCCATCATCTTCGGCCACCACCACCCGATGGATATGCTTCTGTTGAAGCAGTCGGGCCGCCTCCTCCAGGCTGGCTGTGGGCGGCACGGTCACGACCTCTTTGGTCATCCATTCCGGGCAAGAGCATTTTTCCCAATCGGCGGGGCGTTCCAGGGCCGCGCGCAGGATGTCAGTGCGGGTGAGAATGCCCCGCAGATAGCCCTTGTCATCCACGATCACGATGCTGCTGATGTCCTCCTCGTCCATCATGCGGGCGGCGTCGAACAGGGTGGCGTTGGCGGGGCAGGCGATGACGCCCAAATGTTTGGCGGCAAGGACGCTGATATGTTTCATGTCGGGCCTCCGGGAGGTTGAGCGATGCTCTTTCACATTAGCATGGAAAACCCCGCCCGTCAATGGTTTAGATCAGGTTGGAGAGGATTTGGGGAAAGTTGGCAGCAGCGCCCGGTGATGGCGTGGCAGTTGCGGGGCCAGTCGGGCGCAGGGGCCAGGCCCGCGGCGGTCAGCAGCCGGGCTGCCACGGTCAGGGGCAACCCCATCACGCCCGCGAAACAACCCTCCAGCCGGGCCACGGGCCGAAATTCGGGGTTCTGGATGGCGTAAGCCCCTGCTTTGTCGAAAGGATCGCCGGAGGCGATATAGGCCTCGATCTCGGCGTCGCTGTAATCCCGCATCACCACGGTGGCGATATCGAGATCGGAGGAAACGTCGATCTGAAATTTTGGCTCCTGGTTCCTTTGCGCCCTTTGCGTCTTTGCGTGAGATGGTTTTTGGGGCAGCGCCACGGCCACCGCGGTGATGACCTGATGCGCCCGGGCCCGCAACGCCCGCAGCATGGCCCGAGCCTCCTCCTCATCCCTCGGCTTGCCCAAAATCCGCCCATCCAGCACGACGATGGTGTCGGCAGCCAGCACGACGTCGTGGGGATGGCGGGCGGCCACGGCCCGGGCCTTTTCCTCGGCCAAACGGCGCACGTGGGCCTCGGGCGATTCTGCGCCCACGCGGCTTTCGTCGATGTCGGCCACATCGACAGTGAAGGGAATCCCCAGCGCGGCCAAAAGCTGGCGGCGTCGGGGCGAGGCGGAGGCAAGGATGAGCATGATGGACTGCTTTGAAAATAGATTTGGAGGACGCAGATGACGCAGATTGAAACGGATGAACGCAGATAAAAAGAAAAAAATCGTAACTGCTAACGTACTTGACTTTAGGCCGCCAAAAGCCACGAAGGCTCGAAGTTTTTCGAAGACACGAAGGAAAAATCAAGGAAAATACGTCGTGCCTTGGCTTTTCTTCGTGTCTTCGTGGCAAAAAGTGGTGGCGATACCTTAGCAGTTACAAAAAATCTGTAAAAATCATCTGCGGAAATCTGCGATGCGAAGCATCCATGTCATCTGCGTTCTCATTTTCGTCCGTATCGGCGAGCTATCGCTCGTGTCGCCTGCTATGAAAATAGAGCCACGAAGGCGCGAAGGAAAGCGAAGGCGCGAAGAAAAAAGACTGAAGACTAAAGACTGAAGATTATCTGCGGAAATCAGCGTTGCATCTGCGTCATCTGCGTTCTCTTTTTCATCGGTATCGGCGCGCCATTGCTCATGGCGGCTGGGGCGCAGTGACAGGAAGTCGGACGGTCATTGTATCAGGTTCGCCTGATGCAGCCAATTTTGTGTGCAATTCCGGTTCTGGTTTACAATAATCCACCCCAACTTGATTGCACGCCCCCCACATGGACCATCTCGAAACCGGCAGATTGTGGAATGAAAACGCAGAGGCGTGGACGGTCATGGCCCGCGCCGGCTACGACATCTATCGCGACTGCCTGAACACGCCCGCGTTTATGGCCATGCTGCCCGAGATCGAGGGGCTGCGCGGGCTGGATCTGGGTTGCGGCGAGGGGCACAACACCCGCCTGCTGGCCCGCCGCGGCGCGGTCATGACGGGCCTGGACATCGCCGGGCGGTTTTTGCAGTATGCCCACGAGGCCGAACTGGCGGAGCCCCTGGGCGTCCGCTACATTCAGGGCAGCGGACTGACCCTGCCCTTCCCCGCCGGGGCCTTCGACTTCATCACCGCATTCATGAGCCTGATGGATATGCCCGCAACCCCTCGCGTTTTCGCTGAGATCTATCGGGCGCTGAAACCGGGCGGCTTCCTGCAATTCTCCATCACCCATCCCTGCTCCGACACGCCCATCCGTCGCAAGGTGAAGGATGACCGGGGTCAGGATGTGGCTTTGGAGCTGGGAGGCTATTTCCATCGTCTGGAAGGGCAGGTGGAGGCATGGACTTTCGGCAGCGCTCCCCAGGAACTGCGATCCCGATTCGATCCCTTCCATGTCCCCCGCTACACGCACACCCTGAGCGACTGGCTCAATCTACTGGTTGAAACCGGGTTCGTTATCGAACGCGTCGGCGAACCCCGCCCCGACGAAGCGGCGTTGAAGCGTTGCCCTCAGGTGGCGGATGCGGGCGTTTGGCCTTATTTTCTACATGTGCGAGTGCGAAAACCCGATGTTGGAGATTGTCATTAAATTTGGGTGACGTGAAAATCGGATAAAAGCAAAGAATCTGTCAGGGATTTCAAAAGTTTCTGTTGTTTTTTCCACTACCACCAGCAAATTTTTCTGCTTTTTGGCGATAATAGCGTGGGTGGCAGCGAGAGAGATGTCGGGAATGGCGATTTTGGAGGAATGGGATTCGGTGCTATACTCATTAGCCCAATGAACAATATATTGTGGTCTTAAATGCTTTGTCAACTATATCTTGTGCCATAACCTCGAAGATGTCAGAGGACGGATAGGATTTCAGAACACAATTGCCGCCTGGTGAGTAGCTCCCATGAAATGTCCTTATTGCGGTCATCATCGTTCCCGCGTGCTGGATACGCGGGATTCCGGCGACGGTATTCGACGGCGTCGCCTCTGCCTCAATTGCCAGAAGCGCTTCACCACGTACGAGCAAGTGAGTGTGGCTGTGCATGTCATCAAGTCGGATGGGCGGCGCGAGCCCTTCGACCGCACGAAGTTGCTCAATGGCCTTCGCATGGCTTGCGCCAAGCGTCCCATTGCCATGACCGAACTGGAAGGAATTGTGGAGCAGATTGAGGAATATGTCTACAGTTCGGGCCAGGCGGAAATCCCCAGCAAAGTCATCGGCAATATGGTGCTGGATCGATTGCAGGAGATCGATCCTGTCGCCTACATTCGTTTCGCCACGGTTTATCTGGAATTGCCGGACCTGGATGCTGTTCAGGCAGTGATTGAAAATCTGGTAGGACGTTCGTAGTAGAGAAGGCAACATCGGGCCGCCAGGGGTTTGTGTCATGGCTGGCCCTCGAAATATGGGTTTGATTCCCCAGACAATGATTCTGGCTGATTGGCCACGCATCTTTCCCTACTCCCTCAACTTCACCCAAGCGAGGTAAGACCCATGTCTGCCAACACGAAATCCGAGACGACCGTTTACCCTGACTACGTCAGGGATGAGGATATTCACCTGAGCAAGAACAGCCTGGAGGTGTTGCGGCGTCGCTATCTTCGGCGCGGTAAGGATGGGCAGCCCATCGAGACGCCCGCGCAGATGTTTTATCGCGTAGCGTATCATTTGGGCAAAGCTGAAAGCCTCTGGGGCGGCGATGTGGAGGAGGCCACCGAGGTCTTCTATCACATGCTCACCAGCCTGCGGTTTTTCCCCAATTCGCCCACGTTCACGGGCGCGGGCACCCCCCTTGGGCAACTGGCGGCGTGTTTCGTGCTTCCCATCGAAGATGATATGGGCAAACACCCGGACGGCATCTTTCAAACCCTGCGCAACGCCGCGCTCATTCAGCAGACGGGCGGCGGTAATGGCTTCTCTTTCAGCCGCTTGCGCCCGCGCGGCGATCGGGTGAGCACCTCGCGCGGGATCGCCACCGGGCCGGTCGGTTTTTTGGAAGCATACGATCGGGCGTTTGGCGTCATCGCCCAGGGCGGCACGCGGCGCGGGGCCAACATGGCCGTGCTCAACGTGGATCATCCCGATGTGGAGGAATTCATCTCCGCCAAGGCGGAAGAGGGCAAGCTGACGAACTTCAATATCTCGGTGGGTATCACGGACGCTTTCATGGAGGCAGTGGAGAAGGATGAGGATTTCGATCTGATCAATCCCCGCACGGGCGAAGTATGGCGCACCGTCAACGCTCGAGAATTATTCGACAAGATCGCCTATTATGCCCACAAGAATGGGGAGCCGGGCCTGCTTTTCCTGGATACGGCCAATCGTACAAACCCCGTGCCTCATCTCTACAAGCTGGAAGCCACGAACCCGTGCTTTGTGGGGGACACCCGCATCCCCACAGAGTTCGGCTTGCTAACCATTGCTGAGCTGGCTGAGATGGAACGGGGCGGATTTATTGCCACGGATAACCGCGCTCTGCCCGACGAAAACGCAGGCGATCACCCTGGCGTGGCCCTGCGTCTGGCATCGCCCGCATGGATGACCCGGCGTCAGACGCCCGTGATGCGCCTGACCACGAAGCAGGGTTACACGGTCACAGCCACGCCCGATCATCGTTTTCTGACGCCCAACGGCTATGTGGAATTGCAGGACCTCAAACCGGGCGACGTCCTTCTTTTGCAGAGTGGCGAGGGCGTTTGGAGTCGCGAGACAAAGCTTCCCCAGCTGGAAGGTCTGAGGGTTCGCATGGCAGAGATGGCTCATGGCGGCGATCGCGCCAGCGGCCGCACTGTCCAGCGCCGGGATTTTCAAACCCAATACGCGAACCTGCCGCAACGCTGGAGCCATGACCTGGGCGTGGTGTTGGGCGTTCTCGTGGGCGATGGCTGGCTTTCGGAGCATAGCAACAGCCCTGTCGGGATGGCTTTTTCCGAGCCCGAGCTGCTGAGCCGGGTGCATGAGCCCATGAAGCGCTGGTTCGGCGAGGGGCATGTGCATGAGCGCGGCGGCGTGACGCAGCTCACCTATGGTCGTCTCCCTTACGAATTTTTCAAAACGCTGGGCGTCTCCGAGGCACGCGCCCATGAGAAGCGCGTGCCCGAAAGCATCTGGAGAGCGCCCCGTGAGGCCGTGGTCGGCTTCCTGCAAGGGCTCTTCAGCGCGGATGGTTCGGTGCAGGTGAACGAGACGAAAATGGATTGCAGCGTGCGCCTTGCCAGCTCATCCAAGGCCCTCTTGCAGGATGTGCAGGTGTTGTTGAGCAATTTTGGCATCATGGCTCGTTTGCACCAACGGCGGGCTGCGGGCGAACGTCCCATGCCCGATGGCAGGGGAGGCGTGGCCATGTACGCCTATCACGCCCAATACGAACTCATTATCGGCAAGGCCAACCGGGATCGCTTTGCCGAGACCATTGGCTTTCTCCAACGAGAGAAGCAAGACAAACTGCTTTCCTTCATTCGAAACAAAAAGCGGGCCAGCAATCGCGAAACTTATCAGGACATCGTTCTTTCCATTGAGGATGCGGGCATCGCCGACGTATACGATCTCAATCAGCCGGACACCCACAGCCTCATCGCCAATGGCCTGGTTTGCCATAATTGCGGCGAGCAGTGGCTCGGGCCTTACGAGAACTGCTGTTTGGGTTCCGTCAATCTGGCCCAGCATGTCACCGAGGACGGCCGGGTGGATTGGGAGAAGCTGCGGGAGACCGTGGAAACCGCCACGCGCTTCCTGGATAATGTGGTGGAGGTGAACGCCTACGTGCCCGCAGTGCCCCAGCTCAAGGAGGCCGCCCATCGGGTGCGCCGCATTGGCATGGGCATCATGGGGCTGGCTGATGTCATGTACGCCACGGGCGTGCGCTATGGCTCAGAAGCATCCATCGACCTCGCAGGGCAGCTCATGGAGTTCGTGCGCTTCCACGCCATGCGCACCTCTATCGAGCTGGCCAGGGAACGCGGTCCCTTCCCCGCCATCAAGGGCTCCATCTACGACCCGGACGATCTCAAATGGTCTCCGCCCGAACCCCTGGTTCCTTACTCCCGCGACTTTGGCAGGCCCGAGATCGATTGGAATGCGATCGTCGAGGGCATCAAGGCTCACGGCATCCGCAACGGCGCTCAGACCACCATCGCGCCCACGGGCACCATCGGCACCGTCACCGGCTGCGAAGGCTACGGCTGCGAACCCGTCTTTGCCCTGGCCTACACCCGCTATGTGAAAGAGGCCGATGGCGACGTGGCTCTCACCTATGTCAGTCCCAGCTTCCAGAAGGCGTTGGAGGAAGCGGGCATCCATGGCGAAATGCGAGAGCAGATCATCGAACAGGTGATGCACGATGGCACCTGCCAGGGCGTGAAGGAGCTGCCCGAGCATATCCGTCACACCTTCGTGGTGAGCATGGACATCACGCCCGAGGAGCATGTGATCATGCAGGCCGCGTTGCAGCGGTTTGTGGACAATTCCATCAGCAAATGCGTCGTGGGCGATACCCTTATGCTCACTGAAAAAGGGCTCACCCCCATTCGCGAGCTTTCCGATATGCGGCTGGATGATCAGTTCGAGCCTTTGGACATAGGCGTCATCTCGCCCCAGGGACGGGAGCGCACGGAGGCCTTCTATTACGGCGGCTATCGCGAGACCCGCCGGGTGACCCTGGAGTATGGCTTCGGGCTGGAGGCCACGCCCAATCATCGCATCCATGTGTTGGATGAAACGGGCCGGGTGCAGTTCCGACGGCTGGATGAACTGCGCATCGGCGACATGGTGGTGTTGTACGCGGGCCAGCACGTGTATGGCCCCCCTGCCGCGGCGCTCCCCGCTTTTAGCGGCGTCTATCGCACCAACAGCAAACGGGTGAATTTTCCGCAGCGGATGAATGAGGACCTGGCCTTCCTGCTCGGCGCCATCACGGCGGAGGGCGCCATCACCCAAAACGGCGTCACCATCTCCAACACAAATTTCGCTTTGCTGGAAGACCTGCAACGCATCGTTCGGGAGCAGTTCGGGCTGAAGGCCCGCATCGTGCCCGATGGTCGAAACGACGTCCATAACCTGGTGGTGAACTCGCGGGCGCTCCGCCACTGGCTGCTCATCGACTTGGGCATGGAAGCGGGCGCGGAGAACAAGCGCATTCCCACCAGCATCTTGCAGGCCAGCGAGGCCGAGATTGCCGCATTTCTGCGGGGATTGTTCCTGGATGGCTCTATGACCCAGGATGGCAAGCTGTTTGGCATTACCCTGGCCAGTGAGACGTTGATTCGGCAATTACAAATTCTACTCTTGAACATGGACGTGCTGGCCACCCGGCGGCAGACCGCGAAACGGGCCTGGAATCTCACGGTGCAGGGCGCGGAACTGGACAAACTGGCCGAGCAGATCAGCTTCGTGGAGGTTTGGAAGAACGAGCGTCTGGCTCGACATGCAGTGGGACGGCTCCAGCGGCCGCGCAATTACAGCCGGTTACTGCCCAGGCAGGTGACGGAAGCCCTGCGCGACATGCAAACCCAGACGGGCCGGTCTCTGCGCCTCGCTTTCGCCACCGAAGACGGCGAGGTGGAGACCAGGCCCTATCAACGGGCCCGGGTGAATCTGCTGCAAGGGCATCGTCTGGCCCGCACAGACGCCCGACGCATCTATCAGCATTTTCAAGACCAGGCCAGCCATCCTTTTGCCGACGCCTTCTTCCAACAGGATGAGGATCATCGGGTCTATGTCGAGGTCAAAGGCATCGCAGCAGGCTTTGCCGAAGTCTTCGACGTCAGCGTGCCCGGTTCCCACAGCTTCATTGCCAATGGCCTGGGCAACCACAACACCATCAACTTCCCGCCCGACGCCACGGTCGACGACGTGAAGAAGGCGTACAAGATGGCGTGGGAGCTGGGATGCAAGGGCATCACCGTCTACGTCACAGGCAGTCGCCAGGAGGTCGTGTTGGAGACGAAAGCCGTGGCCGAGGCCAGGAAGCACGGCCAGAATGGCTCCTCTCCCGCGGTGGACGTTTCACAGGATATCCCTACGCCCAAACGCCGTCCTCGCCCCTCCCGGCTCATGGGACTCACCTATCGCCGTGAAACCCCCCTGGGCACGGCCTATGTCACCATCAATCAGACGGAGGAAAAAGAGCCGTTCGAGGTTTTCCTGAACGTGGGCAAGGCCGGCTCAGACGTGGCTGCGGTCTCCGAAGCGTTGGGGCGGCTCATCAGCTACATCCTTCGCATGCCCAGCTATCTCACCCCCAGCGAACGCTTGCAGCAGGTCATCTATCAACTTGCGGGCATTGGCGGCGGTCGGCCTCTGGGCTTCGGGCCGCAGCGGGTGCGCTCTCTGCCCGACGCCATCGCCCAGGTGCTGGACGCCTATCTCCATGATCAGGTCATGTTGCAACCTGCTGAGTCCGCATCCGAAGCGGATGAGACAGCGCCTCCGCCGGGCCAGTTGGAATTGCCACTGAACCAGATCGGCGACCTTTGTCCCGAATGCGGGCAGGCCACGCTCCTCAACATCGAGGGCTGCAAAAAGTGTATCAACTGCGGTTATAGCGAGTGCTGATCTCTTTTGGTCAAAATTCTGAAAGACTCCGAGATTTTCGGGGTCTTTTTTTTCGTGCTATACTTAGCGCCATGAAAAACGCACGCCCTATCACAGCTTTCATCCTTGTCATCGCTTTCTTCGCGGTCTTCCTGGGAACCGCGCACGCCCAGAATCCCACCGATCTCGACCAGCTTGTAATCAAATTTTGGCCCGAATACGATGATCCCAGACTGCTGGTCATCATCGATGGCAAACTCACGAATCCGGGCAGCGAGCTCCGCATTCCCATCCCTCAAGACGCTCAGCTCAATGCCGTGGCCTCGGCCGATAACACCGGGCGTCTCCTCACCAACGACTGGCGGGAGGAAAAAGGCGCGAACGGCGAGCGCATCCTGGTGATGACGCCGCAATTCCCCGCCTTCCGGGTGGAATACTACGCGCCTCTGGTCATCAACGGCGATCAGCGCATCATCGACTTCGAGCTGCCCGCTGGCTTTCTGAATGCCAAGAATGCGAGCATCGAGGCGTTGCTTCCCCCCAGCAGCAAGGAGGTTGAACTGGATCCCCCAGCAGATGAACAGGGCCCGACCCAGGACGAAGCCCATCTCTTTCAGCGTGCATTGGGCGAGGTGGAAGATCAGGCCATTCGCCAGAAAATCACCTACGTCAACCCCAGCGGCGCGCTGACCGTGCCCGAGACGACAGCCTCGACAGGAACGATGCTGCAGGCCACGCCCGCGCCCGTGGAAGAGCCGCCCGCAGCGAAAAGCTCTGGATCGTCGCTGAATCCCTGGATCCTGCTTCTGGGCGCGGCCGCGCTGGCGTTGATTGTGGGAGGCGCAGTCGGCCTGTGGCTGACCCGGGACAAGGACGAAGAGGATATCCCTGCTCGCCCGCCCTCCCCCAAGCGCAAATCCAAGAAAAAGGCAACCTCCGTGCGCACGCAGCCCGCTCAAAGCAATTTGGATCGCTACTGTCGGAATTGCGGCAAGGAATTCGGGCCGGACGATCGGTACTGCCGTTATTGTGGTGCCAAGCGACAACGCATCCAGTAAGCCCCCTGCCTGTTAAGGGCTTGATCTGTTCATCTCTATCGCCCATCTCATTGCAGTTGAGATGGCTAGCAACTGCTAACGTAGCCCTGCTCACTCGACACGGATACGAGGAAACACGGATAAAATCTTTTTTGAATGACTTCGCGCCTTCGTTTTCTTCGTGTCTTCGTGGCAAAAGATGGGCGATTGGGGCCAACTACCTTGGCAGTTGCAATGGGGTGCGTCCTGTTTCGGTTGAAGCTGTACTCACCGACTGAAGTCGGATCGTTAAGGTCTACGGCCAATGGACGGCCTTCGCCATCCTAACTTCCGGTCGATGGAGGTCGACCACTGGCGCGAAGCGCCTCAAACGCCCGAGTTTACTCGGCCAGGACGCTGGCGCCAACTCATTTAGGACGCACCCGTTGCAATGGCTATGCTGGCTGTCATCCTCGCGAAAGCTCGTCAGCCGGGCGTTTGCGGCTTTCGCACATTGCATGTAAGCTAAAAACCGTTCGAGCCACACTACCTTTGGGTTTTGTCATTTCGCGGGAGTGGCCGAATCCTTTGCAAAGCGAATGCGCAGATAGCTGAATAACCTTTTGCGCCATGAGTCGGTCAGCTTTACGAAAAAAGAAATATCACCTCCTGTTTCTGACTTTTCCCATACGGAAGCACTACGAATGGTCGTCTCTATTCTTAGATGCGGGCGTGATCCGCATCCCCTAAATGAGGTGGCGGGCGTCTTCGGACGTTCCGACCTCCATAACTGGCGCAATCATGACTGACGAGGCATCGCTGCTGCAACGTGCGCGCGAGCGTGACCCGGCAGCTCTTGCCACAATTTATGATACTTACGCGCCAAAAATTTATGCCTATATCTATCGTCACGTTCGCGATCCCCACCGTGCGGAGGATCTGACATCGACGGTTTTTCTCAAGATGTTGGAGTCTTTGGACAAAAACAATTTCGCCAAAGACAAACTCCAATCGTGGTTGTATCGCATCGCGCATAACGTCATTATCGACGATGTTCGATACCAGCAGCGTCGCCCGGTGCAGCCTCTTTATGACACCGTTTCGGCTTCCCCGGAAGAAGATCCGTTGCATCTCGTCGACGAACGGCTGGAAAAAGAAGTCATTTGGAACGCCATTCAACAGCTCACCGAGGATCAAAAAAACGTCATTATCCTTCGTTTTGGCGAAGGACTCACCGCCCCTCAGGTAGCGCAAATTCTCAATAAAACCGAAGAGGCCGTGCGAGCGCTTCAGCGTCGAGGCCTTGCTAACCTCCGAAAGATACTCGATCAAACCAAGGTCACCTCAGATTAACTTATGAACTCGCAAAGCGAGAGAGACAGTCTCCTAGAACAAGCGCTGGATAATCAAATAGCCAGGAACGATCTTGATCCGGAACTCGCCGCCCTGTTGGAAACAGCATCCCAGGTTCAGATGGCGCTTGAAGAAGTTCCCCCGCCACCGCATGGACTGCGGCCGGGGCGTTCGGCATTTCTCACGGCTGCCGCCCAACAACAATCCCAGAAGCGAGGCGTCTTCGCGATTCCGGGACTTTCCCGCAGCCTGGGCTGGTTGATGCCTTTTGCCACAGTCATCATCCTGGCTGTGTTGCTCAGCACTGTCTTCATCTCCACGGGCATTTGGAATGTGCCCGGTCTGACAGGCAGGTGGAGCGCAACCAATACGCCCACCTCCCAAATCACGGCATCGGTGACCGCACCGGAAAATCCCACGGGGCCGGTGCAAGAGGGCCCCGCGGTTCTCCCGGGTGTGACTCATTCTGATGACCTGACGCCCACGCCACCCTCTTCACCTACTGACGAGAATCCGCCCACGGAACAACCTGCCCTGCCTATGCCGGCGCCGCCAACGGAAACGCCTTCCCCCGAGGAGACGCCAACCGATACGCCTCCCACGGTTCCGACATTCACGCCTCCCATGGTGACTGTCACAATCACCATCACCGTGAGGCCGCCCACTGAGACCATCACTCCATTCCCGACAGGATGGCCGACGCCGAATCCATGGCCTACGATCACGATGACAGTAACGCCTCCGATTTCAAACACGCCGACGTGGACGCCCACGCCGCCCATTGTCATCACCCCGACATTTACGCCCATCATTCGCCCCACCCGCACCTTCACCCCTGTTCCACCCACAGTGACTCCTCCCACGGTCACCCCGCCCCCTACGCCTACCATTCCCCCGATAC
>JALXCB010000134.1 GCA_026991225.1 Anaerolineae bacterium | reverse complement strand
TTCCTGCTCATATTCCCGAACCACTTGGATTCGGAATGCTTCACTATACCGCTTGTAGACCTTTTTGGCCATCTTGTTTATGCCTCCTTTTTGGCTTTGTGGCATAAACATATATCAGGACGGGTCAAGGAGGCGGCCGCAGATGGGACATTTGACCATCTCGCCCGCGTGCACCTGCTGCACCACCGATGTGGGCAGCGACGCGCCGCAGCCGCCGCAACTGCGCCCGTTCAGCTTCGCCACGGCCAGACCGCCCAGCTTCTTGCGCAGGGCCTCATAGCGGTTCAGATCGGAGGCGGGAAGCTGTTTGGCGACGGTTTCGCGTTTGGCTTTGAGCGCGCGGGCATGGGCCACGATAGCCTCCTGTTCCTTCTCCAACGCTTCGCGTTGACTCACCCAGGCCGCCTTTTGGGCCTCGAAGGCTTGTTGCAGCGTCGCCAGGGTCTCCTGACTCTGCTCCAGTTCCATCATCGCCTCCAGCGCCCGCTCCTCCAGCGTCTCCAGATGCCGTTTCAACGACTCCACATGCTGTTGCAAGGCTACCTGCTCCCGCGGGTCCTTGATGCGCCCGCTGTACAGCCGCGTCTCCTCCTCCTTGATCCTGGCCTGTTGCGCCGCCACCGCCTCCTCCCGGGCCTTGCGCTCCTTCCGCCACCGCGTCACCTGCGCCTCCGCGGCCTTCACCTCAGCCAGCAGTTTCCTCAGCGCCTCGGGCGGGGCCATGGCCTCCTTATTCTCGGCGAACTTGCGCCTGTCTGCGTCCAGATCCAGATCGATTTGTTGCAACGTCGCCAGCAATTTGATGGTTCGCATGGTGTCCTTGGGAGATGAAGGAAACGAAGAAGGGGACTTTCGTTTCGATTGTAGCACGAAAGCGGGAAAACTCAAACGGGGAGAGGGAAGTGGCAGGTAGCAAGTGGCAAGTTGCAGGTGGCGCGACTGCACGACCAGGCGACCGTCCGACCGCGCGACTGCCTACCGCCTACCGCCGCCGCAAGATGCTGTACAAACTCAAATCCCCCTCCCGCCCGTCGGCCGCGAACTGCTCGACCACCTTCAGCCCGGCCATCTCCGCCAGCCTCGCCACCTCATCCCCATCCAGCTCATGAGCGTATCGGACGCCCCGCACATCCTCCCGCTTCCAATCCAGCAGATAATCTCCCGGCTCCACGTCGGCCTCGCTCAGCCCGATGGTTGCCCAAGGCAACAGCTTGCGTCTCATGCGGGGATTGTGGGTGAAGCGCCAGGTGGAGAGGATGAGGACGCCATCGGGCTTCATGCACCGGCCCGCCTCGCGCACAAAGGTCGCCCGGGCCTCGAAGCCGGGGATATGATGCAGCACGGCCAGCGCGGTCACCACATCGAAATAGCCCGAACGCCGATGCCATTCGGGCTCGCTCAAATCCACCCGAAAGAACTCGGCCCGCACATGCGCCAGCCCCGCGGTCTTCTCACGGGCGATGGCCAGCAATTCCCCGCTTCCTTCCAGACCCACATAGCGCACTTGCTCCAGACGTTGATCCAGAAACAGGGCGAAACGCCCGTTGCCGCAGCCCAGATCGAGGACTGCGCAGCGCCTGGGGAAATAGGGTATAATACGATCCCAGCCCGGCTGCGGGCCGAATCGCGTGGCGGAAAAAGACGCGCCGAACCGTTCGTAAAACTCGCGATTGAGCGCCAGCAGCTTTTCCTGAATTTTGCCTTTCATCCCCGATATTCTAACGCACCCTGAACCTGCTTTGAAAATAAGCACACGGATGAACACAGAAAAACACGGATAATTCAAAAAATCTGTGACCGAAGGCCGTGTGAATCCGTGTCCGCATTTTCATCCGTATCGGCGAGCCGTCGCTCGTGACGCCTGCTATGAAAATAGAATGATCGCTGGTTGCGGAAGGATCGCCAGGCCGACGTTGGGCGAGGCGGCAACGGGCGTGATGCGTGAAAACGTGAAACGTGAGATCGTTACGCATCACGCATTACGTTTCACGGCCCGCCAACCTGGCCGCGAGGCGTTTTCATCGGTATCGGCGCGCCGCCGCGCGTGGCGCCTGCTTTGAAAATAGGATTTGGAGGACGCAGATGACGCAGATTGAAACGGATGAACGCAGATGAAAAGAAAAAATCTGTGAAAATCATCTGCGAAAATCTGCGTTGCGAAGCATCCGCGTTGTCTGCGTTCCCATTTTCATCGGTATCGGAGCGGGCTCGCCCGCCATCGGACTGAACACTGAACACTGATTACTGATCACTGATAACTGCCGAACGTCAATGCCCACCATCACCCTCTCCAAATGGTCTGACGCCGAAGGCCGCACCCGCGAGGTTCCCACCGACATCGAGGAGCTGATGCAGGTGCTGGAGCGCATCCGCGCGGCCGAGGACTGGAGTCCCAAGACCTATCTGGCCATTGTCAACGGCCACGCCCGCCGGTCGGGCCGCCTCTTCTCCAAAACCGAGCTGATGGATGGGTATCGCAAGCTGGTGGGGATGGGGCTGATGGAAAAGGATCGGGAGCTGGAGGCCCGGCTGCTGCGCAAACCCGTGCGCACCCACTCGGGCGTGGCTCCGGTCACCGTGCTGACCAAGCCCTACGACTGCCCGGGCGAGTGCATCTTCTGCCCCACCTTCGTGCGCATGCCCAAAAGCTACGTGCCCGACGAGCCCGGCGCCATGCGCGCCCTGCAAAACGACTTCGATCCCTGGCGGCAGGTGACCTCCCGGCTGCGCAGCTTCGAGGCCACGGGCCACACCGCCAACAAGGTGGAACTGCTCATCCTGGGCGGCACCTGGTCCGCCTACCCGAAACGCTATCGGGAATGGTTCGTGCAGCGCTGTTTGGACGCCATGAACGGGGCCGATTCATCCAGCCTGGAGGAGGCGCAGCGCCTGAACGAGGACGCGCCATATCGCAACGTGGGCCTGGTCATCGAAACCCGGCCCGACGCGGTGAGCGTGCGAGAGATCGAGCATCTGCGTCGCCTGGGCGTGACCAAGGTGCAATTGGGCGTCCAGAGCATGGACGACCGCATCCTGGCATTGAACAAGCGGGGGCACACGGTGGAGGAGACGCGGCGGGCGTTTCGGCTACTGCGGGGCGCGGGCTTCAAGATCGTGGCCCACTGGATGGCGAACCTGCTGGGCGCCACGCCCGCATCGGACTACGAAGACTTCCAGCGCCTGTTCGACGACCCTGCCATCCGCCCCGACGAACTCAAAATCTACCCCACCTCCCTGCTCAAAGAGGCCGAACTCTACGAGTATTATCGGCAGGGCCTCTACAAGCCCTACGATGAGTCCGTCCTCATCGACCTCATCGCCCGCTGCAAGGCCCACGCGCCCCGCTACTGCCGCATCAACCGCATCTTCCGCGACATTCCCTCTCCCAACATCGTCGAGGGCAACAAGAAGACCAACCTGCGCCAGCTCGTGCAGAATTACATCGTCGAACACGACCTGCCCCGCTGCCAGTGCCTGCGCTGCCGCGAAGTGCGCCGTCAGAAGGTGACCGAATCCGACCTGCGGCTGGACATCCTGCCCTACGAAACCGACATCAACCGGGAATTCTTCATCAGCTTCCTCACGCCCGAGGACAAGGTGGCGGGCTTCCTGCGCCTCTCCCTGCCCAACTCGCCCGAGGTCGTCCCCATCGATGAGATCAAACACGCGGCCATGATCCGCGAGGTGCACGTCTATGGCCCGGCGCTGGGCCTGGGCAAGGACAGCCGGGGCGAGGCCCAGCATCGAGGATTGGGCTCCCGTCTGGTGGCCGAGGCGGAGCGCATCGCCCGCGACGCGGGCTATCGCCAGCTCGCGGTCATCGCCGCCATCGGAACCCGCAATTACTACCGCCGTTTGGGCTTCGAACTCACCGAATTTTATATGATGAAGAGAGTATAGCCCAGCAGCTTCTTCGATGCAACTGCCCATCCGATTGTGAGTTAATCCTGGTTGAATTTGTAACTGCTAACGTACTTGACTTTAGACCACCAAAAGTCAAGTACGTTGGCAGTTACAATTTTTGTGGAATCCACTCATTTATCATGACGGAAGCAGCGCAGTGACGCAAGGATAATCTTCGTCTAATGCATCGCCAATGAATTTCTTATCCCGCGCGATGAAAATAACGGTGATAGCCAACATCTCAAGACCATGGAGGCAACATCATGCTGAAGATTGGAGCGCCTGTTTTCGCCACCGATGGACGCGCGGGCGTCTTGCAATATGTCGTCATGAATCCCCATACCCGCGAGGTAAGCGATATCATTGTGAAATGCGATTTGTTCACCGGTTCACGCGTGGTTTCGGCCCGCTATATCGACCGTA
>JALXCB010000133.1 GCA_026991225.1 Anaerolineae bacterium | reverse complement strand
TTGATGCGGGCAAGCTGGAGCCGGGCGAATACCTGTTCGACATCCAGACCCTGGACGCGGCGGGCGAAAGCGTCAACCAGACCTCCGCACCGGCCTTCACCGTGCCCCAGCCCACGCCCGTCACCCCTGCCTGCAATCCTTACATCGTCAAAGAGGATGATTGGTTGAGCAAACTGGCCCTGACCTATTTAGGGGATGTCAACGCCTACATGAAAATCGTCGAAGCCACCAACGCCATGGCGGAGCAAGACCCCAGTTTCACGCCGATCACCGACCCCAATCGCATCGAGCCGGGGCAAAAGCTTTGTATTCCCAAGTAGCGGCGCCTGTTTCGTAAATAGAGGCCTCACGCCAAGGCGCCAAGGGCGCAAAGGGAAAAAGGTAGCAGGTGGCAGGTAGCAGGTGTGAGGATCACTTGCCACTTGCGACTTGCCACTTGCAAACCTGCTTGGCGATCTTTGCGTCTTTGCGTGAGCTTTTCATCCGTATCGGTGAGCTATTGCTCATGGCGACTGTTCCGTAATAACCCCACCCTAATTCCATCCCATCATCATGGCTACCCAACGCATTCTTGTCACCGGCGGCGCTGGCTACATCGGCAGCCACACCGTCCGCGAACTACAACGCCAGGGCTACGACGTCGTCGTCTTCGACAACCTGGTCAAAGGCCATGCCCAGGCCGTGGAAAACGCGCCCCTCATTGTGGGCGACCTGCTCAATCCGGAGGAAATCCAGGCGGTATTTCGGCGTTACCCCGACATCGCCGGCGTCATCCACTTCGCCGCCTATGTGGAAGTGGGCGAGAGCATGGAAAATCCGGACAAATACTTCCGCAACAACATTCAGGGCTCGGTCAACCTCATCGAGGCCATGCTGGACGCGGGCGTGAGCTATCTTGTTTTCTCATCCACCTGTGCAGTTTATGGCACGCCCGAGCGCGTTCCTGTCACGGAAGAAGAAAGCTACAAGCCCGAAAGCGTCTATGGCGCGTCCAAGCGCATGGCCGAACAGGTCATGGAGTGGTACGACCGCACCAAGGGGCTGCGGTTTATACCCCTGCGCTACTTCAACGCCTCGGGCGCCAGCTTCGACGCCCGCATCGGCGACGCGTATAAACCCGCCAGCCGTCTCATCCCCCGGCTGATGGAATACATCCTGGGCCAGCGGGATGATTTCATGGTCTTTGGCGACGACTACCCCACGCCCGACGGCACCGCCATCCGCGACTACATCCACGTGGATGACCTGGCCACCGCGCACATCGCCGCGCTGAAGTATCTGTGGAACGGCGGCGAGAGCATGGCCTTCAACCTGGGCACGGGCCAGGGCTCCAGCGTCATGGAGATCATCGACATGGTGCGGGAGGTGACTGGCCGTGACTTCGAGGTGCGGGTGGGGCCGCGACGTCCGGGCGATGCGGTGCGCATCTGGGCGGACAACACCCGCGCGCGCGAGGTGCTGGGCTGGGAGCCCCGCTACGGCCTGCGGGAGATCATCGAGACCGACTGGCGCTGGCACAGCACGCATCCCTGCGGATTTGAGCCATGCTCATAACACGAGAGTTGATTTCGTTTGCAAAAGGATGCGGAAGCCGATATGGGGCGAGACGGCGAAAGGCGTGATGCGTGAAGACGTGAAACGTGAGAACATGACGCATCACGGATTACGTTTCACGTTTCGCCTTCCCGCGCCGACTTAGCTGGAGGACATCCTCATCCGCAGTTGACCATGAATTATCACAATCGTCCCGTCCCCTACTACACCTTCCCCAGCCTGGACGCCTTCCCCAGGCTTTTTCATGCGGTCTTCACCCGCCGCGGGGGCGTGAGCCCGAAGCCGTGGGACAGCCTCAACCTGGGCTGGTCGGTGGGAGATGATCCCGACCGGGTGGAGGAGAACTACCGGCGGGTGGCCCGGGCCGTGGGCGTGACCCGGGAGGCGCTCACCACCACCTGGCAGGTGCATGGCAATCGCATCCTCGTGGCGGATGAAACTCACCACGGTGGCAGCCTGGGCAAGGCCGACGGCCTGATCACGAACACCCCCGGCATCCCCCTGCTGCAACGCTACGCGGACTGCACCCCCATCCTCATCTACGACCCCGAGCATCACGCCGCGGGCATCGCCCACGCGGGCTGGCAGGGCGTGGTCGCCCGCACGGCCGAGGCCCTGGTGCGGGCCATGACCGCCGCGTTCGGCAGCGATCCTGCGGGCATGGTCGCCGCGGTGGGGCCCGCCATCGGCCCCTGCTGCTACGAGGTCGGGCCCGAGGTGGCAGAAGCCATCCGCGCCAGCCAGCGCGACCCCGACGCGCTCTTACGCCCCAGCGTCCGGACGGGCCACGCCTATCTCGACCTGTGGCAGGCCAATGCCCGCCAATTGCAGGATGCCGGGGTGAAGCAGGTGGAGGTGGCCGGGCTGTGCACCGCCTGTCACACCGACATCTTCTTCTCCCATCGGGGGGACAAGGGCCAGAGCGGACGATTTGGGGCGGTGATCATGCTGAAGTGAGCCCGACAAGCATTCGGGAGCCAGGAACTGCGAAACCTCTGCGGGCATAAATTTACAAGGGGTATTCTCATCGCAATTCTTTTGGGTGTGTCCTTTTTCGGTTGAAGCGTTGCACCGCTGTTCTCATCGACTAAAGTCGAACACTTAAGGCCTGCGGCCAGTGGACGGCCTTCGCCGTCCCATGTTCCGGTCGACGGAGGTCGACCACGGGCGCGAAGCGCCTAAAACGCCCGAGTTCACTCGGCCAGGATGCTGACGCCAACTCATTTGGGACGCACCCAATTCTTTTTGGCTATGAAGTCCGAGATCATGCGGAAAGAATTTTATCCGTGTTTCCTTCTATCCGTGTCGTTTTTCAACGAGACTTTGTAACTGCTAACGTCCCCCGGTTAACAAACCACAAAGAGCACAAAGGCACTAAGAAAACGAAGAAAAAATGTATAAATTCCCCTTTGTGCCTTTGTGTCTTGGTGTTCTTAGTGGTTTTCGGGTGACGACCTTAGTAGTTACGAGACTTTCCGCATTCGAGCAACGCCTGGACAACGAACCGTTTTCGTTCCGATTCCCGAACGTGTTTCACCGCTTCTTCCAAGAGTGCAATGCCCGCGCCATCGCGCAGACGGGCCAGGGCCCAGGCCGCGTGCTCGGCCACCGGCAGGGGGCTATGCCACAGGTGGCGGTGCAAGAGCTCAGCCGCGGCGGGATCGCCCCAGTTGCCTGCGGCCACGCACACATTGCGCATGAACCCCTCCCATTTGGCCCGCATCACTGGACTGCCCGCGAAACGATGGCGAAAGGCCGTCTCATCCAACGCCAGCAGGTCGAGCAGGGGCGGCGCGATGCGGTCGGGATGGGGTTGCAGTTGGGGATGGGACGCGGGCCGAGTGCGGCGGTTCCAGGGGCAGACATCCTGACACAGGTCGCAGCCGAACACCCAATTGCCCAGCTTCGGGCGTAGTTCGATGGGGATGGGGCCGCGCTGTTCGATGGTGAGGTAGGAGATGCAGAGGCGGGCGTCGAGTTGGCGGGGGGCGACCAACGCGTCGGTGGGGCAGACATCCAGACAGCGGGTGCAGCGCCCGCATGTCCCCGTGCGTCCATCCTCGAAACGCCAGACGAAGTCGCTGCGCCCGGGCGCCGTCTCGTCGGGCGGGAGGAGCGAGGGCGGAGGGTCGGGCGGGAGGACTTCGGGGACGAGCAATCCGCCCAGGAAGAGCCAGGAGCCCAGCTCGGGATGGATGAGGCACGCGTTTTTGCCGATGAAGCCCAGACCGGCGCGGGCCGCCCAGGATCGCTCCAGCACGGGCGCGCTGTCCACGAAGACCCGACCGCGGGTGCTGCGCCCGGTCTGCGCGGCCAGCCAGCGGTCCAGCTCGATGAGGGCCTTGCGCATGATCTTGTGATAGTCCCGGCCCAAGGCGTAGATGGCGATCCGCCCCCGGCTCGGGTCTTCCAGCAGGGCCGGGTCGAGCTGTTGGGCGTAGTTCAAGGCCACAAGGATGAGAGAGCGGGCCTCGGGCAGCAAGGCGCGCGGGTCGCGTTTTGGTTCGAGATGACGTTCGAGATAGCCCATCTCCCCCGCCCACCCTCGTTCGATCCAGACGCGATAGCGCTCCCAGTCGGGGCTGGGGCCCGCGGGCGCGATGGCGGCCAGGTCGAAGCCCAGGGCCAGGGCGCGTTCCTTCACGGCTCGGGCGAGGTTCATATCTCCATTATCAGGTTTTTGCGCCGAAAAGAAAACCCCGCCGCAAGGGACGGGGTTTGCAAGCGCAAGCAAGCGGATTTAGTTGCCCTGGCCGGGCGGGAATTCGGCGTAAATCTCGATCCAGGGAGCGGTGTCGGGCCCGCTTTCCGTGCTGGAAAGGAGATAGCGGACCGCGGAGCCTTCCTCCGCCCGGAAGATCAGGCCGTAGTTTTCGTCGGGATTTTCATACATATCCCGCACAGCGCTTCCTGACAGGTTGAAGGTGATCCATCCCAACCGATCCAATGCGCCGCTGCCGATGCTGCGTCCTTCCCGATCAACGCCTACGGAATTGGCTCCGGGCACGGCCCATCTCGTGGATGCGTCCGCATTGTTCCAGGTGACGGAATTTTCATCCCAGGGACGCAACAGGCGATAGATGCGCACATAGGAAGTCCAGTCATGATTGCGGGATTCGGCGTTGAAATGCACCTTGCCGCCCAACACGCGCACATCGGGCCCGAGATCGGGAATGTCGAACTTTATCACGACATGGAATTGATTGCGGCTGTAAAGCGTCAGCCGCTCATCCGCGCCGGAATTCTGGTCCGGACTCCAGGATGAGAGGCTCGCGTCTACAATGCCGTCATAGCCATCGACGCCGGGATGGAAGGCCACCCACTTGCGCACCGGGCCATTCACAAAGGTCAGCGCGCCTTCTTCGGGTGTGGGTTTGAGATATTCGGGCCCGGCCCAGCTCAGCCAGCTTTCGACGCCGATGCCGTCATTATCTTGCAGGCCCCAGGTGAAGCCCACCTGCACATCGCCCAGGAAATCGACATTGCCGAACTCGCGCATAGGAATGCTGACTTCGCCCGCCCAACCATAATCGGTCTCACGAATGGCCCATTCATAGCCGGCGGGCCAGCCGCCATTCACGGTCAGAAGATTGTCGGGGCTCAGCGTCAATTGCACATCGCCGACCGAATAATCGCCCGACTGATCCACATCGAATACGACGGCGGCCATATCGTCGTCATGCCAGTTGCGGGATTTCCTGACCACGTATTCATCTCGCACAGAAAGCGCCAGATAAACCCGGTCGCTGGTCCAGAGGATACTAATCCAACCGCTGAGATCGTCCTCCCGCAAGAGTTCGCTGCCCGCAGGGTAATCGGCCGTCTCGCCCGTCAGAAAAATCTTGTTGGTCAAAGGCCAATCGGACAGATCCCCGTCGATGACAGGTGGATGGAGCTGCCAGGGAGCGTTGACCTCTTTTTGCATCTCCATGGCTGGTAGCGTGACAGCCCTATCGACAGTTGGCGATTCAGCATAGCTGGCGCCAACGATGCTGACGGTCATCAAGGTGAATATGAAAAGTGTGGCGAGTAATCGTTTCATGATGGTAAGAGCTGCTCCTCAATAGAATTTGTGTGGGGAGGGCGTATAGTGTAACGCAAAATCAAAGGATGAAAAAATCCTCACCAGGCGTTCCTGGCGAAATGAATGAACTTTCTTTCATCTAAACTAAAAGCAAAATTGAAACCAAGGCTTTTTGGTTCGTATTGGATCATCCATGAAAGGCGATTCTCTGGCCGCGCCGCCGCCCGCAGGTTCACCTGCGGGCTAAAAGCGACGCCCCATAAATGGGGCTACGGCGCATGCTGCGCGCCGCGGGAAGCCGGGTTCACCCGGCGTCGTTTCGTAGCCCGGAGCTTCAGCTCCGGGTGGCCGAGGCCGAAAACACCTGATTTCAAAATGCGTTTAGTTTAATTATTCGCGATAATCGCTGATTCACGTGAAAGACGCCCTTGTTTTGCCCACCTCCTTTTTTCTGTGTTAGACTAGATGGTTGCATGTCAGAACCCCCAACACCAGATGCTCAAGCCCTTTGCATCCTCCAGACAGAGCACCCCATCATGCGCATCTATCGAAATTGGCTTCTCCTATTCCTGCTGGTTTTTCTCACTTTAGCAGGTTATCACACGGTTTACGCCCAATCGGGCATCACATACCCCCCCGAAACCGAAGTGCTTCAAGGTTCTGTCCAGATACAGGGCACGGCCACGCATCCCGAATTCTGGAAGTATGAGCTTGCGGCCGCGCCCCAGGGCACGGAGAACTGGTTCATCATCACCGTCAGCGAAACGCCCGTCGTCAATGGCGTGTTGGGCGTGTGGGACACCCGCACGGTGGCGGATGGCCCCTACTCCATTCGGCTGCGCGTGGTGCGACGGGATGGCAACTATGATGAATATTTTGTCAGAAATGTGACAGTGAACAACGCCGCACCCCTGCCGACGCCCACCCCCGAGGTGACCCCAACGCCAACATCCACCCCCACGCCCAAGCCGCCCACGGCCACGCCCGTGCAGCTCACGCCCGAGATCCCGACGCCCACGCCCGGCCCCACCAACACGCCCGAAACGGGCGTCGTCCCTCCGGGCGAGGTGCATGGCGGGGACAACGAGGATGGCGGGAGCCAGACCACTTCCGCCATCGTCGAGCTGCTGACCCAGGCCAAAGAGGGCTTTCTCAAAGGCGTCATGGTTGTGACGCTGGCCTTCCTGGCCGTTGGAATCTTCTTCGGCGTCAAAAATCTGCTCACCTGGCTTTACGTACGCTTCTTCCTCCGGTAGATGAAGAACAGGGAGGATCGAAAGCAGGCGACACGAGCGACCGCTCGCTGATACGAATGAAAACGCCCCGCGGCCAGGGCCGCTCGGGAAGCCAATGCCGTAATACGTAATGCGTGATGCGTAACGTCTCACGTTTCACGTTTTCACGCATCACGGTCGTTGCAGGCTCGCTCAACGTTGTCCTGACGATCTTCAATCCTAATCCTGATCCGACTCCTATTTACATAGCAGCCATGCCACCCAAGATGATCGTTGGGCTGGGCAATCCCGGCCCCCGCTATGCCCGCAACCGCCACAATGTGGGCTTTCAGATCGTGGATGAGCTGGCCGCGAAGCATGGTTTGAGCTTCGAGAAGCGCCAGTTCAAAGCGCTGATCGCGTCCGGCGTCATCGAC
Source organism: Anaerolineae bacterium (assembly GCA_026991225.1). Lineage (GTDB taxonomy): Bacteria > Chloroflexota > Anaerolineae > J102 > J102 > M2005. The sequence goes on along the minus strand of JALXCB010000133.1, from coordinate 38,801 downwards.
GGACAGCGCGTGCTGCTGGTCAAGCCTCAAACCTTCATGAACCTCAGCGGCGAGGCGGTCCAACCCCTGGCGCACTACTACAAAATCGACCTGCCCGACCTCATGGTGGTCTTTGACGATATGGACCTGCCCTTGGGCGTCATCCGGCTGCGGCCCTTTGGCGGCGCGGGCGGGCACAACGGCATGAAATCCATCATCCAGCGGCTGGGAAGCAACCGGTTTCCCCGGCTGCGGGTGGGGATCGATCGTCCGCCTGGGCGGATGGACCCGGCCGCGTATGTGCTGCAGGACTTCAACCCGGAGGAAGAGGAAATCATGGTGCAGGTGAGGGATCGGGCCGTCCGGGCGCTGGAGACCTGGCTGACCGAGGGCATTGACGCGGCCATGAACGCGTTCAATCGTCCTGAAACGCAGCCGTAGCGAACGCTCCAGATTGCTATGCTCCCAACATTTTGTTGCGCAACATTCGCGCTTGTTTCACGACATGGCGCGCCGAAATCAACGCTTCTTCAGCAATATCCCTGGTGAAAATATCCCAAGGAAGCAAGTAATTCATTTCGTCGCCATAATCGGTAAGAAAGTGGGTTTCCAGCCCCATGGCCGCTATATCGGGCAGCATAGTCTGGATCAACTCGCTGATGGGCCCCTCAATCGGTTGCTCCTCCAGGATCAGTTTAATTTGACGGGCGGGATCGTGCGTTTTGGGCACAACGCCGAACAAAGCCAAAACCATCTTCCCTGCGTTCTCGACAGCCATCTGTGCGTTATCCACACAGGAACGCCAACGCTCCAGGCGGAAATCTTCTTCCGCCTCGTTCAAAAAACCCTCCGCCAAAGCCAGGCGATACTCAACTTCCTTTGGAAGATTCACGATAACCCTCCCAGGTCAACTCCCAATTCCGCGGCCGCGGCGAAGGGAAGACCCACATCCAGGCTCCAGCAAGACGGCGACGCTGTAATCCTGCTTCGCGCACGGCCCGTTCGACTTTCTCATGAAGCGCTTGAAAGTAATCTTCTCCCCATAGCGGCCGCCCTTCCATGAAAATATCCATCAGCAAAGGCGTCAAATCTTTCTCCACCTCTTCGGGCGTCTTCGCCAAGATGGAGATGCCTTCTGGCATGTCCGTCAACCGAGAAAACAGCGCCATGCGCACTTCTCGTTGACGTTTGAGGGGATTTTGCGGCAACCCCTCAGCCACCACCAGGATATCGTGATCACTCTCATCTCGCGCTTCATCCCGGCTGCGCGAACCAAATAGCACGATGGTCTTCAGTCGCTCGCCAAAATGATCCACCAACGTCTGTATCAAGACGCTGTAATCCTTCGTCTGAAACATGGTTGAATTATAATCTAAGTTTCGATGAAATATCAACCCATGCCCGAGACAACCATCTCCGCCCACGCGGCCCATCTTCAACTCCAAGGGCTGACGCCGTATCTCCGCCAGCAGGATGCGTTCCGACGGCTGGCGGAGGGATTGCGCGCGGGCGAGAAACCAGCCCATCCCCTGGGGATCATCCCCGCGGCCCGGAGCTATGTGACTGCGGGTCTGACCAAGGAACTGAACCAGCCCGCCATCCTGCTCACCGCCCGCGCAGACACGGCCATCCTCCTGGCGGATCAGCTCCAGGCCTGGTTGGGTGAGGAGGCGGGCCGGGTGCATCGCTTCGCCGATCCAGACGCGCTGCCCTTCGAGCGCATTCCCTGGAGTCGGGAGACGCGGCGGCTGCGATTGGCCGCGCTGGCCGCGCTCAGTCGCTGGGGACGACCGGGCGGGCCGGAGCAACCGCCCATCGTCGTCAGCTCCATCCGCGCGTTGATGCAGCTCACCGCGCCGCCGGGCCTGTTCCGCCAGACGCTGCACACATTACGCCGCGGCCAGATCCTCGACCTACGGGCGCAGTTGGCCCGCTGGCAGCGCATGGGCTATGAACACACGCCCGTGGTGGAAGCGCCGGGCCAATTCAGCCGCCGCGGAGGCATCTTCGATATCTGGACGCCCACAGAATCCTGGCCTGTGCGCATCGAACTGTGGGGCGATGAAATCGACCAGCTTCGCTACTTCGATCCCGCCACCCAGCGCACCATTCCCAACCACCACCCCGACCGCATCCTCATCGGCCCAGCCAGCGAAGCCCTGTTGGATAGAGGGCCCGAGGCCGCGGCTCGGCTGCGTCAGCTCGACCCGAGCAACTGCCATCCTCCCGCCCAGCTTCAGTGCGAACAGGATATCGACAACCTGGCCGAAAGCGCCGCTTTTCGGGGCGTGGAGCTTTATATTCCCTACCTCTATCAACGTCCATCCACCCTGCTGGATTACCTCCCGACGCAGGGGCTCCTCCTCATCGACGCAGCCGCGGACGTGGCGGCCCAGGCCCTCGATCTGGAAGGCCAGGCCGGACAGATCGAAAAGAACCTGATCAAGAGCGGCGAGCTGCCCCAGGGTTTCGCCAGTAGCCTGGCCGATTGGGACGCTTTGCGCGCGGCCATCGAGGCCCGCGGGCCCATCGTGCTGGGGCAGGGCAAGCTGGATGGGCACAGCACCAGCGTGGGATCGCCCTTGGGCCGTCTCTTCCACCCCGGCCCCCGCTGGGGCGGGCAATTGCGCCGGGTCATCGAGCAGGTGGACCGGATGCGACGGGTGGATCGCGTGGTCATCGTCAGCCGTCAGGCCCAACGCCTGGCCGATCTCTTCGCCGAAGAGGACATCCCTGTTCTCCAGGCCACACAATTGGAGACATTGCCCCCCTCCCACAGCATCACCCTCATTCAAGGACAGTTCGACGAAGGCTGGCGGCTCTCCACCTCTCAAGAAAGCCTGCACTTCCTCACGGACGCGGAGATCTTTGGCTGGGGGAAGGCCAAACGCCGCCGCAGCCGCGCGCCCCGCCCCGTTGCGCCCGAATCCTTCTTCGCCGATATCCAGCCCGGCGATTACGTCGTCCACATGGACCACGGCATCGGCCGGTTCAAGGGCCTCACCAAGCTGGAGATGGATGGCGTCGAGCGAGATTATCTGCTCATCGAATACGCCCGAGGGGATAAGCTCTACGTGCCCGTGCATCAGGCCGATCGCCTGGCTCGCTATGTGGGGCCCAGCGCGGACGCACCGCCTCTCAATCGCCTGGGCACGGCCGATTGGGACATGGCCAAACGGCGCACCAAAAAGGCCGTGGAAGCCATCGCCCAGGACCTGCTCATGCTCTACGCCAAACGGGAGACGCTGCCCGGCCACGCCTTCGCGCCCGACAGCGAATGGCAGCGGGAGCTGGAAGCCTCCTTCCCCTACATCGAGACCGAGGATCAGCTCGTGGCCATCGAGGCGGTGAAGCAGGACATGGAAAAGCCCCAGCCCATGGATCGGCTCATCTGCGGCGACGTGGGCTATGGCAAAACCGAGGTGGCCCTGCGAGCCGCGTTCAAAGCCATCATGGATGGCAAACAAGTGGCCATTCTCGTTCCCACCACTGTGCTGGCGCAACAACACTACAAAACCTTCACCCAGCGGCTCAAGAGCTTCCCCGTGGAAGTGCACATGCTCTCCCGCTTTCGCACCCGCAAACAACAACGGGAGACTATCGAGGGCCTGAAACAAGGGAAGGTGGATATCGTCATTGGCACCCACCGCCTGCTCTCCAAGGACGTCGAATTCAAGAACCTGGGCCTGCTCATCATCGACGAGGAGCAGCGTTTCGGCGTACGGCACAAGGAGCGCATCAAACAACTGCGCACCCAGATCGACGTTCTCACCCTCACGGCCACGCCCATCCCCCGCACCCTCTACATGAGCCTCACGGGCGTGCGCGACCTCAGCACCATCGACACCCCGCCCCTGGAACGGCAGCCCATCCAGACCGTGGTCGGCTTCTACGACGACATTCTGGTGCGCAACGCCATCCTGCGAGAGCTGGATCGAGGCGGGCAGGTGTTCTTCGTGTACAACCGGGTGCGAGGCATCGAACAGATGGCTAACAAGTTGCGCAGGCTCGTTCCCGAGGCCCGCATCGCCGTGGGGCACGGACAAATGCCCGAGCGCGAGCTGGAGCGGGTGATGCTGGCCTTCGCGGAAGGGGAATTCGACGTGCTGGTGAGCACGACCATCATCGAAAGCGGCATCGATATCCCCAACGCCAACACCATCATCATCCACCATGCCGATAAATTCGGTCTGGCCCAGCTCTATCAACTTCGGGGGCGGGTGGGACGCAGCGCGGCTCGGGCCTACGCCTACCTGCTCTACGACAAATACACACCCCTCTCGCCCGAGGCCCGACGCCGGCTGGAAGCCATCCAGGAGGCCAGCGATCTGGGCGCAGGCTTCCGCATCGCCATGCGCGACCTGGAGATCCGGGGCGCGGGGGAACTGTTGGGATCGAAGCAGCATGGGCACATCGCCGCAGTGGGGTTCGATATGTATGTGCGGCTGTTGGCCCAGGCCGTGGAGGAACTGCGGGAGCAGGGGCATCTGCCCGAGACCGTGGACGCGATCAAAGGCCTGCTCGCGCCCCTCACCCCCACCATCCAACTCGACCTGCCCCTGCGCGCAGGCATCCCCCGCGACTACATCGAGAACGAGGAGCTGCGGCTTCAGCTCTACCGGCGCATCGCCGGCCTGGGCTCGCTGGGCGAACTGGACGACATGGCCGAGGAGCTGGTCGACCGCTTTGGCCCGCTGCCCGACGAAGTGAAAGACCTGCTTTTCCAGGTGAAGGTGAAACTGCTGGCCTCGCGGGCGGGCGTCACCGCCATCGGCCGGGATGGGGACCAGCTCATCGTGCGCAGCCCCGCCGTGGCCCGCTTACCTCGTCTCGCACTCCAGCATCACCTAGGTGACCAGGCGCGGGTGGGCTCCCAAGCTATCTGGGTGCAGATCGACGCCGAGGGCGCATGGCGCGATCGCTTGCTGCACGTGCTGGATATCCTCAGCGCGGGCGCGGGGTGAGGGTAGTGTTCGATTATCATGGCGGGCCTGTGTGGCTGTGCTCGGGTGCGTCCCAGATAGTTGGCGGACGCAATTGACCTCCCGGAGGTCTTGCCAAAAAAATTGGGACACACCCCTTTGCTCCTTTTCCATTGATTGAGAGGCTGTTATAATTACCAAAAAGCCACTCCGGATTTGATGGAGTCCACTCATGATTACGTACATTCCCTCGGAAAAGATCCGTTATCTTGTTGATGAACAAGGGCGCCCTACGGATGTCCTGATCGATTATGAAATGTGGCAGGCCGTGCTCCATGCTCTGGAACAATTGGATGATTGGGCCACTGCGAAATCCTATCTGGAGCGGCGTCGAAAAGCGCGGTCGCCGGAAGAGATAGGACTGGAACTTTTGCCCGAGACCCTCAATGATGGGGATAAGAAGAATGCGGGTCTGGATCGATCCTGATGCGTTGCAGGAATTGCGTCACTCGCCAGGACATGTACGCCAGCGGCTCCACCGTCTTGCTTTGGCATCGGGAGACAACCCGAGGCCTGCTAAAAGCAAACCATTAACCCCTCCCGAAGGGTGGCCTGATTTCCTGGAATTGCGGCGGTTGCGTGTGGATGCCTGGCGCATTTTATACGTGATTGACACGGAATGGGATATGATCACTATCCTGGCTGTTCGAAAACGCCCTCCATATGATTATGCTGATCTTCAGCAATTGCTTGATAAATTGAGATGAGTGGGCCAGAAAAGATTGCTTGGTATTGGAGATGAGACCAAGAACAAAAACGCCCCGGCGGGGAACCGGGGCGTTCACTCAAAAGGAGAATCGGATGTCTCTCAGGAGGTGGATCAGGCGGCTTTTTTGGCCGCGGGCTTCTGAGCCTTGGCGGGTTCGGCCTCAATGACCTTCGCCTCCGCGCTCAGCTTCTTATCGAGCTGGCTGACCTTGCGGGACAGCGTGTTGATCTTCTTGGTCAGCTCTTCGATGTCGGTCTTGCTGGGGATGTTCATGCTGTTGAGGATAGCCTGAACCCGCTGAGCGAAGACCTCTTCCGCCTTGTTGACCAGCTCTTCGGTCTTGTTGACAGGCTCCTCGACCGTCTTGGAGACCTTCTCGGCAATCTCTTTTGGGGTCTCTTTCGTGCGGGAAACCAGTTCATCGACCAGCTTGCGGCCCTCTTTCTCACTGATTTCGCCCTTCTCGACCAGACGATTGACCAGAGACTCAATCTCATCCTTGCTCAGGGCGATGGCGCCGATGCTGGCAAGCAGCAGGGATCGGGCCGCTTTGTAGGCGGGATTGACGATGGGCTGTGCGGTCTCTTCCACTTTGCCGACGACCTTCTGCGTGTTCTCTTTGACTGTTTGGATCATGATGGGAAATCCTCCTGTCCCAAAGGTGGATGAATGTTATGGATATCAGTTGTGGTGTTTTCGGAGTCGATGGTGGGGGATGCGCCCTTGTGACGCACCGCGTTACAGTCTCATTATGACGCATCGCGTTAAGTTTGTCAAGTCCAATCACATTAGAACTGCATTAGATTTTGGCAGCTTCTTTTCGAACCCATTGTCGATTTGACCAAGAACTGCTATAATCTTGAAGATATGGTAACTGCTAACGTACCCCGGTTAACAAACCACAAAGGGCACAAAGGCGCTAAGAACACGAAGAGAAAATGTATAAATTGCCCTTTGTGCCTTTGTGTCTTCGTGTTCTTAGTGGTTTTCCGGTGATGACCTTAGTAGTTACAAGATATGATTAAAAAATAAACCATATCCGCATCAATCCCTTATCGTTTCTTCGCCGCTTCTCAAAGCTTGATTTCATCAAGGAGGAAATCATGGACATTGGCAAATCATTCAATTATGTTTTTGAGGATGAGAAATGGATCGAAAAAGTTCTGATCGGGGGATTGGTTTCGTTGATCCCGCTTCTAGGAGTCTTTTTAGTCTACGGTTACGTCATCGAACTTGTGCGCAATGTGCGCAGGCGCGAACCCGCACCACTTCCTGAATGGGATCGCTGGGGCGACAAGCTGGCCGATGGCTTCAAGATCTTCATCATCATGCTGGCCTGGAGCATCCCCCTCATCATTCTGGCATTCATCGCGTTCATGCCCCTGACGGTGGCTGGGGATTCCGACGGCGGAGGACTCCTTAGCGTCATCGGATTGTGTTTCAGTTGTTTCCTCTTCCTTTACATGATCGTATTCTTCTTCGCCTCACCCGGCATCATCATCAACTACGCAGAAAGTGGCGACATCGCCGCCGGTTTTCAGGTTGGCAAAATCCTGGATTTCGCCAAAGCGCACATTGGCGAAATCATCATCTACGTCATTGTAGCCTGGTTGGTGGGGTTGGTGGCCAGCCTGGTGGGGATGCTCCTTTGCGGCATTGGTCTGCTATTCACCTCCTTCTGGGCCATGCTGGTCGAAGGTCATCTCCTGGCCCAAATTGGCCTGGAGCCAGCGCCCGCCATGCCGAAAGTGAGCCCGGAGTCCGCACCCGAACTTCCCGAGCCGCCCGCTTCCTCCGAACCCCCTGAATCTGCCCCTGCCGACGAGGGGTAACGCCTTTTCATCACGCATTGAGACGCCAGAAGCCCCCGCCGCCGCGGGGGTTTCGTTCGCCCAACCGTCATGCGCAAGAAACCGGACGACCAAAGCTGGGAGGATTGGGTGGAGGAGAAGATTCGCGAGGCCCAGCAAAAGGGCCTGTTCGATGATCTCCCAGGCAAGGGCAAACCCCTGCCCGACCGCCGCAACCCCTTCCTGCCCGAAGAACAGCAACTGGCCTTCGATCTGCTGAGAGACAGCGGCCACACCCTGCCCTGGATCGAGGAAGGCAAGGATATCGACGCTCGCCTGAACAAAGCTCGATTGGCGCTGAAACGCCGGTATCGCTGGTATCTGGCGGAGAGAGAACGGCGACCGGGGCATGAGCTCCTGGCCCTGGAACAGGTGTGGCGGCGATATCGTCAGGAATTCGAGGAGGCGGTAAAAGCCATCAACGCCGACATCCGCATCTACAATCTCAAAGTTCCCAGTTTGGCGTTGCAGAAATACATCATCATCCTGGAGGAGGAATATGAACGCCTTCGATCCTCAGGCGATTGAACTCCACCAAAGCAGCTTCGTCTTCGACGGGCATTGCGACACCCTGGGCGAAGCCGTAGCGGGCTCCTCGCGTCGACGCGACCTTTTAACACGCAGCGAAAAGGGGCATCTCGACCTGCCCCGCATGCGCGCGGGCGGCATCAACGCCCAGATATTCGCCTGCTTTCCGGGCGCAGATCGCCTGAACGCCTGCCCCACCAGCGCCGCTTTGCAACGCCTGGAGGTCTTCTATGACCTGCTGCGCCGCGCCCCCGACCAGTTGACCCTGATCGAGACTGCGGAGGACCTGGTCGCGCTCACGCCCGACGGGCCCATTGGCGGCATCTTGAGCCTGGAGGGCGTCGAGGCCCTGGCGGGTGACCTGAGCCTCCTTCACACCTTTCATCGCCTGGGCGTGCGCAATATCGGCCTCACCTGGAACCCGCGCAACGCGGCTGCGGATGGCGTCGACGCGGGCGCGGATTTCGGGCTGACCCCCTTCGGGCGGGACCTGGTCGCCGCCTGCAATGAGCTGGGCATTATGGTCGATGTCTCCCATCTGAACGCCGCGGGCGTGGAGGATGTGTTGGCTATCAGCCGCAAACCCATTATCGCCAGCCACTCCAACGCCAAAGCCCTCTGGGACCATCGCCGCAACCTCAGTGACGACCAGATTCGCGGCATCGCCGAGAAGGGCGGCGTCATCGGAGCCACTTTCGTCAGCCATTTCCTCAATCCCAACTTCCGCGAAGCCTCCCTGGACGACCTGCTGGACCATATCGACCACCTCGTGCAGGTGGCGGGCGTCGATCATGTGGGCATCGGCTCCGACTTCGACGGCTGTCTGCCCCCGCCTGAGCTGGACAGCGGCGAGAAATATCCCGCTGTCACGCAGGGCCTTCTGCGCCGCGGTTACGCACCCGCCGACATCCGCAAAATCCTGGGCGAAAACTTCCGCCGCGTCTTCCTCGAAGTCATGCTTTGAAAATGGCGTTGCACCTGTCTTCCAAAATAACTTGAAGCCCACATTGGGCGAAACGGCAACGGACGTGATGCGTAAAAACGTGAAACGTGAAGACTTTACGCATCACGCATGACGTTTCACGTGTTGGCTGCCCGCGCCAGCGTGACTGAGAAACGTTTCCTCGATTTCGATCCACCCATTTTCTCCATGCAACTCCAGCTCGATCTCAACCTGCCCCAACCTCCAGTCGAGACCACGGTCGTCGTCGCCATGAGCGGCGGCGTGGACAGCTCGGTCGCGGCCGCGCGCCTGGTGGAAGCGGGCTATCGGGTGCTGGGAATCATGTTGCGGTTGTGGGTGGACCCATTCGAGGATATGAAACAGGCCCGGGAGAATCGCTGCTGCACCTTCGAGGCCGTCAGCGACGCCCAACGCATCGCCGACCAACTCGGCATCCCCTTCCGACTCATCAACGCCAGCGATCTCTTCAAGGAGATCGTGGTCGATTATTTCATTCAGGAATATAGCCAGGGACGCACCCCCAATCCCTGCCTCATGTGCAACCGCCGCCTGCGATTCGATTTCATGCTGCGCTACGCGCAGGAAGAGCTGGGCGCGGATTTCCTGGCTACGGGCCACTACGCCCGTCTGCGCTGGACCCCCGCCGGGGTGCAGTTGCTGCGCGGGGTGGACGCCCGCAAGGACCAGTCCTATGTTCTCAGCATGGTGCCGCAGGAGGCCCTGCGCCATCTCACCTTCCCGGTGGGTGAGTTCACCAAGCCCGAGGTGCGGGCGTTGGCCCGACGCTACGGATTGCAAGTGGCTGAGAAGTCGGAGAGCCAGGACCTGTGCTTCACCAGCGACTATCATCAATTCCTGAAGCATTGGGCGGACGGCGCGGTGCGGCCTGGCCCCATCCTGGACCTATCGGGCCGGGAATTGGGGCGGCATCAGGGCCTGCCCTTCTACACCATCGGCCAGCGTAAAGGTCTGGGGATTCACTCGCCCGAGCGGCTGTTCGTGGTCGAGCTGGATCGGGCCAGGAATGCAGTCATCGTAGGGCCGGCCGAGGCCCTGGGGCGAACGCGTCTCATCGCCCGAAACGTGAACTGGATTCTGGCTGCCCCCCAGGAGCCCATCCGCGTCACCGCCAAAATCCGCTACAAGTCCGCCGACCATCCCGCCACCGTCATCCCTCTGGCCGAAGGCCGCGTGGAGGTGCGATTCGACGCGGCCGTGCGCGACATCACGCCGGGCCAGGGCGTCGCATTCTATCAGAATGATATCTGTCTGGGAGGAGGTTTCATCGAACGCGCATGAGCATCCTCATGATTCCCCCCGCCATCATCCTCTCCGCCGTCATCGGTGGCATTTATGGAGCGCTCTTCTATCTGTGGAAAGGAAAAACCTGGTCCGATCTGGCCCTGTTCATCATCGTCGCCATCCTGGGATTTTTCGTCGGACAGCTCGTCGCCTTTCTTTTGCAATTGGATGTCATGATGGTCGGACAAGTGCATTTGATTGAAGGAACCCTGTTGGCCTGGCTATTCATGCTTGCCATTGCCTGGTTGAAAGGGTAAAATGACATGATGACTCTGCTCAAAATGTCGTTTCACACCCCTTTCGAGGTGCGTTGTGCTGGCCGATCTGCGTGATATTTCCATTATTCTCCTCGCCATCGAATCGATCGTTATCGGCGTCATCCTCTTGCTCTTACTGTGGCAGGTGCGCCTGCTGGTGCTTCTGCTTCGCGATGAGATGAAGCCGATTCTGAAAGACGCCCAGGAAACAACCCGCACAGTCAAATCCACCACCCAATTCGTGGGCACGCGGGTGGCCAGGCCCGTCGTAAAAACCGCCAGTTTCTTCGCGGGCGTGCGTCAGGTGATCAAATCGATGACAGAACCTTTGTACCCGGAAACGGCGTCCGCCAAGAAGGCGGGGGGCTCATCCGTCCCATCTCCCAAACCCTCGGCAGCATCCACGCCTTCTGATAGCGAATCATGAGCGGCAGTTTCTGGTTTGGCTTCGGCCTGGGGCTTTCGGCGGGCATCGTGACTCTGGCCTTGCTCAAAAAGCAGCGCAAACAGCCAACGTTGGAAGAGACGCTGCTGGGCCCGCAACGCCCCCCCTCGCCGTTCGAAGGTTCGAGGCCGGCTCCCGCCAGCCTGGCGGATGCCGTCGCCCATCGGCCTTCATCCGAAGCAGATGATTTCACAGGTACAAAAACTTGGTAACTGCTGAAGGTAGCCTGGTTCGGCATCGAAAATGCCTTGCCACGAAGGCTCGGCCCCCCTCCGGCTCCCCCGAGCTACGCTCAGGGGGAGGGGACGAAGACAATACAAGGTTTGCAGGTTTGCAGGTCACAAGTGGCAAGTCCTTCTGGCTGCGAGGTTTTTCACCTGCTACTTGCCACCTGCCACCTGCCACCTGCCACTTTTCCCCTTCGTGCCTTCGTGTCGTCGTGTCTTCGTGGTTTTCGACCTTGCTACGTTAGTAAACTGAAAGCAAATTGAAACCAAGGCTTTTGGTGTGCATTGGATCATCCATGAAAGGCGATTCTCTGGCCGCGCTGCCGCCCGCAGGTGAACCTGCGGGCTAAAAACGACGCCCCATGAATGGGGCTACGGTGCAGGTCGCGCGCCGTAGGAAGTCGGGTTCACCCGGCGTCGTTTCGTAGCCCGGAGCTTCAGCTCCGGGTGGCCGAGGCCGAAAACACCTGATTTCAAAATGCGTTTAGTTTAGTAGTTACAAAACTTGACAAAATCCGCCGCTTCTCCTAAACTTATCTTTGCTTCCTTTCCGGGGCTGTAGCTCAGCTGGGAGAGCGCTACAATCGCACTGTAGAGGTCAGGGGTTCGAATCCCCTCAGCTCCACCTGCCCCAGCCGCCCGGAAGCGCTCCTTCCAACCTGATATAGACATGCAGCGAACAGGAGTAGTAGGTCAGCCCGAAAGCGAGCCTGGGAGAGTGAAAGCCAGGCGTTGCGGCGTCGGGCCCGCGTGAGACTGAACTCGCCTGGGAGCAGCGTCGGCGAAAGCCGTTGGGGCCTAGTCGACGACGGGTTCGCCCGTTATCGCGATAGAGAGGTCAGAACAGACCTGGGGCTGTAGCTCAGCTGGGAGAGCACCACAATGGCATTGTGGGGGTCGGGGGTTCGAGTCCCCCCAGCTCCACCACCGAGGCCGGTTATCCGATGATGACCGGCCTCCTGTTCTGGCAATCAGGGTGGCACCGCGGAATCCCTTCGTCCCTGCAGGACGAGGGGATTTTTCTTTTTGGATGGGCATCATCCCACCGTTCAAGGCTGACGCTTGCGTGCAAACTGTGAATAATCGTAACTATACAGCTCCTTCTGCAAGACGTTTTTACCACAAAGGCACAAAGTCACAAAGACACGAAGAAAATTTTTTATTTTTCCCTTTGTGCCTTAGTGTCCTTCGTGTCCTTCGTGGTTTTTTGCCTTGCTATGAGAGGGTACGTGTATAGTTACGAATAATCATCCATTTTGGTGTATGATATAAAAGCAAGGCAATGTCGCCTGAACGATCGATTTCTCCTATTTTCCTATCACAATGAGGTGATTATCATGGCAATGCGAGCTGAATGGATGTGGATGAACGGCGAGCTGATCTCCTGGGATCAGGCCAAAGTTCATGTTTTCGCGCATGCGCTTCATTATGGAAGCAGCGTTTTCGAAGGCATTCGCGCATATAGCACCCCCAAAGGCCCGGCCATCTTCCGCAGCCACGAGCATTTCCGTCGATTGATGGATTCGGCCAAGATCATGCGGCTGACGCCCGTGCCCTACACGGCGGATGAGCTCATCGAAGCCAGCAAGGCCGCCATCCGGGCCAACAAGCTGGAATCCTGTTACATTCGCCCCCTGATTTACCGCGGTTATGAGACCTTGGGCGTCGATGGCCGCAAATGCCCCATCGAAGTCATCATCGGCACTGTGCCCTGGGGCGCATACCTGGGCGAGGAGGCCATCAACCAGGGCGTCGATGTGGCCGTCAGCTCCTGGCGACGCACGCCCTCGGGCGTGGGCGCGCCGCTGGGCAAGATCGGCGGTCAGTATGTGAACAGCCAGTTTATCGCCATGGAAGCCCATGATCTTGGTTATGACGAAGCCATCAGCCTGGATATCCACGGCTATGTGGCCGAGGGCTCGGGCGAGAATCTGTTCATGGTCAAAGATGGCGTCCTCTACACGCCGCCCCTTTACGCCGACATCCTGGGCGGCATCACTCGCGATGCGGTCATGACCATCGCCCGCGATCTGGGCTATGAAGTGCACGAGACGCTCATCACCCGCGAAATGCTCTACCTGGCCGATGAACTCTTCTTCACCGGCACCGCAGCCGAGGTCACGCCCATCCGCTCGGTGGATCGCATTCCTGTGGGCTCGGGCTCCCGCGGCCCCATCACCAAGGCCATCCAGCAGCGCTTCTTCGACATCACCGCGGGCCGCTATCCCGACGAGCACGGCTGGCTGGATTACGTCTATGAACAGGAATGAAACAGATCTTGGTGATGATTGAACCCGGAAACAAAAATTACTCCGCCTATTCCCCCGATCTTCCTGGTTGCGTCGCCACTGGAAGCACCTACGAAGAAGTGCTCCAGAACATGGCGGAAGCCGTCCAGATGCATTTGGAGGCTATGCAGGAAGCGGGCGAAACATTGCCCAAAAATCTCTCGATAGCTACCTACATCGCTGTGCCCGAACCCGCGCTTACATGAAAAAGTCTTGGTATGAAATGATGCAACAAGATACCGAGTCGATTGTCCGCAAATTGAACGCATTGCGTCCTTATCTGAGCGAGAAATATGGCGTCTCTCGTATAGCAATCTTTGGTTCCTATGCCAGGGGACGACCATCAGAACGCAGTGATCTGGATTTGCTCGTCGAGTTCGAGCGGCCCATCGGGTTGGAATTCAATGAGCTTGTCGAGTTTTTGGAAGAGGAACTCGGCATGAAAGTTGACATTTTGACCCCTGTGGGCTTGCAAGGCATTCGCGTTCTTGAAGTCGCGGAGGACATTACGCGAGCATTAGTCGATGTCTGAACGCCGCTCAGTCAGTTTCCTGCAGGATATTCTGGAAGCCTGCCGACGCATCGAGCGCTATGTCGCCGATATGGCGTACGATGATTTCCTGGAGGATGAAAAGACCCAGGATGCTGTTGTACGCAATTTCGAAATCATCGGCGAAGCGGTCAAGGGCTTACCGACCGAATTACGTCAAAACTACCCTGCTGTGCCATGGCGCGAGATGGCGCGTATGCGCGACAGGCTGATCCATCATTATTTTGGCGTCAATCTGGATATCATCTGGGCGATTGCTACCAGCGATTTGCCCGTGATCATTCCAAAGATAGAGGCCATCATGCAAGAAGTGAGCGAATATGCGGACGAGGATATTTCGTAACGACGCCTCCCCTGTGGAAATGATCCCCGGCCTGGTGCGCCGCACCCTGGTCTGGGGCGAAAAGATGATGCTGTGCGAGTTCACCGCCGAGGCGGGCGTGGTCGTGCCCATGCACAGCCACCCCCACGAGCAGGTGGGCTACGTGCAGTCGGGCCGGGTGCAGTTCACCGTGGCCGGAGAGGCCTGGATCGCGGGCCCGGGCGACGCCTACGCCATCCCCGGCGGCGTCGAACACGAAGCTCGCTTTCTGGAGCCCACCGTGCTTCTCGAGCTTTTCAGCCCTCCACGCGAAGCATTTATGTAAGAAAAAAGAGGTTACATATGAAAGAACGCACGTTTACTGCCATCGTGCATAAGGAAGACGACATTTATGTGGCGGAATGTCCGGAAGTAGGCACGGTCAGTCAGGGCTATACCATTGAAGAAGCACTCGACAACCTCAAAGAAGCGACCGAGCTTTATCTTGAAGAGTTTCCGCTGCCTGAGACAAAACCGCCCTATGTGACCACATTCCAGGTGCCAGTCCATGCCTAAACTGAGACGTGTTTCAGGTAAAGAAACCGTCAAGGCGCTGGAACGGTTGGGTTTTACCGTCGTCCGCCAGCGTGGAAGCCATGTCGTGATGAAAAAGGTGACGCCAGAAGGCGCCGTTGGCTGCTCAGTGCCTTTGCATCGTGAATTGGCCGTTGGCACATTGCGTGGGATACTCCGTCAGGCCCACGTTTCCCCAGAAGAATTCATGGAACAACTAAAATAGCAAATCATGACCGACCGCTACGATCCCCAAACCATCGAACCGAAATGGCAGCAACAATGGGCCGAAACCGACCTGTACAAACGGGTCGAGGACCCGGACAGGGAGAAATGGTACTTCCTGACCATGCTCCCCTATCCCAGCGGCGACCTGCACACGGGCCACTGGTACGCCATGTCGCCCTCGGACGCGGGCGCGCGTTTCGCCCGCATGAACGGCAAGAACGTCTGGTTCCCCATCGGCTTTGACGCCTTTGGCCTGCCCGCGGAGAACGCGGCCATCAAGCATAATATCCATCCTCATAAATGGACCATGGCCAACATCGAGCGGATGCGCGGGCAGTTGAAGCAAATGGGCGCCATGTTCGACTGGGAGCACGAGGCCATCACCTGCCTGCCCGGCTACTATCAGTGGAACCAGTGGTTCTTCCTCAAATTTTATGACATGGGCCTGGCCTATCGCGAGGAAGCGCCCGTACAATTCTGCCCCACCTGCAACACGACCCTGGCCCGGGAGCAGGTGTGGGACGGCAAATGCGAGCGTTGCGGCACGCCCGTGATCATGAAAAACCTGGCCCAGTGGAAATTCCGCATCACCAAATACGCGGACGAGCTGCTGGAGGGCCTGGAAACCCTGGATTGGCCCGAGCGAGTGAAGGTGTTGCAACGCAACTGGATCGGGCGCAGCGAAGGCGTGGAATTCGCCATGAAGATTCAGGGACGGGAGGATTTGAGCTTCCGCGTCTTCACCACCCGCCCCGACACCATCTTCGGCATGAGCTTCGCCGTCCTCGCGCCCGAACACCCCCTGGTCGAACAGATTACCCCGCCCGACTACTGGAAGGAAGTCGAGGCGTATGTGACCGAGGCCAAGAACAAGAGCGAGCTGGCCCGCCAGCAGGAGGCCGGGGAAAAGACCGGCGTTTTCACCGGCGCCTACGCCATCAACCCCGCCAACGGCCAGCCTGTGCCCATCTTCATCGCCGAATACGTGCTCATGAGCTACGGCACCGGCGCCATCATGGGCGTGCCCGCGCATGACCAGCGGGACTTCGAGTTCGCGCGCAAATACGGCCTGCCCACGCCCATCGTCATCGTGCCCAAAGAGGTGTGGGAGGCGGGCGATGCCAGCGCCTGGAGCCAGGAAGCGTCGGAGGCCATGGAACGCGCCTTCGAGGTGAAGGAAAACAGCGTCATGGTCAACAGCGGGCCCTTCACGGGCCTGACCTGGCCCGAAAGCTTCGACAAAGTGGCCGCGTGGCTGGAAGAGCGCGCCGCGGGCGAGCGCAAGGTCAACTACCGCCTGCGCGACTGGCTCATCAGCCGCCAGCGTTACTGGGGCACCCCCATCCCCATGATCCATTGCCCCAACTGCGGCGTCGTGCCCGTGCCCTACGAAGACCTGCCCGTGCTCTTGCCCGAGGACGCGGAATTCAAGCCCACGGGCGAGAGCCCGCTGAAATACCACGAGGGCTTCCTGCACGTCCAGTGTCCCATCTGCGGCGCCGACGCGCACCGGGAAACCGACACCATGGACACCTTCATGGACTCCTCCTGGTACCAATACGCCTACCTCTCCCCCTACTGGAAGGAAGGCGAAACCCTGAGCCCAGACGACGTCCCCTGGGACAAAGCCGTTGGCGAATACTGGCTGCCCGTGGATCAGTACACCGGCGGCATCGAGCACGCCACCATGCACCTGCTCTATACCCGCTTCTTCACCAAAGTGCTGCGCGACATGGGCCTGGTGGACTTCGACGAACCCATGCTGCGCCTCTTCAACCAGGGCATGATCCTGGGCTCCGACGGCGAAAAAATGTCCAAATCCCGGGGCAACGTGGTCAACCCGGACGATTACGTGAGCAAATATGGCGCGGACACCGTGCGCGCCTTCCTCATGTTCATCGGCCCCTGGGACGAAGGCGGGCCGTGGAACCCGCGGGCCATCGACGGCGTCCATCGCTTCCTGCATCGCGTCTGGGCCCTGGTGCTGGATGAACCCAAAAAGCGGGCCGAAGGCGCCCCCTCGGAACAGCAGATCCGCAATCTGCGCCGGGCCACCCACCAGACCCTGATGAAGGTCACCAGCGACTACGAGAACTTCAAATTCAACACGATGATCGCGGCCCTGATGGCCTTCTCGAACACCCTGAACGCGGCCAAAGAGACTGAAGTTTATGGCACGGACGCATGGGGCGAGGCCATCGAGACCCTGTTGCTGATGATGGCCCCGGCCATGCCCCACATCAGCGAGGAATTGTGGGCCCGGCTGGGCAAGCCCTACAGCATCCACCTGCAAGCCTGGCCCCAGGCCGACCCCGAGCTGGCCAGGGAGGAGGAAGTGGAGATCGCGGTCCAGGTCAATGGCAAAGTGCGGGCCCGCATCAACGTGTCCCCCGAAGCCAGCCAGGAGGAGCTGGAGAAACTGGCCCTGGCCAATGATCGGGTGCAGAAGTGGATCGGGGATAAGCCCATCCGCAAAATCATCGTTGTGCCCGGGCGGCTGGTGAACATCATCGCCAGATAGCCCCCTTCCTTCAGTTTGAAACGTCTGCTTTCCGAAAGGCTGCTGAGTCTGACATGACTTCAGCAGCTTTTTTCGTCTTCTCCTGTAACTACTAACGTACTCGATTTCAGGCCTCGAAAAGCCACGAAGGCTCGAAGTTTTTCGAAGACACGAAGGAAAAATAAAGGAAAAACTTCGTGCCTTCGTTTTTCTTCGTATCTTCGTGGCAAAAAGCGGTGGCGAGACCTTAGTAGTTACCTTCTCCTTCACAATTCAAGCTTATTGCTTTGAACAATCCATTCTGATTGTGGTATCATCCCACTTCATTCCCCCCTTCCTTTCTTCCCGATGACAAAGATGAACAATGTGAAATTTTTGTCATCTTAGCCAGAAGGGTTGTTCATTGGATTTTCATCTCGATACACTAAAATAGATTCTGCTAGGCTTATTCTGTGGGGCTCTCTCGCCAATGCGATATGCTGCGTCCTTTGCGATGCAGTATTCCCAGAATACGCCTGCGTAAACACTTTACGGAGGTTTCCTCTTTCATGCACAAGAAGACCTTTCTGCTTCTTGCGACAATCCTGACACTCTCAACCATTCTTCTGCTCACGTCTGTCGCTTTTGCAAATCCCCAACTCGATTCATCACCTGCCGCTCCTGGGTTCGAACAGGGGGACAACCCCGAACCCAAGCCAACTGTCAAGCCCGATTCCGTCGATATCTCACTGCCCCCGGCGGGCGTCCCCGGATTTTACATCCCCTCCGATGTTTACAATCCCAGACCGGGATATGATTATAGCGCCAAGGGGACGTATCTGTTCTGGACCTGGGCGTCATTGAACCCCGGCAAAAACCAATACTACTGGGACAAGCTTGATCTGTGGATTCAAAATGCCGTCGCAGCCGGCTACGAAAGCATCGGCATCGCCATCGACACCTATCCAGGGCGATACGCTCCTTGCGCCATCGATGGCCGGCCATTCCAGGGCGTCGATGCTATTCCCAAATGGGTTCAGGTGGGGCCTGATAACAGGTTGGGAACATCCGACGACGCGGTGTTGCTTTCCGACACCCCGGATGGACGCCAGGGCGACGATTGCACAAACTACGGAGGCCCCTGGTATCTTCCTTACTATACCAGCCCCAATTACACCGGGCCCTACTACACGTTCGTGGCCGCCCTTGCAGATCATCTCCTGAATTCACCCTATCGAAACCATATCGGCTGGGTCGCCATTGGCACAGGCAAAGGCGGGGAAAACATCCCTGTCGACAAATACGTCGCACCCGACCATCAATTTTTGTTGCAGTATATCTCCCAATCCGATTGGGTGCAATTTGTCAAGAACACCATCAACGCCTACACACAAAGTTTTCATGATGGATCCAATTTCCCGCGCATCCAACTGCTTATTCAAAACGCGCCATTCTATGTTTCCGCCTGGGAACGGCGCGATATCGGCAGTTACGCCGCCAGTAACAACGTAGGCGTTGCCATCAACACTATTACTTCCGATTGGGATTTCTCCGAGGCCTGCGGCAGCTCAGATGGAACAGTCGCGTGCACCGGCATGTACGATCAGGCCCGCCAGTACAGCAATCGCGTCCCCATCCAATTGGAAGGATACGCCTATCACATGGTGACGGAGAATGAATTCTATTGGGCCATGGCCCGGGCGTTGGAATACAAAGTCGATTCCATTCGCCTGATTAGCTTCTGGAATCGAATGGACACCCGCCTCAACCGGGAGACCGCAAAATGGGCCGCCAAATACTTTGGCAAAGGCTTCCTGCCGGGGCAGGAAGAGCCCCCCAGCATCTGGTCGCGTATGCGTGAACACCGCAATCCGGTATATCTCCCACATGCGACCATCACATCCAACAGTTGGCCCACCATTGGCAATTACGAATTCTACCTCAACCAACGCCATCTTCCCGCCTACAAAGCAGTCACCATCCCTGTCACTGACGATGAGCGCATCACCTGGACAGGCGGCAACGATACGCCCGAGATGAAAGAGCCCTGGCATTCGAACCTTCATCCCTATGATGACAAACTACGCCAGGCCGGACTCTACGACGTCAAAAATGGGCCTGTACAATCCCAGATAGATCCAGGCTGGGTGGCCCGCCGCACCGATCAGGCCTCAGGCAATGTCCGCTTCATCTTCGACGCCGCCGATAAGTACTTCGATCAGTCCACACCCACGACTTACAAAGCCATTGTCACAGTCACCTATCTCGATACGGGCAACGACAAGTGGTTCCTGCAATATGACAGCGTGAACGGCATCAAACGCGCAACGCCTTACGCCATCAATGATTGGACGCCCGAACGCGGCCTCGCCATCGACGGCGGTCTCCCCACCACGGGCGTGTTAGACAACCCTGAGCCCGGGGTCGTCACAAAAACCAACACCGGCAAATGGAAGGTAGTCACGTTCCTTATTGAGGACGGCAATTTCAACAACGGCCTCTTTGGCGGCAACGGCGATCTCGCCATCGACTCTCGCGACCCGACGACGGGCGACCTGGATGGCGATGAATACATTCATCATGTGGACGTGCAAAAAGTCGATGAGTTCAAAGAGCCCGTCAAAACCGGCGTGTATGGCTTTGTGTATGTCGATATGAACGAAAACGGCCAACGCGATCCGTGGGAGCCGGGCATCCACAACGCCACAGTGACCCTGGATGGCGTCATGGATTACCAGACGCTGACCACAGCCAGCGGGTATTATGAGCTGGATGATGTAACGCCGGGACAATACACCCTTTCCGCCACGCCGCCCCCCGGTTACGAACAGTTGACCCCTTCCAACATCGCCATCTACATCAGCAAAGACAACATGTTGGAATTGAACTTCGCACATCCTCCTATTGAAACGCCTGCTTACATCTACATGCCCATCATCCAAGCGCCGTAACCGACAGCGCCTCATGTCCCTGTCAGGAGACATGGGGCGCACGCTTTGAAGAGATGCCCCCATATCCCGTTCACGCCATCCTGCCTCCCTTACAGACGAACACGCACCAGGGAAGCCCTCTTCATGACAAGGAAGGAAGCAGAGATGATCAGCAGTAAGCCCCAAATCGTCAATCCAGCTTTTCGCCCAGCAGCGTCTACACAGCCCGCCGCACACGACGAAGACGCCAGATACATTGTTGGCCATGTGCCCGTAGCCAACCTGCCGACCCATTACCGGCTCGCCAAACGCGCCTTCGACTTTATGGCTGCACTCATACTGCTGGTGCTGCTGTCGCCCCTGTTTCTCATCATCTACCTGGCGATCAAGTTGGATGATGGCGGGCCTGCGATCATCGTACAGAAACGCGTGGGGCGTGGCGGTCGCGTTTTCGACTTCTACAAATTCCGGTCGATGGTCCACACCCAAAACCACGCTCAGGCCAACCGAGAATTCGCTCAGAAGGTCATCCGGGGGGAGATCACCGAAGCGCCCAAAGAAAATGGCGGCCTTCTGAAACCCGCCACCAACGGACGCGTCATCACCCGAGTAGGCAAAGTGCTGCGCAAGACCAGCCTGGACGAACTTCCGCAACTGTTCAACATCCTCAAGGGGGATATGAGCTTTGTCGGGCCGCGTCCTTCCATCGACTATGAGGCCGAGGCCTACCTCGACTGGTATCTCCCCCGCCTCTCTGTTCTGCCCGGCATCACTGGACTGGCGCAGATCAATGGTCGCAGCAGCATCCCCTTCCCTGAGATCGTGGAGTGGGACTTGAAGTACATCGAGGAAGCCTCCCTGCTTCTGGACCTCAAGATCTTCCTGCGCACCATTCCAGTCGTGATCGGGATGAAGAACACGGGCTGAGAAAAACATCACCTTACAGATCGAAAGCGCTCCGCAACTCAGCGGGGCGTTTTTCTGTGCTGCGCCAAACGCCTTTAGCTTTTCATCCTCCTTTTGTGATACAATCCCATCAGTTCAAACCCAAATCTTCTCCTCATCCACGTCACTTATGTCCGAAATCGCACTTGTTCACTCCTTCGTTCAACGCGTCACCGATAATGTTTCCAGAGTCATCCTTGGCAAGGAACAGGCCATCCGGCGTACGCTTTTGGCGCTGCTTTGTGAGGGGCACTTACTGATCGAGGATGTGCCGGGGCTGGGGAAAACGATGCTCGCCCGTTCCATCGCCCGCTCCATTGGCTGCACCTTCAACCGCATCCAATTCACGCCCGACATGCTTCCCAGTGATGTGACGGGCGTCTCGGTCTACAATCAAAAAAGTCAGGAATTCGAATTCCGACCAGGTCCCATCTTCGCCCAGATCGTCCTGGCGGATGAAATCAATCGGGCGACGCCCAAAACCCAGGCGGCCCTGCTGGAATCCATGGAAGAACGCCAGGTCACCATCGACGGCGTCACTTATGAGATGCAGCGCCCCTTCCTGGTGCTCGCCACCCAAAACCCCATCGAATACGAGGGCACGTTCCCTCTGCCTGAAGCCCAGGTCGACCGCTTCATCATGCGCATCCATCTCGGTTATCCCGACCGAGGACATGAGATCGCCATCCTCGATTCCCAACAAGATCACCACCCCATCCAGGATCTGAAACAGGTCGTCACCCGAGAGGAGTTAATGCAGGCCCAGGAGGCGGTCAAACAGGTCTATGTCGATGATCGCATCAAGGAATACATCGTCTCCATCACCCAGGCCACCCGGCAACATCCTGACGTCTATCTGGGAGCCAGCCCGCGCGGCTCCCTGGCTTTGTTCAAGACGGCCCGCGCCCTGGCCGCCGCCCAAAATCGTGAATTCGTGCTGCCCGACGATATCAAAGAGCTGGCCGCGCCCACCCTGGCCCATCGCATCATCGTAAGCCCCTCCGCTCGCATCAAAAATATCGGGTCCGAGGCCATCTTGCGGGAGATTATGGAAAGCATCCCCGTGCCGGGCGCACGCGTCGCTTCCACCGCCTGACACTTTCCCCTCTTTCATTCCCATTGTGCGCTTTACCACCTGGATCGCTCTTATCATCTGGCTTGCCAGCCTGATTCTGGCGCTCATTACAGGACGGGACCTGCTATACAACACGTTTTACTTCATCACGCTGGTGTTGATCGGCTCCTGGTTATGGGCGAGGCAGAATCTACGCGGGCTGGAGATCAAACGGCGGGTGCGCACGCCGCGTAGCCAGGTAGGGCGGTTCGTCGAAGAATCTTTTGAGGTCACCAACCAGAGTTGGATTTCGAAACTCTGGGTTGAACTCAGGGACGAATCCGATTTGCCAGGACATCACGCTTCGCGTGTGTTGGTCTCATTGAGACGCAAACACCCCCGGATTTGGACGGTGAAAACGCCCTGTCTGCGCAGAGGGCGTTTTCATCTGGGGCCGATCACACTTCGCAGTGGCGACCCCTTGGGCATCTTCGAATTGAGCAAAAAGATCCCGGGCGCCCACCCCGTGCTGGTCTATCCCGCTACTTACGAGATCCCCGGCTTCCGCCTCCCCCCCGGGCATCTGCCCGGCGGCAAAATCGCCCATCATCGCACGCATTACCTCACCACCAACGTGGCCACCGTGCGGGATTACGTGCCGGGAGACAGCTACAACCGCATCCATTGGCGCTCCACCGCTCGCACCGGGCGACTCATGGTCAAAGAGTTCGAGCTGGATCCCACCAGCGATGTCTGGATTTTGCTGGACCTGGATGCAGCCTGGCACGTCTCTCAACCCTGGGAAGAGCCCGATCTCACCGATATTCCATCCATTCTTCAAAGTCAGTTTCTGCGCAAAGAGCCTTCACTGGTTCCTTCCACCATCGAATACGCAACAGCGGCCGCGGCGTCCATCGCCCAACGCTATCTGGCGGAACGCCGCGCGGTCGGGCTCATCGCCTACACGCCCCGACGCGAGGTGCTCCATCTCGACCGCGGGCATCGCCAATTCACGAAACTCCTGGAAATGCTGGCCGTGGTGGAACCTACCTCGACCATCTCCTTCGACCGCCTGCTTTTGGCCGAACGCCCCTACCTTACCCGCACATCCACGGTCGTCGTCATCACGCCCTCGGCCGATGCGTCGTGGGTGGACGTGCTACGCGACTATCGGCATGGCGGCATTGGCATGACCACGGTGTTGGTGGCGGCTTCCACCTTCGGCCCGATCCAGAGCTATCGCCCGGTTCTTGCTGAACTCTGGGCCAGCCAGATCCCGACGTATGTCGTGCGCCGAGGCGCGCGCATCTCCACAGCGCTCTCTCATATCGCACTCCCCAACGACTGAGGTTGCCGTGATTTACATCCGTCGCCCCACCCTGCACGATCTCAACGAATGCGCCAAACTGGACGCCACCTTCACCACGAATAAAGTCTGGCAGATGAACCTGCAAGCCGATTCCGGTCGGATTCAGGTGCAGTTTCATCTCGTTCATCTCCCCCGCCCCATGACCGTGCCCGTCCCCCCAGAAGCGCGGGATATGACCAAAGCCTGGCAACGAGGGGATGGCATCTACGCCGCCCGACGGGGAAACATGATTCTGGGCTATATCCACATTGAGGTAAATCACGAAACCAAAACGGGACACATTCGACGACACGTGGTTGCGCCCGAGTTTCGTCAGCAGGGCGTGGGGGTCGCCTTGCTGGAGAGAGCCGTGGAATGGGGTCGGGAACGGAAGCTGCAAGGGATCGAGGTCGCGCTCAGCACGAAAAACCATCCCGCCATCGAATTTTATCTGGCGCATGGCTTCGTGTTCACCGGTTTCAGCGAACACCTGTGGGGTAATCAGGAGATTTTGATGCACTTCTCGCGCGTGGCCCGGTAATCCTTACATCTCCTCCTGCACGCTGTAACGGAAGCGCTTGCGGGCGTTGAGCATGGCCCGCCGCAGGATTTCATGCACTTTTTCGGGTTCCTTGACGTTATTGAGCACCGCTTTGGGCATAGAAGGGTCGGCGCTGCGGATGATGATATCCCCCACGCCCAGCATCCGTTCGGTCATATTCTGTTTGAAATCGATGTCCTGAATCCGGATGAGTTCGATATCATCCCGGTCCTTGCCCAGCAGACCGCGAACGATCCGCACCCGTTCGGTGGTGATTTGATAATGGGTGAGGATGGAAAGGAAGGGACGGCCTTCCCACAACACGCGTTCATCGCTCTCCAGCACAGTCGCAAGCGCGTCATCACTCCGGCCGGGCAGCCCGGCATCCTCCAACGATTCGTCGATGAGCACCATGACGCCATCGAGGAGGGCGTTTATCAGCGTCTCCAACTCATCCTGAGGAATGGATGATACGGAAACGCCGCTTTGGGCGATGCTTTTCCAGACACGCTCGCGCGCCTTCATTTTGATCTGTTCGAGATTGGACATATCGGGCCTCGGTTGGAGTAAGGGGTTGGATGGGATAGCTGGATTATAGAGGATCGGGAAACGCCGCGCAAACGCGTTGACTTTCTCCTCCATTTCCCATAGACTACAAGAGCAAGCGACAGGTCATTTTCCTTGTCGCATTGCATCTCCGCCTCTTTCCCCATCGCACACGCTCTTACGGAGGCAAGAAATGAATGTCACTCACTGGATCAAGCGTCATTTGAACCTCACGATCTTTCTGGGAGCTGCGCTGATGATCGGGGGCATCTATTGGCTGGGAATGCGACGTCCCATCTCGGATTTGGCGACTACCTGGTACTGGATCATGCTGGTGATGGTGGCCTTCGTACTGATGTTATCCTATCTCGTGACGGGAGATCTGTTTTTCGGCTGGCTCATCAACGAACAAAATCGGATGAGCCTCTCCCGATTCCAGGCGTTTCTATGGACCCTTGTCATCCTGTCCGCCTATGTCACCGCCGTATTTGCCAATCTCCGTTTCGGATTCACGCAGGAAGGCCTGGCCATAGCCATCCCCAGAGATTTATGGCTGGCCATGGGCATCTCGGTCACAGCTCTGGTGGGATCGGGCCTGATTTTGGAGGAAAAGAAGAAGAAATTGCCTCAGCAGCCCGAGATGATGGCTATGGAACCTCGGGAAGGCGTCCTCAACGTGGAAGAAAAGCCGTCACTGCTCAACCTGATCACAGGGGAGGAGCTGGCCAACAGGGATAAAATCGACCTCACCCGGCTGCAAAGCCTCCTGTTCACCTTCATTCTCGTGGGCGTCTACATGGCGAGCCTCAGCGCCATGTTTAGCGAACTCGTGACGGTCACGCCCGAAGTGCAGGACATCGCTCAAAACTTCCCCATCACCAGCTTCCCCGAACTGGGCTCCAGTGCAATCGCCCTGTTGGGCATCAGCCAGGCTGGATATCTGGTGGCCAAGGCCGTCGACAAACAACCCTCCCAATCACTGACGTCCTGATCAAATCAGAATGGCTGGTTGACTGACAAATCTTGCAGTCTGCCTTTCCGCCCGCTTTTACCGAGTAAACTCGGACTCTTTAGGCGCTTCGCGCCCGGGGTCGACCTTCGTCGACCTGATTTCCAGCATGAAAATGGACGGCGGAGGCCGTCCACTGGCCGCAGGTCTGCCATGGTGCGACTTCAGTCGACAGTATGTGCGACCTAAGCAGACCTCAACGCGTTTTGTCAGTCAATCAGTCAGAATGGTTTGACGCCCGCGGCCAAAAATGCTACGATTGCCCCATGACCGACGCCCTTTATCTCCGATATCGTCCCCAGACCTTCGAGGATGTGGTCGGGCAGAAGCACGTGGCAGAGACCCTGCGCAACGCGTTGCGACAGGATCGGATCGGCCACGCGTATCTTTTTACGGGCCCGCGCGGCACAGGCAAGACCAGCACCGCCCGCATCCTGGCCAAGGCCGTCAACTGTCTGGCCGAGGACGTGAATGACCGGCCCGACAACGCGTGCCCCATCTGCACAGCCATCAACCAGGG
Organism: Anaerolineae bacterium; assembly: GCA_026991225.1. Classification (GTDB taxonomy): domain Bacteria; phylum Chloroflexota; class Anaerolineae; order J102; family J102; genus M2005. Next base: position 12,246 of record JALXCB010000133.1, on the reverse strand, counting down.
GCGGCTCATGGACCTCATCGAGATCGACGCCGCGTCCAACACCAGCGTGGACGACGTGCGGTCGCTCATCGAGAAGGTCGCCTTTGCTCCCTCTGAGGCCCGTTACAAGGTCTACGTCATCGACGAAGTGCACATGCTCTCCACCTCGGCCTTCAACGCCCTGTTGAAGACCCTGGAGGAGCCGCCCGCGCACGTCATCTTCGTCCTCGCCACCACCGAACCCCACAAGATACCGGCCACCATTCTCTCCCGCTGCCAGCGCTTCGATTTCCATCGCATCAGCACCCGGCAGATCAGCGAGCATCTCAACGAAATCGCCCGCCGCGAGGGCCTGACCGTCACCCCCGAGGCCCTGGGCATCATCGCTCGCAGCGCCACTGGCTCCATGCGCGACGCCATCAGCCTGCTGGACCAGGTCGCGGCCTATGGGCACACGGAGATCGACGAGGAGCTGGTGCGGGATGTGTTGGGCATGGTCTCGGGCCTGGCCATCAGCGAATTCGTGGACGCGCTGGCCGGAGGCGACCCGGCCGAGGTGCTCACCCGGCTGCATGAACTCATCGACAAGGGCATCGAACTCAGCCAGTTCGTCAATCAACTCATCGACCAACTGCGCATCCTGCTGCTCCTCAATGTGGGCAAAGACCCCAACCTGGTGGACCTGCCCGACAGCTTGCTGGCAAAAGCCCAGGAACAGGCCGCCCGATTCACCGCCCCCCAGCTTTTGCATACGATTCGGGCCCTCACCGAGGCGGGGCAGGCCCTGAAGACGCCCTTCGCCGGGTATCTGCCCGTGGAGCTGGCCCTGCTCGACGCCCTCAACCTGGATGGCATGACCGCGCCCGGGGAAAAACCTGTTGAAAAACAGGTTTCCAAACCGGCCTCCCGGCCGGTTTCCAGTCCTCGGCCCGCGCCCAGGCCGAAAAAAGCGCCCCCAAAGCGCACAACCGGATCCGTCCCGCCTCCCTCGAAACCTGCAGCCCCCATCGATGCGGAGCTGGCGGGCGTGTGGAAGCAGCTCCTGCGCGTCATGCGCGGCATCAACGCCAAACTTCAGGCCATGCTTCGTTCGGGCGAACCTGCCGGCATCCAGGGCGGCAAGTTCTACATCCGCTTCAAATACGAATTTCACCGAAACCAGGTGCAGGCGGGCATCGACGACGTGAACAAGGGCCTCTCCCAGGTGCTTGGCCGCCCCATGGAAGCCGTGATCCTGGGCGAAAACGACCCGCTTCCCACCGCGTCCGTCGCATCCCAGCCCGACGCCGCCTCCGCCCCAACGCCCGCTTCCGATCCTGACCCCAATCCCGATCCAAATCCTGATCCTGCTTCCCCCCTCACCGACCACCCCGTCGTGCGCCGCGCGTTAGACGACTGGGGCGGCGTGCTCAAACCCTCATCCCTGGTTGACTGACAAATCTTGAGTCTTTCCTTTCCGACCGTATTCACCGAGTAAACTCGGGCTCTTTAGGCGCTTCGCGCCTGTGGTCGACCTTCGTCGACCTGATTTCCATCATGAACATGGATGGCGGAGGCCGTCCACTGGCCGCAGGCCTGAAGAGTCCGACTTCAGTCGACAGCATAGGCGACCACAGCAGACCAAAACGCGTTTTGTCAGTCAATCAGCCCTCATCCTGATCCCCAATCCCTCTCCTCCGAGGTTGCCAGATGGCCAAACGCAAAAAAGCTCCCAAAGGATATCGATCTCCAGGCTCCAGACCCAAAGGCCCGCGCATGCCCGGCGGCGACATGATGGCCCAGCTTCAGGCCCTGCAGGAAGAGATGGCCAAACAACAGGCCGCCCTGGCCGAAGAAACCGTCGAGGTCAGCGTGGGCGGCGGCATGGTGAAAGTCGTCGCCACGGGCCAGCAGGATATCGTCTCCATCGCCATCCAGCCCGAAGTCGTGGACCCCGACGACGTGGAAATGCTGGAAGACCTGGTCCTCAGCGCGGTCAACGAAGCCATCGAACAATCGCGCAAACTGGCCGAAGAGCGCATGGGCGGCCTCACTGCGGGCCTGGGGCTGCCTCCCGGCTTGCTGTAACCCATGCACGGCGTCGCCGAACCTATCCAACGCCTCATCGAGGCCCTGGAGCGCCTGCCCGGCATCGGGCCCAAGAGCGCCTCGCGCCTCGCGTTCTACATCCTGCGCATGCCCGAAGACCAGGTGCAAGACCTGGCCGACGCCATCGCCACCCTCAAGGAAAACATCGTCACCTGCTCCCGCTGCCAGAACCTCTCCCAGACCGACCCCTGCGCCATCTGCAGCGATCCCGCCCGGGATCAGCATCTGGTGTGTGTGGTGGAGGACCCGCTGGATGTCGTCGCCATCGAGCGCACGGGCGTCTACAACGGGCTGTATCACGTCCTGCACGGCGCCATCAACCCGGTGGAAGGCGTCGGGCCGGAGGACCTGCGAGTGGACGCGTTGCTGGAACGGCTGGAGCGAGAACCCATCGAGGAGATCGTCATCGCCACGAATCCCAACATGGAGGGCGAGGCCACGGCCATGTATCTCGCCCGCCTGCTGCATCCCAAAGGCGTGCGGGTGACGCGCCTGGCCCGGGGATTGCCCGTGGGCGGCGACCTGGAATACGCGGATGAAGTCACCCTCAGCCGGGCGCTGGAGGGGCGTCGGGATATCTGAACCGTATGATCTCCATCATGGTAACGGGCTGGCTTGTGTGAAAAGATGATTTTGGAGATAATAAAGCCATGCGTGTGCGCGACGTGATGACGCCCGATCCCATCACCATTGGCCCCAACCATTCCATTGGGGCGGCCCTGGCGCGGATGCGCCGCGGGGGATTTCGGCGTCTGCCCGTGGTGGAAAATGGGGAATTGATCGGCATCATTACCGATAGGGATTTGCGATTGGCCATGAATTCGCCGTTCGTGATGCGCGAGGGGTGGTACGACAGCTATCTCATGGAACACATCGAGGTGCGTAGCTGCATGACGCCCGATCCCGTCACGGTCTCCGCCGATGACGACCTCCTGGACGCCGTCCGTTTGATGCGCAAGCACAAATTCGGCGGCGTGCCAGTTTTGGAAGAAGGCAAACTGGTCGGCATTCTTACCGAAACCGATCTGCTGAACTACCTCGAAAATCTGTTGCAAGCGGAAAAAGAAACTGCCTGACGGCATAAAACGCGGCCATTTCAACAGTCGTATTGCAAACCACGTTGACGCGGGAAGCCGAATTCGTAATGCGTGATGCGTAATGCGTAACGACTTTACGGATTACGAATTACGCATTACGCCCGTTGCTGCCTCGCCCAACGTCGGCCTGGCGATCTTAATCCTCATCCTGATCCGAATCCTATTTTCATAGCAGGAGCGCGCCATGCAGCCCTATCTCGCCCGCGATGTGATGACCTCCCCCGCCGTGACCATCCGCTGGGACGCCACCGTGCTGGAAGCGTCCGCGCTGATGGAGGAACGGAACATTCGTCGCCTCCCCGTAGTCGATGAAGAAAACGTGCTCATCGGCATCATCAGCGATGGCGACGTGCGCGAAGCCCTCTCCATCTACAATCTCACCAACCCCTACGCGCCCGACCAGGACGAAATCTTGCTGGCGGTGGATGAGATCATGTCCGCGCCCGTGCACGCGGTCGGGCCCGAGGAGCACCTGCGCCAGGTCATCAGGCTGATGCTGGACCACAAGATCGGGGGCGTGCCTGTGGTGGACGCACAGCATCACCCCGTGGGCGTCATCACCGAATCCGACATCTTCCGCTTGATTCTGCGGGAATGGGGCGAGGATTGAAGCGATTGGGCCAAGCAGCGAAGGGGCTGTAACTGCTAACGTACTCGACTTTAGGCGCCGAGAAGCCACGGAGTCTCGAAGTTTTCCGAAGACACGAAGGGAAAAATCTAGAAAAATACTTCGTGCCTTCGTTCTCTTCGTGCCTTCGTGGCAAAAAGTGGCGGCGCGACCTCAGTTGTTGTTACGTCCTCGCGTGAAACATCACGCGCCCTCCCTTCACGTTTTACGTTTCACGATTCACGTTGTGGTAAACTCACACAACGCGCATCACCCCAACCGTCAATCTCCATCTGTCCGATAATCGAAAAATCATGATCCAAACCCAACTCGAAGCACTCATCCGCCAGGCGCTGAAAAAAGCCCAGAAGAAGGGCGATCTGCCCAAATTCCCCATGCCGGAGATCACCGTCACCCGCCCGCGTCGCGAAGGCCAGGGGGATTACTCCACCGCCCTGCCCTTGCAAATCGTGAAACCGGTGAACAACGCCCTCAAAGAGAAGGGCGGCGGCAAACTTTCGCCCATGCAGATCGGCGAGATCCTGATCAAACGCCTGCCCCAGGCCGATTTTCTGGACCGAGCGGAGCTGGCCAAACCGGGCTTCATCAACCTCCACCTTTCGCCCGCGTGGCTGGCCCGACAGGCCGGCGCCATCGTCCACCAGGGCCCCGACTACTTCAAAGTGGACCTGGGCGGAGGCAAGAAAGTGCAGGTGGAATTCGTCAGCGCCAACCCCACGGGCCCGCTCCACTTCGGCGGCGCCCGCAACGCAGCCATCGGCGACGCCCTGGCCCGCCTGCTGGAGAACAGCGGCTATCAGGTGCAGCGGGAATACTACGTCAACGACCGGGGAACCCAGATCGAAACCTTCGCCATGACCCTGTGGCGGCGCTACCAGCAGCTCTTCGGGCTCGATGTCGATATCCCCGCGGACGGCTATCCGGGCGCGTACATGATCGACTACGCCAAAATCATTCGGGAAGAGCACGGCGATAGCCTGTTGAACCTGCCCGAGGAAGCAATCATCCCCCGCTTTCGGGAATTGGGCCTGAAGATCGTGCTGGATGAGCTGAAAGACGACCTGGCCATGATGAACGTGCAGTTCGATGAATGGTTCTCCGAGCAAAGTCTGTACGATGACGGCACTTTTGCTCGGGTCTTCGCCATCCTCAGCGAACAGGGCGACCTCTACGAGAAGGAGGGTGCGGTCTGGTTCCGGGCCAGCAAATACATCGGCGGCGACCGGGATGAAGTCTTCGTGCGCTCCAATGGCGAACCCGGCTACTTCGCCAGCGACATGGCCTATCACTACCACAAATTCATCGTGCGCGGCTTCGATTGGGTCATCAACGTGTGGGCTGTGGACCATCAGAACCAGGCCAAACGCCTGCCGCCCGCGCTCAAAGCCTTTGGCATCGACCCCGAACGGCTCACCATCGTCCTCTACGACCTGGTCACTCTCAAGCGCGGGGGCAAGGAAGTCAAAATCTCCAAGCGATCGGGCGAGATCATCACCATGCGCGAGGTTTTGGAAGAAGTTGGGGCGGATGCAGCCCGCTACTTCCTCCTCAGCCATTCCAACGAGGCCCGCATCGACTTCGACATCGACCTGGCCGTGGCCCAGAGCAGTGAAAACCCGGTCTACTACATCCAATACGCCCACGCCCGCGCCTCCTCCATCCTGCGCAAGGCCGCGGACGCGGGCTTCGCGCCCAGCGACGCCCATCTCGACCTGCTGGCATGCCCCGAAGAACTGGCCCTGCTGCGCAAAATGCTGCAACTGCCCGAGGTCGTCCTCTTCGCGGTGGAACGCCTGGCGCCTCATCATCTCCCCCACTACGCCCTCGACCTGGCCAAGATCTACACCAACTTCTACGGCCATTGCCGCGTCCTCTCCGACGATCCCGCCCAGAAGGACCTGACCGAGGCCCGGCTCATGCTGGTGCAGGCCGCCAAAACCACGCTGGCTTATGTGTTGGGCCTCATGGGCATGTCCGCGCCGGAGAAAATGTAATTCGATGAGTGATGTCCTCCCATCGTGAACGCGTCTATCGCACCCGGGCCATCATCCTCAAACGCAGGGAGCAGGGGGAGGCGGACCGCGTCATCACCCTCTTCACGCCCGAGTATGGCAAGCGCGTGGTCATCGCCAAGGGCGTGCGCAAGCCCACCAGCCGCAAAGCCGGGCATCTGGAGCCCTTCACCCACGTCAATCTCATGCTGGCCAAAGGCAAAACGTGGGATATCATCACCAGCGCCCAGACCATCACCAGCTTTCGCAGGCTGCGCGAGGACCTGGACCGCACCGCCTACGCCTACTATTTCTGCGAGCTGCTGGATGCGTTCGTGCAGGAAAACGACCCCCATCCCGAACTCTACGATCTGCTGCTCACAGCATTCCGGCATCTGGAAACATCACCCAACCCCGCTCTCACCGCCCGCTGGTATGAGCTGGTGCTGCTGAAGCATGTGGGCTTTGCGCCCCAGCTCTTTCATTGCGTTCAGTGCGGGGAAGCCATCCGCCCGGAACTCAATTACTTCAGCCTGGAACGAGGCGGCGTGCTCTGCCCCAGCCATGGCGAAGGCGCTTCGGGCGCGCAACCCATTCCCCTCAACGCCCTGAAGGTGCTGCGCTATCTCCAGACCCAGCCCTACAACCACATCATCCGTCTGCAACTCAAGCCGAGCACCCTGCGCCAGGTGGAGAAACTGACCGGGGACTACCTGCGATTTCTACTGGAACGCCGCCTGAAATCATCGAAATTCATCCACCAAATCCGAGCAAATTGATTCTCCAAGGAACGCTTTCATGAAACGTTGGCTCCTTCGCATCCTCATCGCCCTGGTTGTCGTTCTGCTTGTCGCGCTGGTTGGGGGTTACTTCTACATGCTCCCCGTCTTCAAGGTGGCCACGGGCTACACGGCCAAGGTGGTGTGCTCCAACCACTATCTCACCGGCCAGAGCATCGACACGGCCATGGCCGAGCTGCCCGACAACCCCCTGGTCCCCTTCCTGCGGGTCAAGCAGGAGGAGGATGGGCTTTCGGCCACGTTGTGGGGGTGGGCGGCGAAGCAAAAGGCCATCTATCGGTCCGGCCTGGGCTGCACCCTGCTGGCAGGCAAAGGCCCCTTCGAGACCCAATCGCCCAACTTCCCCCCGCCCGAGCCGCTCAATCCCGATTTGCCCTGGCCCGAGGGTGAGGCCGCGACCTATGAGCCCAATCCCGCCCTGGAAGCTGTGCTGGACGAGGCGTTTGCCGAACCCAACCCCGCCAATCCGCGGCGCACCCGCGCCATCGTCATCGTCAAAGATGGCCGCATCATCGCCGAGCGCTACGCGGAGGGCTACGGTGCAGACACGCCCTTCCTGGGCTGGTCCATGACCAAAAGCGTCACCCACGCCCTGCTGGGCGTGCTGGTTGGAGAGGGCAAGCTGGACATCCACCAGCCCGCGCCCGTGCCCGAATGGGCCTCGCCCGACGATCCCCGCCACGCCATCACCACCGACCAGCTCATCCGCATGAGCAGCGGCCTGGAATTCAACGAGGACTACGGCGACCTGCGCACGGGCGTCACCCAGATGCTCTACAACAGCAGCGACATGGCCGCCTACGCCGCGTCCATGCCCCTGGCCGCGCCGCCCGACACCGTGTGGAACTACTCCAGCGGCACGGCCAACATCCTCTCCCGCATCATCCGCCACGTGATCGGCGGCGATATCCAGGTGTACTGGAGCTTTCCCCGCCAGGCATTCTTCAACCGCCTGGGCATGACCAGCGCCGTGCTGGAGCCGGACGCGTCGGGCACATTCGTGGGGTCTTCCTACATGTACGCCACGGCCCGCGATTGGGCCCGCTTTGGCCTGCTCTACCTGCAGGATGGCGTCTGGAACGGCCAGCGCATCCTGCCCGAGGGCTGGGTGGACTACGCCCGCACGCCCACGCCGCCCTCACAGGGAGAATATGGCGCGCTATGGTGGTTGAATCGAGGCTCGGGCGAGCATAAGGAATGGGAGGGCGTCCCCGAAGACGCGTACGCAGCCGAAGGCCACGACGGCCAATACGTGGTCGTCATCCCCTCCCGGAACATGGTCGCCGTGCGGTTGGGCGTCAGCCGGGGCGGGGCCTGGGATGAGGGCGCGTTTCTACGGGCCGTGTTGGAGGCTGCGCCATGAACATCGCCGACTATCAACAGTGGCTCAAGGAATGGGATGAAGCTCGAGATTTCGACAAGGCGGACCCGGGCCTGACCCTGGTGCATGCCATGGAAGAGCTGGGCGAAGTCGCCCGGGAAGTGCTCTTCCTCAAGGGCTACAAGCGGGACGCCATGCCCGAAGAGCATCGCGCGGCCCTGGCCCGCGAGCTGGCCGACACCATCGTCTTCCTCTTCAAACTCGCCTACCAGTTCGATATCGACATCCAGGAAGCCCTGCTGGAGTTGCAAGACAGGGTTGACGCGCGTTTTTCGGAGGATGAGCCCGGCTGGCATCCCAAATCCTCATAAAGACGCATCCCCTTCCTGCCCCTCGTCTTCCAGATTCTCGGCGTCTGGCATAGAAAACAGCGTTTCCTGGACGAGTGCAGCGCCCGCCGGGGACGGGTTGGGCGCATTCTCCGCCATGCCCCGCGCTTCTTTTCTCGCCCGAAACGTCGCCTCGACGATGCGCGCCGTCAGTTCATCCAGCACGTCCAACACATCGTCATCCGCCTGGGATTCCTCGAACGCATAGACGCGGGGCTCCGGACGCTGCTCGCTGGGCAGAACGAGTTCGTAAGCGATCTGGTCTGGGATGGAGGAGCGAGGGCGTTTGGCAATGCGGTCCAGCCGCTGGGGAGCGAGGACGCGCTGCACCCGTCTGGCCAGGTCTTGGGGCAGGGCGTCGATCTCGACCTCGCCCTCGATGGGAATGCCCATGCCGCCTGAGGTGCGGAGATAAATCTGCTTGATCTTGCTCATACGGGAATGCCTACCAGTTTCCAGGCCCTTCGCGTCATGGCCATTTCGAAACTGCCTGCGCCGAACAACTGCCAGGCCGTTTGCACGGTCATATCGGCCCAATCGGCGAACGTGGCCTTGGGATTTCGCAACGACTGCATGGCCTGATACCAGATCTGGCCCGCCTTCTCCCACGAATAACCGCCCAGATATTGGGCCAGCAGGTAAAAGGCGTGATTGGGGATGCCCGAGTTGATGTGCACGCCGCCGTAATCGGTGCACGAACTGACGTAGAAGCTCATGTGATAGGGCTGGGGATCTTTGCCCAGAATGTCGTCGTCATAGGCCAGGCCCGGCGCCCGCAGCGAGCGCAGCGCGTCGCCTTCCACCTCGGGGGTGAACAGCTCCTCGCCCACCAGCCAACTGGCCTCGGCCGCGGTCTGCTTTTTGGCGTACTGGACGATCATCACGCCAAAGACATCGGCCAGGCTCTCGTTGAGCGCGCCCGATTGATCCTGATAGGTCAATCCGCCCGAGAATTGCACCACGCCGTGGGTCAGCTCATGCCCGATGATGGAGAGATCGACGAAGCTCTTGAAAAGAACCCCGTCGCCATCGCCAAACACCATCTGACGGCCATTCCAGAATGCGTTGCTGTATTTCCGGCGATGATGCACCGTGGAGATGATGGTCATCCCCTGCCCGTCGATGGAGTTACGCTTGAATTCCTTGAGGTAGAACTCGAAGACCTTGCCGGTGAGGTCGTAGACGGTGTTGACGAGTTTGCTGCGGGAGGGCGGATCGCCTTCTTTCCGAACCAATCGGCCCGGCAGTTCCCGCTTGTATCCGCCGTTATACACCTCGCGGTTGGGCAGCGCCGGCGCGGGCCCGGCAAAGGCGGGCGTCCCCAGATGGGCGCGTTCGGGCGCGGCCGCGGCCCGGGCCTTGCGCGCGGCGTCCGCCTCCTTCTCGATGCGCTCCGCCATCCGCCGCTGTTTGGCGTCCCCGCGCATTTTGATGGCTTCCAGCATGTGCGGCGGCAGAATGCAATGGACAGGATGTCGATGGATGTGGGTCATAGAAGCCTCCTGATCCCGTGAACGGACGCGATCTTGCTTGCCTCACCTTTATTTTACCCCATTTTGTCAATGCGCATCCGTTGCGGCCCGAGCGATAGCCCGCCGGTGCGGATGAAAACGCCTCGCGGCCAAGCGGGCGTGGGAAGGTAACTGCTAAGGTATCGCCACCACTTTTTGCCACGAAGACACGAAGAAAAGCCAAGGCACGACGTATTTTCCTTGATTTTTCCTTCGTGTCTTCGAAAAACTTCGAGCCTTCGTGGCTTTTGGCGGCCTAAAGTCAAGTACGTTAGCAGTTACGTGGGAAGCCAAGCACGTAATGCGTGATGCGTAACGATCTCACGTTTCACGTTTTCACGCATCACGCTCGTTGTCGCCTCACCCAACGGGAGCCTGGCGATCCTTCCGCAACCGACGATCATCCTAGTTTCATAGCCGTCTCTATGGGGCGAAAGGATCATTCGCGGACGTGGCTTGAGGATAAGAAAAAGGCCCGGGACAAGCGCCTCGGGCCTGATAGGGGCATCATCCTGATAGATTAATTTGCGCCGGGAACCAGCTCGAACTCGAACAGGCCAACTTCTTTGGATGGGGTGGAGTAGATGGTCGCGCCGCTGACGTCGGCCTGGCCGTAAACTTTGTAATAGAAGGCGTCGGCCGGCGCGCCTACCACGCCCGTATCGCTGGTGGTGCAGGCGCCCGTGGTGCATGTTGTTCCCAGCGCGCTGGCGCTGGCCCGATCGAAGTAGGGCGTCGAGCTCTTGTAGGCCTGTTCGGAATCATTTTGGCTGAGGTGCGTCCAGGTGAGGTCCACATTGCCGCCGTTGGCGGCGATGCTGAGGTCCACGGGCTGGATCAGCCAATCATTGTCCTCCACTTCGCCGCCATAGACCGGGCCTGTGGGGGTTGTTCCTTCATTGGCGTTGGGCGAAAGACGGCATCGACTCATGTACGGGCCGTCGAAGGCGACGCTGGCGGGCACGTTGAGGGAGAGTGTGCTATCGCCGGCGCTGACGGCCACATCATTGATCACGTGTTCATCCGTCTCGAACGTCTCGTCCCGGTCCCAATCGATCCAGCAGTTGAGATAGCCGCTGCCGCCAGTGACGTTGACATCCAGCGAACCTGCGCCGCCCGCGGTCCAGGTCACGGCGGGGCTGGGAGCCGCGCCGTCTTCGTCGTCGGGGGCGCTATCATAATTTGTGTCGTCCGCCAGTGCGGGGTCATCGGCAAGTTCGCCGGCATCGGGGTCGATGTTCGGGCCGAGTTGCAGGGAGGTGACGCCATGGCGAGGGCCGTCACAGGGCATTTTGGTATCATATCGGTCGCAAATAAAACCCACGCTCTGGTCCCAGCTCACCTCATTTGGCGCGTCGCCGAAATCCATGGGATTAGCATATGAATAAGGCGGATCGCCGTCTGGTGGCGCCTGGGATATGGGCGTATTGGGATTGTTTTTGTCGATGATGGTGAATATCAACGGAATCCCCTCTTTGAGTCCCCGACATTCGGGATAAAGACGCTTGATTTCCATTTTCCATTCTCCGCTTCCTGCATCGATATCACCTAATTCATCTAGCGATGAGGAATAAATCGTGACATGACCTGTGCCGTCCGTGAGATCGACGCGCTCCCACGGATAGAGGATAATGGCGCGATCGCCATAGGGGCCGCCAGGGACATCTCCGTCTCGGAAATTACCATTTTGGTTGCAGTCAAGGGAGGCAATTGCTCGTTTGTTGTTATCGCTTAGGAAAATGTTCGAGTGTTGGACATCGATCCGGAAAGAAACATACGAACCATCATACACATACCACGCCTGCTTGATTTCGTTTTTGTCATCAATGCCGGGGTCATTGCTGGCAGCGATATAAACAGGCGTCACGCTGGCCCAATTGGGATCGATAGCGAAGTCATCGGTGTCGATCGTCACCCACTCGGCCATGGAAATGACCGCAGTGGCGAATAGAAGAAGAACGGCAATGAAAATGGTGACGAAGCCCCGCATTGTCCGACGGGAGACGGCTTGATTGTGCTTCATGGATGAATGAACCTCCAAAAATACGTACGATATGTGGCGTTGTGACAATAATGATGGAAGTCCGGAAATGGTATTTTCTCGTAACAATACACGTATTCTCTCATAGCAAGGTAAAAACCACGAAAACACGACGACACGAAGGAAAAAGATGGCAGGTGGCAAGTGGCAGGTGAAAAGCCTCGCAGCCAGAAGGACTTGCCACTTGCGACCTGCAAACTTGCAAACCTGCATTGTCTTCGTTCCTTCGCCTTCGTGGTAGAACATTTTGCAGGATACATGTATGGCTTTCTTGGTAACTGCTAACGTACTGGACTTTAGGCCGCCAAAAGCCACGAAGGCTCGAAGTTTTTCGAAGACACGAAGGGAAAAATAAAGAAAAATACGTCGTGCCTTCGTTTTCTTCGTGTCTTCGTGGCAAA
>JALXCB010000132.1 GCA_026991225.1 Anaerolineae bacterium | reverse complement strand
ACCGTTCCATCACCACCACCAACGAACGCAACGCTTCATTGACCGATTCAGAATCCGGGAAATAAGCCACCAGGTCGGGGTCCAGAACCACAACATTGGTTCCCTCCTTGTATGCCTGCGCATACTTTCCCCGAACCCCTTGACTGAAATCATATTCTTCCAACAAATCAGGATCATTTTTCATAACTTTCAGCGATGATACAGGCATCCGGCAAAATATTCTGCCACGAAGACACGAAGAAAACGAAGACACGAAGTCATTTAAAAAGATTTATCCGTGTCTCTTTCTATCCGTGTTGAATCAACAGAGCTGCCTTATTCTATTCCCTACCCCTCCCCCTGTCAACATTCCCCCTCGACCATCCCCAACTACCCATTGACAATTGACAATTAGCCATTGACAATTCCCCATTGATCCTTCCCTCCCTGAACACTGCAAACTGAAAACTGAACACTGAACACTCATCACCATGCCCGACGACCTCTTCGCCCTCCACGCCCGCGACCTCCTCGACACCGAGGCCCCCCTCGCCGCCCGCATGCGACCCCGCACCCTGGACGAATTCGTGGGCCAGGACCACATCGTGGGCCCGGGCCGCCTCCTCCGCCGCGCCATCCAGGCCGACCAGCTCTCCTCCCTCATCTTCTACGGCCCGCCCGGCACCGGCAAAACCACCCTCGCCCGCATCATCGCCAACACCACCCGCGCCCACTTCATCGCCATCAACGCGGTCCTGGCCGGGGTCAAAGACATCCGCGCGGCCATCGCCACCGCGCAGGAACGCCGCGGCATGTACGGCCAGAAAACCATCCTCTTCGTGGACGAAGTCCACCGCTTCAACAAAGCTCAGCAGGACGCCCTCCTCCCCCACGTGGAAAACGGCACCGTCATCCTCATCGGCGCCACCACCGAAAATCCCTATTTCGAAGTCAACAAAGCCCTGGTCTCCCGCTCCCGCATCTTCCAGCTCAAACCCCTCACGCCCGACGACCTGCGGAAGATCGCGCACATGGCCCTCACCGACCCCGAGCGGGGCTATGGCAGGCTGAACGTGCGCATCGACGACGACGCACTGGAGCACCTCATCAACGTGGCCAACGGCGACGCCCGCGCCCTCCTCAACGCGCTGGAACTCGCGGTGGAAACCACCCCGCCCGACGCCCAGGGCGTCATCCACATCGACCTGGCCGTGGCCGAAGAAAGCATCCAGCGCCGCGCGGTCCTCTACGACAAAGAGGGCGACGTCCACTTCGACACCATCAGCGCCTTCATCAAATCCCTGCGCGGGTCCGACCCCGACGCCGCGCTCTACTGGATGGCCAAAATGGTCTACGCCGGCGAAGACCCCCGCTTCATCTTCCGCCGCATGCTCATCTTCGCCGCGGAAGACGTGGGCCTGGCCGACCCCAACGCCATCCAGGTGGTGGAATCTTGCGCCCGGGCCTTCGACTACGTGGGCATGCCCGAAGGCCGCTTCCATCTGGCCGAAGCCGCGCTCTACCTGGCCACCGCGCCCAAATCCAACTCCGCGTTCGCGTTCTTCGACGCGCTCCGCACCGTGGAAGAAGAACCCGAGGGCCAGGTACCCAGCCATCTGCGGGACGCCAGCCGGGACAAAAAAGGCTTTGGCCACGGCCAGGGCTACCTCTACCCCCACGCCTACCGCGACCATTGGGTGGCCCAGCAATACCTGCCCGACTCCCTCCAGGGCAAAATCTTCTACCAGCCCTCCGACCAGGGCTACGAGGCCCGCATTGCCGAACAGGTGGCCCGCCGCCGCGAGGCCCAACTCGCGGCCATGCTGGAAGAAGACGCGGGCGCACCTCCCGAGATTCTCACTTTCAGCGGCGACCTGGTGGATCGGGCCGCGGATCGCTGGCTGCAGCGCACCATCTCCGACCTGGGCGGGCAATTGGGCGACCTGCGGGACGCGATGATGGAGAAAGCCCGGATCCAGCGACACCATGTGGTGATGGATTTGCGCGCGGGCTCAGGCTTGCTCACCTGGGAGGCCCTGCGCCGCGCGGCCGAAGGCGGGGTCTATGCCCTGGCCTGGACCGAGGAAGACGCCCGGGCTCTGGATCAGATGGCCGCGGCCCTGCCCGAACCCCGGCGCCCCGTCATCCCCCACGGCGACCTGGCCCTGCTCCCCGACCTCATCGCCCGCACCGAACCGGGCCTGCGCTTCGACCGCATCCTGGGCCGCAACGCGCTGGGCCCCCGGCCCGACAAACCCGCACTCATCCCCCTCCTGGCCGACCTCCTCCGACCCGACGGCCTCATCCTCCTGGCCGAAACCATCCCCCGCCACGCCCAGCGCCTCTACCAGCTCATCGATCTCCGGCGGTTGGATGATCCCCTGGCCCGGAAATTGCAGGACGCGGAAGAAGCCATCTACGCCGACCCCGCCGACCCCCTGGTCAACTGGGACGCGGAGGCCCTGGCCCGGCTGTTCCGGGACGCGGGCTTCGTGGTGGAGGTGGAGGAAGCCGTGCGGGAGAGCCAGGTGCGCGTCACCACCGCGCTCCTCGACCGCTGGTTCGCTGAGGAAGGCCGCGGTCGCCCCACCTACCGCCAGCACCTGGCTGCCCATCTCACCCCCGACGAACTGGCCCAGGTCGAGGCCCTTTTCCGCGGCCAACTTCGGGGCCAGACCGTCCCCTGGCAGTTCCGGCATCTGGTGATACAGCTTCGGAAAACAACCTCACGCCAGGGCCGCACTTCCCCCTGGGAAGAACAAAAGATTAAAGACTAAAGATTATCTGCGGAAATCTGCGTCGCATCTGCGTGCATCAGCGTTCTCTTTTCATCCGTATCGGCGCTGGCTTGCCTGCCCTTGCCCTCAATCGTTCCGTCGGATGACGGGCAGGTAGAGGCTGTTTTCGAAATTCACCTGGCATGAACTCGTCAATGTGAACGCATCGGCCGCGCCGTCATACCCATCCACGGCGATATAGTAGACCCCTGCATCGAGGCCCTTTTGCAGAAGGCTGGCATCCGCGCCCTGCACGCAGTCCTCAGGATAGGCGCTGGTGAGCAGGAAGATGTCCAGGTCCTGATCGACGTGTGTGGGATAGAGATTGAGGAGAACGTCAGTGTTGTCGAAGGGCAATTCCAGCCGATAGACGGCCTCAGGACCGTTTTCGGGCCAGACGGGCCGGCAGCCAGTATAAATCTGCACATTGTCACCCCAATCGCGCGTATCGCCCGTGACGCGGGCGTTGCATTGCAGGTCTTTCGCCTGCTCGATGGCGAGACGACCCGGCTCGGGCGTGGGCGTGATGGTGGGCGTGGGCGTGATGGTGGGGGTCGAAGTGGGCACGGGCGTGCTGCTCACATAGACGATCTCAAGCCTGGTAGCCACCGAGGGATTGAAATCATAGCTCAGAGCGTCCAGATAGTGATTGATCTGGTTGTCCTCCGCACTTTCGAGGATGATTGCCAGGCTATTTCCCGACTCCCAACCGGGGCGGTTGACGACCTCCTGAACAATGTCTCTGATGTCTGGGGATTCGAACCAGGTCTGGAAGTCGGGCGGGGTGTGAATCTCCCAACGCGCCTGCGCCGTGGTGCGGGGGCGTTCGCTGACCAGCGGGTTGTCATTGGAGAAATCCCTGGCAGAGTCGTTATCCTCCCCTTGAATTGTGAGAAAGATGGGCAGATACTTGTACCAATTCCCCATGTACAGCACCAGTTTTGCGCTGATAATCTGGGATCCCGGCGGGATGTCCACCTGTTGAAAACGAAAGCCGTTGACGTATTCGGTCACGCTGGCTCCCACGCGCACCAATGTCCAATCATAGAGATTCTCCTTGGTCTCCAGCCGCACACTGGTGTCATCCGTCGACGCCTGCACCTGAAGCGCAATCGTATTCGTCACAGGCGGCGTCGTCTGAAGGGTGAAAGGCGCGTGAACATCGCTGTACGCGTCCGAGGCCGCGAAGAATGAGACCGTGATCGCCGTTGCCAGGATCAGGAGAAGAAAAGACAGAGAAATCGCTCGCTTCATGGGTATTATCTTACTTGCCCGGATGGGAAATGGTCAACCTTTTACATGGCTTCCAGCAATTCCAAATTCAGGCGGCCTTGGCCGCCACCCTATTCGGTGCGTCATATTTGAAATTGCTGTACGTCTTCAGTGTAGCAGGAAAGCATGAACAACGTATGAATGCCGACTCGCCATAGGATGACAAATTTGTCATCTTTGTAACTGCTAAGGTCGCGTCACCACTTTTTGCCACGAAGACACGAAGAAAAGCGAAGGCACGACGTATTTTTCCTTCGTGGCTTTTGGCGGCCTAAAGTCAAGTACGTTAGCAGTTGCTCATCTCTCCAATATGTATTCCACCGCATCTTCGGGCGACGCCGCCCGATACGCGCCCTCAATCTCCCATGTTCCCAGTCCAGCCACCCTTTTGCCCCATTTCAGCGCCAGTGCGATCTCCGACAGCGTGCCATAGCCCCCGCCAATGGCGATGACGCCCTCGCCCGCGCGGGCCACCAGGGCATTGCGGGCCTCGCCGATGCCCGTGGGAATGACGATCTGCACCCAGGGATTGGCCTCGCTGGCATCCTCGCCCGGAAGCAGGCCCACGGTCACCCCACCCATCTGGTTGGCTCCCTTGCAGACCGCGGCCATCACGCCCCCGCGGCCGCCGCAGACGACGCCATAGCCGTGCCGGGCCAGCAGCCGCCCCACCTCCTCAGCCCACGCGGCCTCCTGGGGCGAGCAATCCGCGCCGCCCACCACGGCGATGAGAGGAATGCGAAAGTGTTTCACGATGCGGGAAAAGACCTCGGAGGTCTGCGCAGACCTCCGAGGTCTCGGTTGGCTATGCCATGCGTTGCGCATCCACCACGGCCAATGCGGCCATGTTCACGATGTCGCGGGTTTCCGCACCCGTAGGGATGACATGGAAAGGCTTGCCCATGCCCACCAGGATGGGCCCCACCGCTTCCGCCTTCCCCAATTGGGCGACAAGCTTGTAAGCGGCATTGGCCGCATCCAGATTGGCGAAAACGAGCACATTGGCGTCTTTCACCTGGCTGAAGGGGAAGTTCTCCTCCACCAGTTCGGGCGAGACCGCGGTGTCCGCTTCCATCTCGCCGTCGATGACGAGGTCGGGACGGCGGGCTTTGACGATCTCCACCGCTTTGCGCACCTTCTCGCTCTGGGGATAGCGAGCGCTGCCGAAATTGGAAAAGGAGATCATGGCAATCCTCGGTTCAACGTTGAATGTTTCCGCCACCTTGGCGGCGTCGATGGCGATATCGGCCAGCTCTTCTGCGGTGGGGTCCACATTGACGGTGGTGTCCGTAAAGAAGTAGACTTTTTCCCGTACGATCATGAGATAGACGCCGCTGACGATATTCACGTCGGGCGCAGTGCCTAGCACTTGCAGCGCGGGGCGCAACACCTCGGGATAGCTGGCCGTGAGGCCGCTGACGGCTGCGTCCGCATCGCCCATCTCCACCATCATGGGGGCCAGATACGTGGGGCGGCAGACCATTTGTCGGGCTGCGGCCAGGGTGACGCCCTTGCGCTGACGCAGTTCAAAGAGCCGCTGGGCGTATACTTCCGTCTTCTCGCATTTGCCCGGTTCGACGATGGTCGGCTTGAACGCCAGCTTCAGGCTTTCGATCTCCTTCATGATCACATCGGCTTTGCCGATGAGGATGGGATCGGCGATACCTTCTTGCACCAGCGCATAGGCGGCCCGGATCATCTTGGGATGCTCGCCTTGGGCCAGGACGACGCGCTTGGGCGCGTTCTGCGCTCGGCGGATGACGTGGCGCATGACCGTCATGCCCAGGCCCTGGCGGGCGCGTAACTGGTCGGGATAGGCGTCGATGTCGATCTGGCGTCGGGCCACGCCTGTCTCCATGGCCGCTTTCGCCACGGCCGGAGCCACCCAGGTGAGCACGCGCGGATCGAGGGGCTTGGGGATGAGATAGTCCTTTCCGAAGTGGAGGTAATCCAACCCGTAAGCCTTGAGCACGCTGTCGGGGACATCCTCGTGCGCTAACGCGGCCAGCGCCTTGGCCGCGGCCACTTTCATCGCCATGTTCACGTTGGTGGCCCGCACATCCAGAGCGCCGCGGAAGATGAAGGGGAAGCCGAGGACATTGTTCACCTGGTTGGGATAGTCGCTGCGTCCCGTGCCCATGATCACGTCGGGCCGGGCCTCGTGGGCGTCCTCCCAGGTGATTTCAGGATCAGGGTTGGCCATGGCGAAAATGATGGGATTATCGGCCATGCTCTTCACCATCTCTTTGGTGACCACATTGGCCACGGACACGCCCATGAAGACGTCCGCTCCCTCCATGGCCTCGGCCAGCGTGCGCTTATCGGTTTCAACGGCAAAGCGTTCCTTGTAGGGATTCATGCCCTCTTTGCGGCCTTTGTAGATCACCCCGCGGCTGTCGCACATGATGATATTTTCTCGTTTCGCGCCCAGGGCGATATAGAATTCGCCGCAGGCGATGCCCGCCGCGCCAGCGCCGTTGATCACGATCTTCACATCTTCGATCTTCTTGCCCGTAATCTCCAGCGCATTCAACAACCCCGCGCCCGAGATGATGGCTGTGCCGTGCTGGTCATCATGGAAGATGGGGATGTCCGTGGTGCGTTCCAACTCCTCTTCGATGTAGAAGCACTCGGGCGCCTTGATATCTTCCAGATTGATGCCGCCAAACGTGGGGGCAATGAGCTGGCCCACGCGGATGATCTCATCCGGATCCTGCGTGTCCACCTCGATATCGAACACGTCCACATCCGCAAAGCGCTTGAACAGCACGCCTTTGCCCTCCATCACCGGCTTGGCGGCCAACGGCCCGCGGTTGCCCAACCCGAGGATGGCAGTGCCATTGGAAAGCACGGCTACGAGATTGCCTTTGGCCGTGTAGTCAAATGCTTTGTTGGGGTCCTCTGCGATCTCGAGGACAGGCACGGCCACGCCGGGCGTGTAGGCCAGAGAAAGGTCCCGCTGGGTGAGCAGGGGTTTGGTCGGAGTCACCTCGATTTTGCCGGGTTTCCCCATGGTGTGATACCGAATGGCTTCTTCTTTGAGCGACATGGTTTTTGCTCCTTTTGGAGTTGGAATTCTTTTGGATGGACAACATGTTGCCGATGTTTCGGAACGCGCCCAACGGGCGCCAAAGGCCCACCACGGTCCGAGTTTGCGGGCCGCCGGCGATTGCCAGTTGACGCTCACCGAAACAGGGCTTCGTTGCACATGTTTTTGGGATCTTCTTCTCAGTGTCGCGCCGTTTTTCCTTTGCTGGCTATGACGAATATCATCCCGACTGTGCAAGGAGTCAGTTTCTAAACTGAAGTCATTTTGAAACTCGGTATTTTTTGGGGCCACGCCCGCCCGGCGCTGAAGCCGCCGGGCTACGGAACGACGCCGGGTGAACCCGGCTTGATGGCGGCCACGGCGGTAAAGCCCTATTCATGGGGCGTCGTTCTTAGCCCGCAGGTTCACCTGCGGGTGGCCTCATTTTGCTTCCAGTTTAGGCATTTGTCTGCATTCATTCACGTCAAGCCAGATACCCAAGGGATGCCAATCTCATGGCTCCTGAGCCCGCCCGGCGCTGAAGCCGCCGGGCTACGGAACGACGCCGGGTGAACCCGGCTTGATGGCGGCCACGGCGGTAAAGCCCTATTCATGGGGCGTCGTTCTTAGCCCGCAGGTTCACCTGCGGGTGGCCTCATTTTGCTTCCAGTTTAGGCATTTGTCTGCATTCATTCACGTCAAGCCAGATACCCAAGGGATGCCAATCTCATGCTCCTGAGTACAAAACGCCTTCTTCATCCGATGCGACACCAGATTCCCATAAATGGCCAACTCCTGCTGGGACGCCTCAATGCCTGGGGAGAAATCCGCATCATCTTTGGTGATGAAAATGGAGATTAAAGCCAACACATTGCATTGACGCACGAACAAATAAGTGCTTTTACTTTCACCTCGTAATACAGGAGGAAAGGGCTCCGGAAGTCCGGGCGGGAGTTCGCGTCTTCTAGAGGCTGTTATGCACTTTGCTTCCCCCAAAGGTCAGCATCGCCGCATCAGCATCATCCGCGGCGAATTGAAACGCACGTCAGCCACAAACTTGCATCAAATTGGCGATAAGTTCATAACAGGCGACACGAGCAATAGCTCGCCGATACGGACGAGAATCTCACGCAAAGTCGACAAGGCGCAAAGGCAGGTTTGCAAGTCGCAGGTGGCAGGTCGCAAGTAGAGCTGCGCAAGCTGACTTGCCACTTGCGACTTGCTACCTGCAAACGCTTCTTTTTCCCTTTGCGGCTCTGCGTCTTTGCGTGAGGCCTATTTTCGGAACAGACGCTAGGTCGAAAGCGTCTCCGACGCCTCCTCGAAGAGCTGCAAATAGCTTTGCCAACGGTGGGGATGGATCTCGCCCCGGGCTACGGCTTCGCGTACGGCGCAGCCCGGTTCGTTGATGTGGGTGCAATCGCTGAACCGGCAATGAGGAGCCAGCGCCCGGATTTCGGGGAAATAATCGGATAGCTCGTTGGGCCGGATATCCCATAACCCCAACTCGCGCAGGCCCGGCGTGTCCGCGATGAACCCGCCCGACGGCAGCGGATAGAGCTGGGCCCAGCGCGTCGTGTGTTTGCCCTTGCCGATCCGCATCAATGCTCCCACCCTCAAATTCAACCCCGGCAGCAGGCGGTTGATGAGCGACGATTTGCCCGCGCCCGAAGGCCCGGCCACCACCGTGATATGATCCTTCAAATGCTTTCGCAACGCCTCCACGCCTACACCCTCCTTTGCACTCACATAAAAAACCGGATATCCGACATCCTCATACAGCCCGAAAATCGCCCTGGCGTGATCTTCGCCCGTAAGGTCGATCTTGTTGATGACGATGAAGCTGGGGATCTCCGACGACTCCGCGGCCACCAGGAAACGATCGAGAAGAAAGAGGTCGGGCTCGGGCTCGGCCGCGGCGAACACCACCATGATCTCATCGGGATTGGCCAGGATTACGTCCTCGACGGCGGAGACCGCGCCAGGACGGCGGCGGGAGAGCGCGCTTTTGCGCGGCAGAATGTCCGTGATCAGCCCCTCGCGCCTGGCCTCGTCCACCGGTTTGATCTGCACGCGGTCCCCCGCGGCGATGAGCGTCGTACGGCGGCGGCGACGCTTCAACCGCCCCGTCACCTTGCACTGCCACCGTGCGCCCTCATCCGTGAGGACGTCGATGAAGTCGGAATACACTCGAAGGACAATGCCGGGCATGTGCAGGGCAACCCCGCGCCGATACGAACGAAAACAGGAACGCTGATAACGCGGATGCTTCGCATCGCAGGTTTCCGCAGATGATTTTTACAGATTTTTTTCTTTTTATCTGCGTTCATCCGTTTCAATCTGCGTCATCTGCGTCCTCCAAATCTATTTTCAAAGCAGATCAAAATTCCTCTTCACGAACGACCATCCGCCCGTCCTCGTCGGGGAGGTAGCGGATGTGGTTCTGGGGCACGTGGCTGTCGATGACCAGTTGTCCCGTGTCCATGGCTTCCCACAGAATCTGGAAGGGGACTTTGCCCGGAACCCATTTCTCGGCGATGACGACGCCGTGGCCGGGCAGGATGGTGAACGCGATCTGGCGGGGATCGTCGGGGTTGAGCAGGCATTGGGCGCGGGAGAAGGCGTCGCGCACGCCCCGGGCCTGGGCGTCGGTGGCGCAGGAGACGATGAAATCGAAGTAGACCGGGTCCAGGGGGGCGTATTCCACCAGGGATGGGTCGAAGGCCTTGACCCCGCGATGGCCGTGGAGCTTGGAGCGCACCACGGGGACCTCCGCTTCGAAGTCCCATGCAGGTGGGGCAAGCTGGATGCGGGGCAGGGGCGCGTCCATGTCCAGCATCTCCACCGCCTCGGAGGAGGGGGGATCGTTGCGTTTGCCCTCGACATGCTTCACGAACGCGCCGACGCCGCCGGGCCGCACGCCCACCAGCACGGCCAGATCGTCCTCGGTGATGTTGTCCTTATCCACCGGGCGGGCGCTGCCGGTGATGGTGGCCACCAGAGCGTCGCCTTTGGGCTCCCATGTGCCAAAACAGCCCTCGCTGTACTGGCTGGCCACGGAATCTTGCACCGCGGGCACTTTCACCAGGTCGTTGATGCGTACCATCTCGGTGAAGAAGTTGCGCTTGCCCAATTCGATGGCCGCGAAGCGCATGGCCTTGGGCGCATCCCACGACTGCCACTCCTCATGGGGGATGGGGGGCGGCACGACTTGGTGATCGGTCACCTCGGTGGTGCTGACGGTGGTGGTGATCCGCAGGGCGATGTCGTGATAGAACAGGGTGGGATCGTCCCGGTTCACGCTCTTGGGATAGGCGCCCACCAGATCGAAATGATACACATATTCGGGATGATCGTCGCCCACCACCAAGAGCACCTTGAGTCCTTTGGCCTGGGCCTGCACCATACGCTGCAAGGCCAGGATGGGCCCGCCGCGGCGTCCCTGCTCGAAGAGGACATGGTAGGCCTCGGGAGCCATGCCGGGGAAGTTGTAATCCGCGGGGTCGGGCGGCTCCTTCTTCAGGATCTCCGCGAAGTAGTCCAGGTCTTGCTGCAGGCGTTCGGGCGTGACGTGCACCATGGTGAAGACCGCGGGCTTGTTGGTGAGGCCGAAGCGTTTGCGCCCGGTCAGCACCAGGGAACGACGCCAGTTGATGGGAACGCCGTATTCGGCGGTGGTGAGCAGGACGTCCACGCCGTCCTGGGGCTCATCCTGCACCTCATGGCCCAAGAGCCGAAAGCTTTGCAGGATGCCGTCGGCCATCTCTTCCAGAACCGGGTCCATGGGGCCCGGCACGAACGCGATCTTGACGCGTTTGAGCCAGGGATGCAGGGGTTTGTCCAAATTGAGGGCGAGAGGGAGGGCGTTCGCCATGGGGTCCTCCAAAAGGAAGCGAAGGTAACTACTAAGGTCGTCACCGGTCGTCATCCGAAAACCACTAAGAACACCAAGACACAAAGGCACAAAGGGGAATTTATACATTTTTTCTTCGTGTCTTTGTGCCCTTTGTGGTTTGTTAACCGGGGTGCGTTAGCAGTTACAAGCGAAGTGCAAACTCGGATAATGATAAAACACCGCAAGGGCGGATCGGATGTGGGGTCGCCCAAGGATTATACCAGATCAGGCGTCGGCGGGGACGATCTCGTAGCTGTTGGTTATCTCCGCGGTCTTGCGCAGCATGGCCGAGGCGGAACAGAATTTTTCTTCGGAAAGTTGAATGGCCCGCTCCACCTTCTTGGGATCGAGATCGCCTTTGACGGTGTAATGAATATGGATTTTCGTGAAGACCTTGGGGTGCTCGGTCGCCCGCTCACCCGAGACCTTCACGGTGACGCCTGCGACGGGCTGACGCTGCTTCTTGAGGATGATGACGACGTCCACGGCGGTGCAGCCGGCGACGCTGAAAAGAAGCAGGTCCATGGCCCCAACGCCTTCTTCACGCTTGCCGTCGATGGTGAATTCGTAGCCTTCCTGCGTGATCGCTTCGAATTTGAGGCCGTCGATCCAGTTGACAGTCGCCTGTGTGGGCATGGTGTGAATCTCCTTTCGTGATGGGTGGGGTGTAACGGGTCAGGTTGTTGGCCTGACGAGGTTTTTCATTTGGTGAAGACGAGGGTGGCGTTGATGCGCTCGTGGGTGATGGTCAGCAATCGCGCGCCCTGGGCCTCGAACAGGTCGACCATATCGGGCGGGGCCAGGAAATGCGTCTGCATCAGCGCCAGCTTCTCCATGAGGGCGATGGCTTTGGTCCCCCGAAAGCGCAGATCGGGCTCCTCGATGACCAATCGCCCGCCCGGTTTCAACACCCGCACCAGGTCTCTGGCCGCGAGGGCCTGCCGGGCGAAGTGGTGGAACGCGTCCACGATGAGGATGCGGTCGATGCTTTCCGCCGGGAAAGGAAGCTGTTCGGCCAGGGCCCGCACGCCCGGAAGCCCCTTTTGCCGCGTCCCTCTGAGCATGGCGGGCGAGGGATCGACGACGATGACCTGGCCTCCCTGCCGGGCCACATGCTGGGCCACCCGACCCGTGCCCCCGCCGATATCCAGCACCATCGCGCCGGGCTGCACGTCCAGATGCTGGAAGAGAAGCTCGTGGCGCATGCCCCCGAAAAAGCGGTCGTAGAAGGGGGCGATGAGGTTGAAATGGCCGTGGCGGTTGCGGATTTTCATAGGGAGCAGATGACGTCGGGGTTGTGACGGGGTTCGGGCAGACGGAAGATGGCCAGAAGCAGGGCGGTGAAGGCGATGACGGCCGAGGCCGCGAAGAGGGCTGGATAGGAGACCCATTGGGCGAGCACACCCACCAGCAGAGGGGCGATGGCGATGGGCAGGAGGGCGCTGTTGCGCAGGGCCACGCACACGGGCCGGGTGGCGTCGTCCGCCATCTCCAGGATGATGTTGGCGAAGCCCACGCTGCGCCCGCTGATAGCGGCGCCCAGCAGGATGAAGACGCCGCCATAGAGCCAGCTCAGTGAGGCCGGGGTGAGCAAGGCCAGGAGGGTAGTCAGCAGGCCCGTGAGCGCGATGCCGATGATCACCGCCCGGTTACCGCGGTGATCCGACAGCCAGGCCCACGGGATGTTGGCCAGGGCCGCGCCCGTCATCTGCAACGACAGGTAGATGCCCACCGTCGCCGGGGGAATGCCCAGGTCTTTTTTGGCATGGATGACGAAGAAGGGGGCGATGGCCAGGTTCAGCATGATCAACGCCTGCACCAGGACGAGGATGCGCAGGCTGCGGCTGCTCTTGAAGAGCTGCACTGCCGCGCTCCAGATGGCGTTGCGGTGCTGGATCACCCGGCGGTCGGGCGCGGGCGGCTCTTTGATCAGGGCGAAGCCCGTCAGGGCGATGGCCAGGGTGGCCCCACTGGCGCCGAGGATGATGGCGTAATTGTTGGGGAAGGGAAAGCGGTCGGGCTGGCCCAACACCCATTTTACGAAATACCCGGCCAGGATGGCCAGCAGATAGCCGAAGAGCTGCTTCATGCCCGCGAAGCGCCCGCGGCGGCGGGCCGGGATCGCCCGCGAGAAGATGTCGGCGTACACCACCGATCCCATTCCCCCAAGCAGGGAAAACGCGCCGAACAGGAACAGCAACGCGCCCAACACCAGCATGGGCTGCGTCAACCCGAACTGATACACCATCCACGCCAGCAGCAGGAAGGAGATGAAGCGAAAGGTGATGATGAACAGCAACAGCGGCTTGCGCCGGGCCATGCGGTCCACCACATAGGCGGTGTAGAGCTGGGGCAGCACCTGGCCCACGCTTTGCAGCGTGGCCATCATGCCCACGGCGCTGGCCGCGGGGGTCAGCGCCGTCACCAGGCTGGGCAGCACCGTGTGGATGCTGGACAGCGCGGCCGACGCCTGAAAGAAGACGCCGTGCACCAGTCCGGCGGTAAAGTTGCGCCGATAGTGGGGCGGAAGCTGTTCGGAGACGGGGGGCATGATCAGTGGTGTTGGTGCACCCGCTTGGGATTGTGCTTGACCTGCCCGGTTTTCACCTCCTCCAGCAGGTCGGCGATCTGTTTGTGATCGGTCAGCGCCACCTGGATGCCCATGGCGTTGAGACGGTTGACCGCGGGCGCGCCCATGCCGCCGCCGATGAGGAACTGGCAATCCCGCACATACTCGAATTTGGCCATGTGCGCGGGGTTGCCGCCCATGCCATGATGATGGTCATGGTTGTGATCATGGTGATGGTGGTGGTGATCGTGGCCGCCCGCGTCGGGCAGCTCCCGCAGCTCTTGGGCCACGATCTCGCCATCGTCCAGGGTGACGATGAGGAAGGCTCGGGCCTGGCCGAAGTGACGGGAGATGGTGACGCCGTCGTCGGTGGGAATGGCGATTTTGATTGTCATCGTGGACCTCACAAAGAAATAGCTACGCAACGACCTGCTGCGTAGCTGGATGGAATTCAGAAACAGTCCAACGGCGGGCGAGCCCGCGCCGATACGGATGAAAAGCCTCGCGGCCAGAGCGGCGCGGGAAGCCAGTCACGTAATGCGTAATGCGTGATGCGTCATGATCTCACGGATTACGGATTACGCATCACGTCCGTTGCAGACTCGCTCAACGCGGGCTTCGAGTTGCTTTTGCAAATCAACGCAATACTATTTTTGGAACAGGCACCCTCGGAGGGACTCGAACCCCCAACCCACGGTTCCGAAGACCGTTGCTCTAGCCATTGAGCTACGAGGGCGCGTGGTGAAAGGCAATTCAAGTATAGGAAACAGCGGGCGTGGTGTCAAGTCCTCAAGGGAATCACACGCGGTGAATCCACACCCCCAAACCGATGGCCAGGCCCAAGCCCAACAGCCCGCTCAGGTGGATGAGGACGCCGTTTCCGCCGCCGGAAGCGTCCGCAGCGCCGGGCAGGACGCGGGCGAAGAAGCCGGGCGTGGGGGTGAGCGTGGGTGTAGGCGATGGCGTCGCCGTCGGGGTGGGGGAAGGCGTAGGCGTGGGGGTGGCCGTG
>JALXCB010000131.1 GCA_026991225.1 Anaerolineae bacterium | reverse complement strand
CGAAAAATGCACGGATTCTTGAAAAAGCTTGGGACTAGACCGGATTTCCTGGTCTCCCAGAACACCCGCAGGTGAACCTGCGGGCTAGAAACAGCGCCCCGTGAACGGGGCTTTGGCGCGCCCGCTGGCCCGTAAGCCGGGTTCACCCGGCGTGGTTGCGTAGCCCGGAGGCTTCAGCTCCGGGCGGCAGCGCGGCCAGAGAATCGCCTTTCATGGATGATCCAATGCAAACCAAAAGCCTTGGTTTCAATTTGCTTTCAGTTTAGAACCTGTTATGAACTTAACGCCAATTCGACGCGATTTTGTGGATGACGGGCGTTTCAATTCGCCACGGATGACGCTGATGCGACGGATCGCCACGGATTTTTGCTGAAAAAATGGCGTCTGTTTTGAAAAAATCCGCGGAAATCCGTTTCATCCGTGTTATCTGCGGCGAATTTCAACTTCCGATGCGGCGATCCTGATCTTTGAGGGAGGTAAAGTGCATAACAACCACTAGGAAGTCAGGCGGTCGATGAACGCGGCCCCGCCCAGGATGGTGGGGCAGATGGCTTCGATGCCCAGGGCGTCATACACCGATGCCCGCGCGGGGTCGAACACCCGGGCCATGACCTTGGGCGTCTGGAAGAGCTCCCGGGCCATCTGGGCGATGAAAATGTTCGTGTTGTCGTTTTCGGTGACGGCCAACAGCGCGTCGCAGCGGGCGATGCCCGCCTCCTTCAACACCGCGGGCTCGGTGGCGTCGCCCGCGATGCCGAATCCGGTGAAGTGGTCGGGCAGTTTCTTGAACGTGTCCTCGTGGCGGTCGATGATGACGACTTCGTGGCCCTGGTCGGAAAAGGCCGCAGCCAGGTAAGAGCCGAGCCGTCCGCAGCCGATGACAATGATAAACATTATAAATAGCCCTCTTTCCGTAAGATGCGCCTGGCCAGCGCCCGCTCCTCCTCGGGCGTGTGGATGCGCCCGTCCAGCAGCGCGGCCCGCACCTGCTGGAACACCCGGCGGTAGATGGGGCCGGGCTTCACGCCCCAACGCCGCAGATCCTCGCCCGTGATGTGGATTTGGCGGGGGCGCAGTTCGCGTTGGTAAAAGCGAATGCGCTCCTGGAACAGAGGGTCGTCGCTGGCGATGCGAGCTACCAGCAGGGCCGCTTCGTCGAATTTCTGCAACAAGCGGTCCAGTTCCGAGGGAGGGAGGTCGGGTTTGAGCAGGTCGAGGGTGCGGGCGCGCAGTTTCTCGACGGCCTTCACCAGGTTGGCCGTGGCCCGAGTGGGGCGCAGACGGTCGAGGATGCGGCGATGGGCCGCGGGGGTGAGGTCGTAGAGCCAGAGCGCGAAGTAAAGCTGTTCGACGGGCGCAGGCGGTTCGGGCAGCGCAGCCAGCTCCTGCCGCAACGCCCGAAAACGGGCGTCCAGCGCGTCATCCCACCCCAATTCGGGATCGATCTCCCGCAACACGCCCAGCTCATCCAGGCGACGCAGGGCTTTCTCCGGCTCCCGCTCCTGCAGGATGAGCTCGATCTCGTGGCGGATGCGGGGGCCGCTAACCCGCCGCAGCAGGTCCACGGCCTCCATCATCAGCTCCGCGGTGCGGGGTTCGATGGTGAAGCCGAAGCGCTGTTCGAAGCGCACGGCCCGCAGAATGCGGGTGGGGTCTTCCACGAAACTGAGGGAGTGGAGGACGCGGATCACGCCCTGCTCCAGGTCCCGCTGCCCGCCGTAGAAGTCCAGTAGCTCGCCCCAGTGCGCGCCATCCAGACGGATGGCCAGGGTGTTGATGGTGAAATCGCGGCGGTGCAGGTCGAGTTTGATGCTGGAGCGCTCGACGATGGGCAGGGCGGTGGGCTCTTCATAGAACTCGGTGCGGGCCGTGGCGAAGTCGATGCTGGGGGGCGTGCCGTCGGGCAGGCGGCGGCCCGCGGCGAAAGCCGCGTCATCCCGGATCCATTTGGCCGTGCCGAAGCGGCGGTGGGGCCGCACCCGGCCGCCGTACTCCTTCGCCAGCCATTGGGCCAGAGCCACTGCGTCCCCCTCCACCACGAAATCCACGTCGAAATTGGGCTGATTCAGCAGCAGGTCGCGCACGAAGCCGCCCACGATGTACACGGGATGATGCAGCGCCGCGCCCGCGTCGCCCACTCTGCGCAGCAGGTGGATGAGTCCGGGCGGCAGGGATTCCTCCAGCAGCCTGGCCACCGAGGGCGGCGCGACGGCTTCCTCCTCCCCCCACAGCTTCAACAAATCGGTGCGGGTGACAATGCCCACCATGTGGCCCTCGTCATCCACCACCGGAATCTGCCCCCAGCCGCTGTCGATCATCTTCTTCTGCACAAGCTGGACGGGGTCATCCAGGCCCACGGTGACCGCGCCCACGCGCATCACCTTGCTCACGGGCTGATTCTGCATCCCGTGGCGCAGGGCCATGTCGACGATGCGGCGGGTCACCAGTCCAACCAGTTGGCCCTGCGCATCCACCACGGGGAAGCCTTCATGCCCGCGCTTGGCCATCCGGTCCGCGACCTCGGCCACGGTCGCATCCGCCCGCACCGTGTTCACGCCCCACGACATGATCTCCCGCACCGTCACCTGCGGCTGGATCATGGTTTCGAGCAGGTCCAGCAGGCGGGTTTTGACCTCGGTCAGGGGCAGGTCGCGCACCAGCGCGGCCGCGGCCCGGGCGTGCCCGCCCCCGCCCAGCTTCTCGGCGATGCGGCCCACGTGGATATTGTTGGTGGTGGAGCGGGCCACCACCTGCACATGCTCCTGCAAATCCACCAGCAGGAAGAGGGCGTCGGGATCGTAGAAGTCGCGCAGTTTGTGGGCCAGGGTGCTGATCTCCTCCACGGGCTCCTCGATGCGGGCCGCGGTGATGATGACGGTGAAGCCTTTGATCTCGTGGACTTCCGCGGCTTCGTGCAGGCGGTCGAGGAGGCGCAGTTGGGCGGGCGAGAGGGGATGGTGGAGGAATTCCCGCACGGTGTCCAGCCGGGCGCCCTGGTCCAGCAGCCAGGCCGCGCAGCGCATGTCGCGGGAGGTGGTGCTGACGTAGGAGAGGCTGCCCGTGTCCTCGTAGATGCCCAGCATGAGCAGGGTGGCTTCCACGGGCGAAAGCCGAATGCCCCGGCCCATGATCTGTTCCACCAGGATGGTGGTGGTGGCGCCCACGGGCTCGTACCAGCAATGGTAGTGGGGGGGCAGGCTCTCCCGACAGGGGTGATGGTCGATGATGCGGACGGGCGTTTTTTGCGTCATCCCCCGCACAAGCTGCGCGGATTGCGCGTCCACGAAGATGGCCTCCGCGATCTTGCCGCGCGGCAGCTCCTGCACCGTGCGGAAGGGCAGGGCGCTGCGGTAGAGGATGAGGAAATCCCGCAGGTTGCGATTGAGCTGGCGGGGAAGCACGGGGATGGCTTCGGGGTGGAGCTTGCTGGCGGCCAGGAGGCTGGCCAGCGCGTCGAAGTCCGCGTGCTCGTGGGTGAGGATGACTTCCATTGGGGAATAGGGTGGTCGCTGGTTGATGGAGGATCGCCAGGCCGAAATTGGGCGAGGCGGCCAACGGGCGTCAAACGTCAAACGTAAAACGTAATGTAACTGCTAAGGTCGCACCGCCGCTTTTTGCCACGAAGACACGAAGAAAACGAAGGCACGACGTATTTTCCTTTATTTTCCCCTTCGTGTCTTCGAAAAACTTCGAGCCTTCGTGGCTTCTTGTGGCCTGAAATCGAGTACGTTAGCAGTTACAACGTAATAAGCTCATGACGCATGACGTTTGACGTTTGACGAAATTGGCTTCAGTAATTCGTGATGATCAGCTCGCCGATTTTGCCGCGGGCGCTGGCCTTGCTGTTGATGTTGCGGCGGGCTTCCACCCGGTGGATGCGGAAGGGCGGTCGGGCGTAGAGGCCGCGGATGAGGTCCACGTCCGAGTTGGAGACCATGACCTGCACGCCCGCGTCGCTCAGGGCCAGGCAGACGTCCCGCAGCCGGGCCTGATCCTCGGGCCCGAAGCCCCCGGCCTGGTAGGCGGTGAAGTGGGCGGTGCGGGAGAGGGGCGCGTAGGGCGGATCGAAATAGACGAAATCGCCCGTCCCCGCGGCTTCCAGCGCCCCCTCGAAGGGCTGATGCCGGATGTCCGCGGTTTGTAGGGCCCGGGCCACGGCCCGCAGGTTGTCGGGGTCGAGATAGCGGGGGGATTTGTAGCGGCCAAAGGGGACGTTGAACTGGCCGCGGCGGTTGACCCGGTAGAGGCCGTTGTAGCCGGTTTTGTTCAGGTAGATCATGCGGGCCGCGCGCTCGGGCAGGGAAAGCCGCCAGGGGTCTTGCGCCCGCAGCGCGTAGTAGAAATCCCTGTCGTGGGGATAGCCTGCCAGCAGGGCGATGACCTCCTCCGCGTGGTCGCGGATGGCGATGTAGGCGTCGATGAGCTCAGCGTTGCTGTCGGAAAGGAAGGCCCGCGTCAGCCTGCCCGCGCGGTGGAGGGCGAAGAAGAGGGCGCCGCCGCCCAGGAAGGGCTCGTGATAGGCGCGGAAGGCCGCGGGCATACGGGCCATCAGCGCATCGAGGAGTTGGGTCTTTCCTCCCGCCCATTTCAAAAAGGGGCGGGGCAGCGGGCGCTTCATGATGTCATTTTAGCACACTCTTCTTCCCATCCAGCGGCGGACGGGCGAGATGGAAATCGGTCTCCGCCTGAAAGGTCCGGCCCAGCGCCAGGAGAGTCGCCTCGTCGTACAGCCGCCCGGTCAGGGTGATGGTGGTGGGGAGGCCGTCGTCGGCCAGGCCCGTAGGCAGGGTCAGGGAAGGATGGCCGGTGAGGTTCGTGAGCAGCAGGTTGTCGCCCTCCAGCGAGGGGCCGATATACACATCCACCTGCTGGAACAGCTCGCGCATGGCGGCCATGAGTCGGGTGCGCACCCGATTAGCCTGGATGTATTCCACCGCAGGGACGAGGCGGGAAAGGCGGAAGAAGTTGGGCCAGGCGTCTTTCACCTGCCGCACCAGAAGGTCATCCCGGTTGCTGCGGGTGAGTTCATCGAAAGCCGTGGCGGCTTCGACGAACAGAATGAATTGCAGGGCGCTGATGGGATAGTCGGGCAGTTGGATGGGAACCAGTTCGATGCCCATCGCCCGGAAGACCTCCAACGCCCGGGCGTCGTTCTCCTTTCCTCGATAATCCTTCTCGAAATCCGCGGCCAGATAGCCCAGGCGCAGGCTTTCCCCATCGAGATCGGGCGGCCAGGGGAAGGGCTTGTTCACGGTGGTGGGGTCCCGGTCATCCCGCCCGTGGATGGCGGCGAAGACCCACGCACAGTCCTCGGCGCTGCGGCACATGGGCCCGATCTTGTCCATGGTCCAGCTCAGGGCCATGGCTCCATGCCGACTCACCCGCCCAAAGGTGGGGCGCAGGCCGGTGACGCCGTTGCGGGTGGATGGCGAGACGATGGATCCCCATGTCTCCGTGCCGATGCTGAACCCGACCAGGCCCGCGGCCGTGGCCGCGCCCGACCCCGCGGAGGAGCCGCTGGCCCCTTCGTCGGTGTTCCAGGGCGTGCGGGTCTTGCCCCCGAACCAGACGTCACCCCAGGCCAGCGCGCCCATGCTCAGCTTGGCGACCAACACCGCGCCCGCCTCATCCAACCGCTGCACCACGGCCGCGTCCTCGTCGATGATCTGATCCCGGTAGGGCGTCGCGCCCCAGGTGGTGGGATAGCCTCGCACGGCCAGCAGGTCTTTCGCTCCCCAGGGGATGCCGTGCAGCGGCCCGCGATCCACGCCCGACCGCAATTCTTCATCTGCGCGGCGGGCCTGCGCCATCGCTCGCGCTTCGGTGAGGGTGATGACGTAGTGGAGTTGCGGGTCGTAGCGCTTCAGCCGGTCGAGATAGCGTTCGGTGAGCTCCACCGACGTGAACAACCCCTGGCGCAGCCCGCGAGCCAGATCACTCACGGGCCAGAAGGCGAGGTCGTCGAGGTCGTCGGGCCGATGCAGGGGCGGGCGGGCGATCTCGGAGGCGGGGGGGTGAATAGGCGGATGAGCTTCGCCCGGCAGTTCGGGGTCGAAGCGGAAGGCGGGGAGCAGATCGTTGGGGTAATCGACCCCGCGCAGGGCTTGATAATACCTGCGCAGATCCTCCAATCCCTCCAGCATCATCTCCCGCTCCTCGTCGGTGAACTCGATGCCGATGAGTTTTTCCGCGTGTTGGATGTCTTCGGGGGTGATTTCGGGCATGTTGCTATGAAAATAGAATGATCGCTGGTTGCGGAAGGATCGCCAGGCCCGCGTTGGCCGCGGCGGCAACGGGCGTGAAACGTGAAACGTGACGGTCTCACGCATCACGTTTCACTCGTCACGGCATTGGCTTCCCGCGCCAACCTGGGCGCAAGGCGCTTTTATCGTATGGGCGCGGGCCAGCCGTTGTCCGCCCAGTATCCCCCAACTGACGGGTGATTTGCAAAAAATATCGGTGAGTGCGAAAATAACGACGGTCAAGTATCCCCCAATCCAGGCACTTTCAGTGGCAAGCATATCGGAGCAGCTTTTATGGTGAAAAGAAAAGCGCCCGACATAGCGGTCGGGCGACTCCCCCTCTATTTGCGGGTGTTGAATCAGCTCGAGGCAGAAGGTCGCACCACGACGAATTCCCAGGAGATGGGTAACCGGCTTGGGCTAAGTTCTGCGCAGATTCGCAAAGACCTTTCCTATTTCGGCGGTTTTGGTCGGTATGGCGCGGGCTACGACGTCGCCTATCTGCGCGACCAGTTGCGGCGCATTCTGAATCTGGAGCGTATTTGGCCCGTGGCGTTGGTGGGAGCCGGGCATTTGGGCCATGCGTTGGCGAACTACGGGCGTTTCGGCGAGAGCGGGTTCGAGATCGCAGCCGTGTTCGACACCGATCCAGCGAAGATCGGGCAGCCGTTGGGCGATCTCATCGTCCAGGACGCCGCTCGGCTGGAGGAGGTTATCAGGGAGCAGGGGATCGTCATCGCCATCCTGGCCGTGCCCGCGCAGGCCGCGCAGACGGTGGCGGAGCGGCTGGTGGCCGCGGGCGTGCGGGCCATCCTCAACTACGCGCCCGTGCGTTTGCAGGTCCCCGAGGGCGTGAAGGTGCAGGAGATCGATCCGGTGGCCCGGCTTCAGCACATGGCGTTCTATCTGTTCCGTAAATAGTGTTGCTGGCGCTGTCTGCAAAAAGTTCGCCAGGCCGAAGTTGTGCGAGGCGGCAACGGGCGTGATGCGTGAAAACGTGAAACGTGAGATCGTTACGCATCACGCATCACGCATCACGCATTACGCATTACGTGCTCGGCTTCCCGCGCCGCCCTGGCCGCGAGGCGTTTTCATCGGTATCGGCGCGGGTTCGCCTGCCGTCGGACTGTATTGAAAATGGTGAAGCTTTCTGGCTCTATGCGTTCGCCTCCTTTTTCACTCTCATCAGGGCGTAGACCACCACGGCAATGACGATCACGATAATGAGGACGACAACGATGGGCGTCCAGGGTATCTCCAGGGATTTGGGGGCTGGGGGCGGAGGTTCCTCCAGAGAGGTTTCCTCCAGGGGCTCTGCCTGAGGAGCGATCTTGACCTGAAGGGTCTTGGGCTGGCCCGCGTCGGGCGAGGAGATGGAGGTGAGGATAGCCACCTCTTCCTCACCATAGCCCAGCGCCGCGAAATCCAGCCGCCCGTCCGGGATATGGCACTCCTGGCAGCTCACCGCCTCATCCGCGGGCAGGATGCCGTGGCTGAGCTGGAGGGGGACCTTGAAGGTCTTGGCCTGCCAGGAGCCGCTGTAATCCATGCCCGCGTCCTTCGCCCCCACGGCGATGGCCTTTTCCAGGTCGCCCGTCTTGTAATAGACGCCCAGCTTGAGTGGGATGGGCTTGCCGGAGGTCGCATCCACCGGCGCCGTGGCCTGGAAGAGCTTGAAGGGCTGGAGTTTGGAATCGGGATCGTCGAAGCTGCCGGGCCATTGCCCCGCCTTGAGTTCGCCGCCGTTGTACCATTTGTAGATGGGATCGACGCTGTTGGGCGGGGCCACTTCGTCCACAGGCCCGTACAATTCCTTGATGGGGTCGTAGACCGGCTCCGCGGTCCAGTCCCGCTTCATCAGCCCGCCGGTGCTGCGGATGTGACACGCGCGGCAGTCGAGGCGGGTGTGCTTCTCATTGAGGAGGGGGTTGTCGTGGGGCGCGTCGGTGTGACAGGCCGCGCAGGTCAGACGCTCCTCGTAATCGCGGCTCCATAGAGTGGGAGCGTAACCGTAGACCTTGTGATCCTCGCCGCTGTGGCAGTCGACGCAGACCATGCCGTTGTCCGCGTGGACGTCGCCGGTGGCCTCGTCCGCGTGCTTGTCGGCCACGGGCGCGAAATCCACGCCCCGCTTGTAGAGCTTGCCTCCGCCCGCGTTGAGATGGCAGCGCAGGCAGGCTTCGGCCGTGGGTTTGGCCGCGCTGCGGGCCGCTTTCAGGCTCATGTCGCCAGGCAGCACCCAGTCGCCATCCTCATCCTTTTCTGGATAGCGGGCGTTCATGTCGTAGACTTCGGCGTGGCAGATGAGACAGTCGATCCTGGCTCCAGCCTCGGGCGTCTCCGCTTCGGGCGCGCCGGGCATGACGCCGCCGCCCACATGACAGCGCCCGCAGCCGCCTGCGATCTTCATGTCGGGGTTGAGGACGCCCAGCCAGTTGATGCGGGCGATGGAGCCGGGCAGAGGACTGTAATGATCCATCTTCTCTTCCCAGGTGTAGTGCACCGAGTGCATCACCTGGTCGACGTCGTCGAGATGGCAGGCCTCGCAGGTCTCGGGGCCGGTGTATTCCTCGATGTGTTGATGCTCCACGGGCGGATCGGCCCAGGCCATGCCGGGCGTGAGCAGCATCATCAGCAGGACGATGAGGGCGATTCCCGCCTGCCACCTGCCGCCTGCCGCCTGCCACTTGCCGCTTGCCACTTGCCACTTGCGTTGCTTTTTCATCGTTGCGACACCTCCTTGGCGGGTTGATGGCAGGTGGTGCACTCTGTCACGTCGTATTCGGCATGATCCAGGGGGGCTGGATCGATGTAGCTGTAGGATGCGTGACAGGCGGTGCAGTCTGCCCGGGCGTCATCCATAGGATGGGAGGAGATGGACATGGGCTCGGGGAGGTAGCGAACCAGTTGCTTGGGGATTTCCTCCGCCATCTCGGGAGCGGGCGTGGCCGTGGGCAGACCGGGCGGTCTGGCGGGCAGATACGCCTTCTCCACGGGGGCGGGCGGCAGGGTGGTGATGGCGGTCTGCTCGGTGAAGTAGTAGTAGGTGGTGATGAGGAGCAGGATGGCCACCAGGCCCGCCAGGGGCAGGTAGCGGACAGCCCGCCGCCAGCGTTCTTGGGCGGGAGGCAGGGGCGGCGGCCATTCGCCCGACTCGATGCGCTTCAGCTCCAGCGCGTGCTCCTCCTCCATCTCCTCCAGGGTGATGCGGCCGGTGAAGATGCTCTTGTTGAAATGCTTGATGTGCACGTGCCACGCGTGCCAGATGAGGATGGAGAGGACGGCGAGGATGGCTTCGTAGCCGTGGGCCATCTTGGCGGCGGGGATGAACTCGCCGGGGAAGATGCGGGTGGTGAGCACGGGGTTCCACAGCATGTAGCCGCTGATGGCCATGACCAGCGTGCCCCACACCACGGCCCAATACTCGATCTTCTCACCGAAATTGTAACGGTCCATCTCGGGCGGCCGCTCGCTCAGCCCCAGGTTGTATTTGAACAAGCCAATGGCGTCGCGCACGTCCTTCAGGCCGGGCAACATGCTCAGCGGGCGCTTGAGTACGTAGATCTTGTAGCCCACGTAGAAGACGTGGAAGATGGAGAGGAGGATGAGGACGATGGCCGAGATGTGGTGGATGGTGCGGGTGTACTCGATGCCGCCCAGCAGGCGGATGATCCACAGGGAGAGGCCGTTGTCGGGGAACTTCTGCACCAGGCCGGTGATGGCGAGGATGGTGAAGGAGAGCAGAAGCAGGAAGTGCTCGGTGCGCTCGATGGGACCGAAGCGGATGATGGTTCGCATTTTCTCACGCATGATCCTCACCTCCTCCGGACTCGTCCTCGGCTTCTCCCTTTGGTTGCTTCTTGCGGGAGAACTTGTTCTTGATGGTGCGGAAGATGTCTGTGCCCACGAAGATGGCGAAGAAGCCCAGGGTGACGGGGATGACCAGGTAGTAGAACCATTGCACCGCAGTGACGATGGGGTATTTCTCCCAATTGGGCCGGTAGTGCCCCAGCCAGCTCTTGGTGAAGTTCTCGTTGGCGTCGGGATGGCAGCGCTGGCAGGTCTTGACCAGGTTGGCGCTCATGACGCTGGAGTTGACGTCGGTGGGGGGGAGGATGCGATGGGCGCCGTGGCAGTCGCTGCATACGGCCTTGTTGGTGTAGACGCCCGGTTCCGTGGCCTCGAAGATGGCGACAGTGCTGCCGTGGAAGTCGGCCACATAGGTGTCGAAGACGTCGGTGGAGATGTCGTATTTGGCCATCAGCTCCTCATCCGCGTGGCACTGCCCGCACAGCTCGGGCGATTTCAGGCGGAATTCGGCGCTGCGAGGGTCCAGGATCTTGTGGGCGGGATGGCAGTTGCTGCACACGGGCACGTCGGGGTTGCCCTTCAGGGCCTCCTGGCCGTGCACCGACAGCTTGTATTGGTCGGCGATGGTGCGATGGCATTGGGCGCAGGCGTCCACCTGGTCCATGCGATCCACCTGGTGCTTCTCCGGGTCCACCCAGAAGACGTCATGGCTGCCGTGGCAGTCGGCGCAGCTTGCGGCCTCGAATTTGCCCGCGGCGATGAGGCGGGCGTGGACGCTGTTCTGGCGGTCGGTGGCCTGATCCTCATGGCAGTTGCCGCAGACCAGGCTCATTTTCAACTGCCAGGTGCGGTAGTCCACGTCGGGGAAGGGAGGATGGGGATAGCCGTCCAGGTCGTTGTGACAGTCCACGCACCGCACCTCCTCCGACGCGTCATGCCCGTGGGCGGAACGGCCGAGGATGCCCGGATCGATGCTCAGAGGCAGCACTTCGTTGGAGGGCAGCACCATGCTCAGTCCTGGCTCCTCATGGCACACCAGGCATTGTTCGTTGGTGGGGCGGTCGGGGTCAGGGCCGTCCTGAGCGTGGGCGATGGAGGGGATCAGGATCAGGATTGGGATCAGGAGCAGGAGCAAAGTCCCCTGAACACTGATGACTGAACACGGATTACTGATTACTTTCCTCATGATCCTCCCTCCTCCACAGGCTGGGGGATGTCCTCGGGCGCGACGATGACCGGGGTGTTGGCGGCCCGCTCTTCGGGCGTCACGTCCTTTTCGGTGAGGAAGAGATCGTCCTGCCCATGACAACTGTTGCAGGTTTCGTTTTGGGGCGTGATGCGACGCATGTTGTGGGGCGTCGTGTACTTCCAGGTGGGCAGATTGTCGAAGCCGGGCAGGAGGTTGTCGCCGTAATAGGCGAACAGATCTTTGTTGGTCGGGACGTGTCTGAGCAGCACCCATTCCCACGGGCGACGTTCACTTTTGAGAGGATTGTGGCCGATCTTGAAAGTCATCTGCGAGGGCTCGCTGGCGAAATACTTGATGCCTTTGTCGTCGATGCCCGTATGACAGCCGAAGCAGCTCTTGTACTGGCCCGCGGCGTGGCAGGTCTGGCAGGCCATTTTCTCCAGATGCTCCTGGTCATGCTGTTCGATGCCGTCGCCCGGCTTCACGTCCTCGTGGCATTGGATGCACGTGGGGGCGGTGGGGTCGTCGTAGCGGGCGCCGCCGTGGCTGCCGTTGTGATAGGCGGCGTCATCGGTGTGGCAGTCGCTGCAAAGCATCCCCTCTTTCTCCCAGTGAATGTCGGGCGGGATGCCCTCGTGGCCGCCTTTGTAATCATCGGCGATGCGGGTGCTGTGGCAGCCGCCGCAGGTTTGCCAGATGGACGCGGTTTTCTTGAAGAGATGTCCGGAGAGCAAGCCGCCGCCCAGGGCCGAAGGTCGGCTCACATGGCAGTCGCTGCAATCCGCGTGGCAGCCTGTGCAATGATTTGAGTAGGCAGTGACGAAGGTGGGGTCGGTGAAGTCGCCGCCGCGATGCGCCAGCACCTCTTGATAGCCGGTTTGCAAGCGATGAATGTTGGTTTGGGCGGCCTGGGCGTAGTCCACGTGGCATTTACCGCAGGTGGCCGCGGGATTCGCGCCCACTTTCTGAACCATGCCCTCATGGGCCGCGTCCTTGTCGTCGGTGTCGGGCTGGCCGCCATGACAGGCGATGCAGCCGATGTCGGCATGGATGTCTTTTTCCAGAAATTTGTCCTTGACCAGGACTTTTTGCCATACCTCCAACGGAGGCAAGCCGCCCGCTCACCCCTCGCCGGAGGCTTTTTCCGATTTTACTTCCTCGGGCTCTTTGGCAAGTTTCTTGAGCTTCTTTTTGTCGGTGTGGCAGGCGATGCAGTTATCCGAAGAGGGCGTATCCGCCACGAGAGATTGCACGCTTGTTTCGTCCAGAGAGCTGCCAAGACCCGACGTGAGACCAAGGTGCGAAGATGATGACGTCTCACGTTTCACGTTTGACGAAAGGTGCGCGTCAGCCTCCGAGGCGATGCTGGCCGCACGCGGCACGGCATGAACAGGCGTGGCCCATGCCGGCGGGCGGATGACCAAAATGCCAACAATGATGAGTGCGGCCACGGCAAGAAGCCACAGGAATGAGGTTTTCTTCATGCGTCGTTCCTCCGGAGTAGGATCGGGAGCAGGATCAGGATTGGGATTAGGAGAAGGATTGGGGATTCGTGGAAGGGTTGAATCCCCAATCCTGATCCTTTATCCTGACTTACTTCTCCACCGGATAGTCGTGGGCGTGCTTTTCAGGGTTGAAGCGCTTGACGAAGACGTTGGGGTCGGTGGTCCAGCTTCCCATGCCGAAGAGCAAGACGCTGGCGTCGTAGCCCAGGTCGTTGAGGCCCGCGGCCACCCAACCGGCGGCCTGGCCCGTGTAGCACACGGTGACGATGGGCCGGTCGGGGTCGATCTTGCTCAGCATTTCTTCGGTGAAGAGCTCTTTGGGGCTGGCCCAAACCGCGCCGGGGATGTGACCTTTCTCGTAATCTTCCTTGGCCCGCACAGAGATGATGAGGGGGTCGTTGTCCGTGTCGCCGTCGTTCAGGTTCTCGTAGAGGGCGTCCGCTTTGATGTAGTTGGGGCCGTCGCTCAGCCAGGCCGCGGCCGCAGCCACCGGGTCGGCGCCGGGAGGCTCGGGCAGGTCGTAGGTCTCATCGCCCCAGGTTCCTGGCTCTGTGGTGGTGGGATAATCGTGAGCGTGCTTTTCGGGATTGAAGCGTTTGACGAAGACCTCGGGATCGGTGGTCCAACTGCTCATGCCGAAGAGCAGGGTCTTGGCGTCGTAGCCCGCGATCTCCAGGGCCGAGGCGGCCTGGGAGGCGGTCTGGCCGGTGTAGCACACCACGACGATCTCCTTGTCCTCAGGGATGGTGGAGAGGAACTCGGGATCGAAGAGCTTGGTGACGCTGACGTTGACCGCGCCGGGGATGTGGCCCTTGGCGTAATCCTCGGGCGCACGCACGGAGATGATGAAGGGGTCGTTGTCGGGATCGCCGTCGTTCAGGTTTTCGTAGAGGGCGTCCGCCTTAATGAAGTCCAGACCGTCGCTCATGGCCTCCTGCACCGCGGGCAGGATGGCGTTTTCGCCGCCCATCGCTTCGCCGCCCGCGCCCTTCTCCACCGGATAGTCGGGGGCGGTGGCCAGGTCGTAGCGGGTCTGACCGAAGACTTCGTCGTCGTGGGTCCAGCCCATCATGCCGTATTTGAGGTTGGTGGCTTCGTAACCCAGCACGTTGAGGATGGTGGTGGCGATGCCGCCGGTGTGGCCGGTGTAGCAGTAGACGACAATGGGGCGGTCGTCGGGGATTTTGGCCAGGTTTTCGGGATCGGCGATGGTCTTCCAGGGGATGTTGATGGCGCCGGGGATGTGGCCCTTGGCGTAATCTTCGGGGGCCCGCACGGAGATGATGAAGGGGTCGTTGTCGGGATCGCCATCGTTCAGATTCTCGTAGAGGGCTTCGGCGCTGATGACGGGAGGCCGCTCTTCCGCCAGATAGGCCGCGGCAGCCGCCCGAACCACGTCATCGGGATTGCTGGCGTCCACGTCTGGTTCGGGATGCTCGTAGGTTTCCGTGGGTTCGTTGATGGTCGTTTCCACGGGGTAATCGGGCGAGGCGGCCAGGTCATAGCGGGTCTGACCGAAGACTTCGTCGTCGTGGGTCCAGCCCATCATGCCGTATTTGAGGTTGGTGGCTTCGTAACCCAGCAAATTGAGGATGGTGGTGGCGATGGCGCCGGTGTGGCCGGTGTAGCAATAGACGACGATGGGCTGGTCGTCGGGGATTTTGGCCAGGTTTTCGGGATCGGCGATGGTCTTCCAGGGGATGTTGATGGCGCCGGGGATGTGGCCCTTGGCGTAATCCTCGGGCGCACGCACGGAGATGATGAAGGGGTCGTTGTCAGGATCGCCGTCGTTGAGGATGTCGTAGAGGTCTTTGGCGGAGATGACCGGAGGTCGATTCTCGGCCAGATAATCCTGCGCCGCTTCCAGCACCCTATCGAAGGCGCTTACCTCGGGCATGGGGGTGGGGGGAACCGGGG
>JALXCB010000130.1 GCA_026991225.1 Anaerolineae bacterium | reverse complement strand
AGCTGACCTCGACTTTGATGCCGGTTTCATCGCTGAATTTCTTGACCAGCTCCTCGGGCGCATAGCCTTCCCAGGTGAGC
This sequence comes from Anaerolineae bacterium, assembly GCA_026991225.1. Lineage (GTDB taxonomy): Bacteria > Chloroflexota > Anaerolineae > J102 > J102 > M2005. The sequence goes on along the minus strand of JALXCB010000130.1, from coordinate 47,021 downwards.
ATGCGCAGGACGCCGCCTTCTTTGGCTTCGGGAGCCTTGGTGGGCTCAGGGGCTTTGGTCGCCTCGGGCGCTTGGGTGGGCTGGGCGGGCGCTTCTTGGGTGGCCGGCGCAGAGCCGCCGCCACATGCGGCCAACAACAGCCCCAGGGCCATGATCAACACGATGACAATCAAAGTTCTGCGTTTCATTTGTTCCTCCTTGAGGTTGGGTTGAGTGGGATGGCTCGAAAACGTGGTTGCATGGATGGATGATTGGCGGCTCTGACCTCACCTCCATCGTGAAATTGCAATTGAGTATACCACAGCAATCTGGTATAGACCAAATATAAATGTCACGACCAATTCGCAATGAACGCGTAACTGCTAAGGTGGCCTGGTTCGGCCTCGAAAATGCTTTGCCACGAAGGCTCGAAGGGACGAAGACAATGCAGGTTTGCAGGTTTGCAAGTCGCAAGTGGCAAGTCTTTCTGGCTACGGCGTTTTCACCTGCCACTTGCCATCTGCCACCCGCCACTTTTTCTCCTTCGTGTCGTCGTATCTTCGTGGTTTTTGCCTCGCTACGTGAGTAAACTGAAAGCAAATTGAAACCAAGGCTTTTGGTTTGCATTGGAACATCCATGAAAGGCGATTCTCTGGCCGCGCCGCCGCCCGCAGGTTCACCTGCGGGCTAAAAACGACGCCCCATGAATGGGGCTACGGTGCAGGTCGCGCGCCGCAGGAAGCCGGGTTATGAACGTTTACAAAACAATCCGGTAATAGAATGAGGCCCATGACCCGTTTAATTTGTAAAACCCCATCACCCGGCGTCGTTTCGTAGCCCGGAGCTTCAGCTCCGGGTGGCCGAGGCTGAAAACACCTGATTTCAAAATGCGTTTAGTTACAAATGATTTCAGTTTAATGCCAAAGCCCGAGATCGCGTTAGCGCAACCTCGGGCTTTGCAAAAGGAGGAAAGATTCAAGTGAAAAGGCTTAGCTGTTTTTCAGGTCCAGGAAGAGCTCATAAGCCTCATCGACGGTGGCGTCTTTGTGCACGATGGCGCCCACCGCTTGCATCATGGCCACAGGGTCTTCCGACTGGAAGATGTTGCGGCCCATATCCACGCCCGCAGCGCCAGCCTGAATCGCCCGATAGGCCATGGTCAAAGCATCTTTCTCAGGAATCTTCTTGCCGCCGGCAATGACGACGGGCACCAATGACGTGGCCACAACCCGCTCGAAATCCTCGCAGTAATACGTCTTGACCATCCGCGCGCCCAGTTCGCCCGACATGCGGGTGGCCAGGCTCAGATAGCGGGCGTCGCGATTGAGGCCGCGCCCCACCGCAGTCACCGCCAGGGTGGGGATGCCATAGCGTTCCGCCTGGTCGATGACTTTGGAAAGGCCGAGCACCGTGTCTCGTTCCGAGCTTTCGGTGCCGATCATGACAGAAAAAGCGACCATGGCCGCGTTCAGGCGAATGGCTTCTTCGATATCCACCGAAACGCCCTCATGCAGCAGGTCTTCATTGAGGATGCTGGTGCCGCTGGAAACCCGCAACACGATGGGCTTGCGCAGGGCCGGATCGACCGAAGTGCGCAGCGCACCTCGGGTCAGCATCAGCGCGTCAGCATAATCCACGATGGGATGGATGGCCTTGCGCATGTCGCCCAAGCCGGTGGTCGGGCCCATGAAATAACCGTGATCCACGGCGTAGAAAATGGTCTTGCCGCTTTCGGCATTGAAAACGCTGTTGAAGCGATTTTGCATTCCCCAATCCATGGGAAGAAACCTCCTTGAATTTGAATGGAAAGAAAAGCGATCAATGTGAAGTTTCGTTGAGAGCCAGCACTTTTTGCGCGGCCTGGTCATCGGTGATGAGGACGTTGACATAGCCCCCGCGCAGCGCGCCGAGGATGGCCTGTCCTTTACGAGAACTGCCAGCCACCCCGATGATGGTGTCAATCCGCGATAGCGTATCCAGCTCGACGCCCACCACGCGGCGGTTGATGTCGATATCAAGCCACTGGCCCCAGAGATTGTAATGCTGGGCGCAGACATCGCCCACGGCCCCCTTTTCGCGAATGGCCTGCGCTTCCTCTTCCGTGACATACCCGGCCCGCAAAAGACTGTACAAATCCGAACGCGTGGAGCCGATGCCTACCAGCGCTACATCCGCGTGCCTGGCCCGTTCAAGCGTTTGCTGGATGTTCCGATCCTGCAAGAGGGCGTTGCGACCCGCCTCACTATCCACAATGAGGGGCGCATGAAGGTGCCAACTGCGGCAGCCCAGGCGGTCGCTCAGGAGTTGGGCGAGAATGGGGCCATCGGTGGGGGTGTTCTCTGAGCCGGTGGCCCCCAAGAGCTGCACCACCTCCACTCCCGGCATTTTGCGCGGGCGAAGGGTGTTGATCATTTGATAAAGGGCCGTGCCCCAGGAAATGCCGATGATCATGCCATCATGCAGGATGCTATCGAAGTAGGCTGCTGCGAGCACGCCCAATCCTCGCAACATCTCCTCATAAGATTTGGAGCCGCGCACCAGCACCCGCGCGGCTTTCAGGTGAAAAGTGCTGATGAGCGCTTGCTCCAGTTCGGGAGAGTTGCGCCAGGGGTAATGCACGATGATCTCGACAATGCCTTTTTCGCGAGCTTCGGTCAGCAGCCGTGAGACCGCGGAACGCGTCAATCCGACCTCGTTTGCAATCTCCTGCTGCGTTTTGTTGTGATCATAATAAAGCGATGCAATTCGGGCCAGATATTCCATCCGGTGATTGTCGCGTTCAATAGTCAGTTCCGACATGGATACATCTCATTCGAAAGGGGGGATGTGGTGCGCAATCGCACGTATGTGAAACAAAAGTTCATTTGTGACTGCAACCTCTGCATCTAGTATAAGCCTTTTTTGACAATTGTCAATAATAATTCGACAGATGTGGGGGGAAGGATCGAGAAAGCGACCATTTTTCCGATAGATGATGTTTGTAATGGGGTTGACAAACCGTCTTTGCTGTACTATGATTAGTAAACAGATGTGATGCACGTTCACATTTGAACGCGACAATTCGCAATTTGTAATGACGTTTTTTCAAAAGGCGTCAGTAACTGCTAAGGTATCGCCACCACTTTTTGCCACGAAGACACGAAGAAAAGCCAAGGCACGACGTATTTTTCTTGATTTTTCCTTCGTGTCTTCGAAAAACTTCGAGCCTTCGTGGCTTTTGGCGGCCTAAAGTCAAGTACGTTAGCAGTTACAGGCGTCATTGCATAATCGGTCTTTCTCTCGGAGAAATCTCGCATGGCGAAACCTGCTACGCCCTCACCGGATCATTACGACCCGCAGAGCGATAAAACGCCATTGGTCGAACTCAAGAACATCTGGAAGGTTTTTGCCGGGGTGCCCGTACTCAAGGGCATCAATCTGAATTTGCGGCCCGGGGAAATCCATGCTCTGTTGGGCGGAAATGGATCGGGGAAATCGACAACCATGAAAATCCTCTCGGGCGTGTACATTCCGGAACGAGGCGATATCTTCATCGATGGCCAGCGCCGGGTGTTTCATAGTCCCAACGAGGCGCACAAAAGCGGCATTTACATGGTTCCTCAAGAGCCTCACATTTTTCCCCACCTGTCGGTGGAGGAGAATCTGCTGCTCGGGCTGGATATCGATGTCGGGGAAGCCCGGGAAAAGATAACGCGTCTGGCGCAGGAAATCGGATTCGAAAGCGGGTTGTCGGAGGAGGCGGGCTCGCTGAGCATCGCCAACCAGCAATTGCTGGAAATTATCCGCGGATTGCTGCGCAATGCGCAGATTTTGATTCTGGATGAGCCCACCTCGGCGTTGACCTTCCGGGAGGTGGAGCACCTGTTCAATCGAATGCGTACGCTGTCGCAACGCGGCATCGGCATTTTCTTCATCTCCCATCGTCTCAATGAGGTCATGGACATCTCGCATCGCATCAGCGTCTTGCGCGAAGGGCGTATTGTTCTGGCCGCGCCGACCAGCGAATTGAATTCGCAGAAGCTGGTGCGGGCTATGCTGCCGGAGGATGCCGATGTGCGAGAGGTGGAGCGACGGGCGCGAAGCGCCCAAAGCCGCGAGGCCAGCGAAGTCGCGCTCGATGTGCAGCATCTCAGCAGCGACGCTTTCCAGGACGTCAGCTTTCAGGTTCGGGCGGGCGAGGTGGTGGGGCTCGCCGGGCTTGTGGGCGCAGGGCGCACCGAGGTTGCAGAGGCGGTGGTGGGCCTGGACCCTCATGCCCGGGGAAGGGTTTTCATCAAAGGACAGGAGGTGAAGAAACCCGATGCCCGGAGGAGCCAGTCGTTGGGGTTGGTGTATGTGCCCGAAGACCGACACGCCCACGGCATCTTTCTCGATCTGCCCAGTCTTTACACCATGACCGCGACCATCCTCGATCGATTGGGGCGGTATTTGATTTCACGCAAGCAGGAGGAGGTGGTCGGCGACAGTTATCGCGAGCAATTGTCTATCAGGATGAACAGCCTTTATCAGATCGCCAGAACCCTTTCCGGCGGGAATCAGCAGAAGGTGGTGCTCGCCAAGGCGCTGGCAAGCAAGCCCGATGTCATCATTCTGGATGAACCCACCCGCGGGGTGGACGCCAGCGCTCGCCAGGATGTCTATCACCTCATCCATCGATTGGCGGAGCAGGGGGTGGGGATTTTGCTCATTTCTTCTGAATTGGAGGAGATCGTGGATCTCAGCGATCGCATTTTGGTGATGTATCAAGGTCGCATCATCCAGGAGACGCAGCGAGCCGACATCTCGTTGCAAAAAATTATGGCCGCCGCCTTTGGTCTTCAGGGAGAAGCAAGTCTATGAGTCGTATCTGGCGCAGTCGCGAACTTTTGGTCTTCTTGCTGTTGATCTTGTTGGTGCTGGTGGTGGGGCTGATCAATCCCAATTTCTGGCGGGCCCGCTCACTGATGCACATTCTCAACAGCAGCTTGATTTTGATCCTGGTGTCCATCGGTGAAATGTTCGTCATCCTCACCCGCGGCATCGACGTATCGGTGGGCGCGATTTTGGGGCTGAGCGCCGTTATCCTGGGCGTGGCCCTGAACGCGGGCGTGGCGCTGCCCCTGGCCGTGCTGTTGGCTCTGGCGGTGAGCGTGCTGGCGGGCATGGTCAATGCGGTGGGAATCACGTTCCTGCGCGTGCCTCCCATCATCATGACCCTCGGCACGTTGGGCGTGTATAGGGGATTGATGCTCATTATCACCGGCGGCAGCTGGATCGAAACCATCCCCACCAGCATCAAGTTCTTCGCCAACTGGCGTATCCTGGGCGTCAGGTTTTTCATCTGGGTGACGCTGGTCATTGTGATCTTTACGGCTTTGCTGTTGCGACGCTTCAAGAAGGCGCGTTATCTTTATGCTGTGGGCGATAATGAAGAAGGCGCCCGGCTGATGGATATCCCGGTGCGCAAGACGTTGTTCACGGCCTACACCCTGGCCGGGTTGTTTGCCGGCATCGCCGCCGTCATCTTCGTGGCCCAGATCGGTTTTGTGCCCATGCAGGCGGGCAATGGCCAGGAGTTGCGGGCGATTGCTGCGGATGTGTTGGGCGGCGTCAACCTGACGGGCGGCGTGGGCACGCCTCTTTCGGCGTTGGTGGGCGCCATCTTCCTCACTGCGGTCGACAGCGCGCTGGTCTTTTTGAAGGTGCCCGGTTACTGGAACAATGCTGTGGGCGGCGCCATCCTGCTGGCCGCTGTGTACCTGGATTATCGGGTGCGTCGGGCGGTGGCGGCGCAGCAGCGGCAGGCCCGGGCCGCCGTACGCAAAGAAAATAATCACTTGAATCCATCCACCAGAGAGGAGCAAGCATGAAAGCGCATGTTTTGAAATGGATGAAAACGTGGGAATTCGGCCTGGCGGTGTTGTTGGTGCTGGAGATCCTGGTGCTGGGCGCCATCAATCCCACGTTTCTGAATCTGGAGAATCTGCTTTATTCCACCAGCGACTTCACCCACATCCTGCTGGCGGCGCTGCCCCTGACGCTGATCATCATCACCGCAGGCATCGATATCTCTGGCGTTTCCATCATGGGGCTGGCTTCCATCACCTTGGGCCTGACATGGGTCGCAGGCGTCAACATCTTCATCGCCATGTTCATCGCTCTGGGCGTTGGCATTCTGGCGGGCATGTTCAACGGCGCGTTTGTGGCCGCCACCGACGTCAACCCGCTGGTTATCACTCTGGGCTCGCTGTTCATGTTTGCGGGCGTCGCCATGGGCCTGCCGGGGCTTTTGGATGCGCTGGGATTCAAGGCGTATGGCGCTGCGGGTTTCGCAGCCTATATGTATGAGGGCATCAGCGGACTTCCCCACAGCTTCAATCAGATCGCCCACGGCGGCATCGGTTGGGCGCCTTATCCCCTCTTGATCGTCCTCGTTTTTGCGGCCTTTTTGGGAGTCATCCTGCATAAGACGCGCTTCGGTCGTTATCTTTATCTCATCGGCGTGAATCCGGACGCCGCCCGATACAGCAATGTCCCTGTGAAATCCACCCTTATCACCGTCTATGCGCTGAGCGGTTTGGGCGCGGCCCTGGCGGGCGTGGTATTGACTTCCTACTTCACCTCGGCCCGTTCCGATTTGGGCAAGGAGGCGCTTCTCTCCATCATCACCGTGGTGGTGTTGGGCGGCGCAGATATTTATGGCGGCAAAGGCACCATCGTGGGCACGCTGCTGGCGGGTTTTCTCATTGGCTTTTTGCGCCAGGGGCTGCTGGCGATGGGCGTCACCAGCGATGTGGTGCCGGTTGTGGTGGGCGCATTGCTTATCCTGGTGGTCGCGCTCAAACTTTTCGTTGCTGCCTACAATCAGCGTCGATTGAATCAGAAAGCGCTCAAGATGTCGGAAGCAAGGAGGTGAAGATTCAAGAAGCAATCGATGCCTCTGGTTGTTGTCCCAAACTGTTCCACTATTTCCACTCACCCGCCCAACTCTCTTTTTTCTCTCATTCCCAAAGGAGGATCAAGCAATGTCTCGTAAAAGATTGCTGTTGATCTTGGTCGTGGCGCTGCTGATGGCCGCTTTCGTCGGCGCGTGCGCTTCGCAGCAGGCCCCGGCGACCAAGGAGGAGCCCGCCAAGTCTGCACCTGCAGCCACCGAAGCTCCCAAGTCGGAATCTCCAGCCAAGTCGGAAGTCAAGATCGCGTTCATTCCCAAATTGACCGGCGTCGGTTTCTTCGAATCGGGCGGCAAGGGCGCCGAAGAAATGGGCAAGATGCTGGGCATTCATGTGAAGTATGACGGTCCCAGCGAGGCCAGTGTCAGCGGTCAGATCGAGTACATCAACAATTTCGTCAACCAGGGATACAATGGCATCGCCATTTCCTCTCTCTCGCCCGATGGTCTGTGCGAAGCGCTCAAGCGCGCTTCCGAGAAGGGCGTGAAGGTCGTCACCTGGGATTCCGACACGAATCCCGAATGCCGAACCTTCTACATCAATCAGGGCACGCCCGACATCCTGGGCCGCATGTTGGTGGAAATGGCGGCCGAGCAGATGGATGATCCCAAGGGATCGCCCAAGCAGGTTGCCTTCCACTATTCCAGCCCCACGGTGACCGATCAGAACCAGTGGGCCACTGTGGCCAAGCAGATCATCAAAGATGAATATCCCAACTGGGAAGTCGTGGCCACGGAATTCAGCGGCGAGGATGCGCAGAAAGCCGTGCAGGTGCCTACGGATCTCTTCCAGACTTATCCCGATCTGGACGCGGTCATTTGCCCCGACGCCAACGCGCTGCCCGGCACGGCCCAGGCCGCCGAGAATCTGGGCATTGCCGGCAAGGTCATCATCACCGGCTTCTCCACCCCCAACGTTATGCGCCAGTACGTCAAATCGGGCACGGTCAAAGAGTTCGGCCTGTGGGACGTGGTCAAGCAGGGCAAGCTGGCCGTCTACGTGACCAACATGCTCATCGAAGGCAAGGAGCTGAAGGTCGGCGACAAATTCGATGTTCCCGATGTGGGCACGGTGGAGGTCTCCCCGAACAAGATTCAGGGTTACGATTACGAAGCGCCCAATAACGGCATCATCCTGCTGCCCGAACGGGTGAAGTTCACCATCGACAACATCGACGACTACGATTTCTAGTCTACTTCTCTAGCAAGGAGGCCGTCATTCCACGCGGCCTCCTTGCGTCTTTTGAAGGAGCGCTTTCCTATGAGACATCTCTTGGCGCTTGACGCCGGCACCGGCAGCGGTCGCGCTGTGCTGTTCGATGAGCATGGACGGCAGGTCGCGGCATCGGGCCGGGAATGGACGCATAAAAGCGATCCTCGTTATCCGGGCTCTATGGAGTTCGATATGCCCCACAACTGGGAGCTGTTGAAGTCATGCATCCATGACGTGCTGGCCCAAACGCCCGACGCCAATGTGGTGGGGGTGAGCACGACCAGTATGCGCGAAGGGATCGCTCTGTATGACGAACATACGCAAGAGTTGTGGGCTTGCGCCAATGTCGACGCCCGGGCTATTCAGGAGGTGCGGGATCTGCGGGTGCAGAATCCCCATCTGGAGTATGAGATCTATCTGAAATCAGGCCAGACCTTCGCCCTGGGCGCGGCGCCGCGGCTGCTGTGGCTGAAACGGCGCGAGCCGGAGATCTATGATCGCGCCGCCAGCATGGTCATGCTCAGCGATTGGATCGCGGTGCGGTTGGGCGCACCGCCTCATGTCGATCCGTCCAACGGCGGCACCACGGGCCTTTTCGATCTCACCACCCGCCAATGGGCGCCCGAGATCATGGAGGCGTGCGGCCTGCGTCCCGATCTGCTCAGTGCGCCCGTTGCGGAGTCAGGTACGGTCATCGGCCATGTTTCAGCCCAGGCTGCGGCCGAGACCGGTCTGCCTGAGGGAATTCCCATCGTCATGGGCGGCGGCGACGCTCAATTGGGCGCGGTGGGCGTGGGGGCGGTGGAGCCGGGTCAGGCGGCGGTGTTTGGCGGCTCCTTCTGGCAGCAGGAGGTGAATCTGGCGGAGCCGCTCAGCGACCCTTCGGGCCGCATCCGCATGAACTTTCACGCTGTGCCGGGCCAATGGCAGGCCGAGGCCATCGTTTTCTTCCCGGGCATCGCGGTGCGCTGGTTTCGCGACGCCATCACTCCCGACATCAAGGCGGCGGCCCTGGCCGCGGGCGAAGACCCCTACGCCCGGCTGGAGGCGATGGCGGCCGAGGTCCCGCCCGGCTCGCATGGCATCATCCCCATCTTCTCCGATGCTATGGATTACATGCACTGGCGACATGCGGCGCCCTCCTTCCTGAATCTGGGTCTGGACCCCGATGTCTTCACCCGCGCGGGCATGTTCCGGGCGCTGGAGGAGAACGCCGCCATCATCACCCTGGCCAACTTGCGGCGCATCGCCGACATCACCGGCTCCTTCCCCGAAAGCGTCATCTTCGCCGGCGGCGCCTCCAAAGGTCCGCTTTGGTCGCAGATTTTGGCTGACGTGCTGCAAATTCCGGTGCACACGCGCGTGGTCAAAGAGGCCACCGCGTTGGGCGCAGCCATCTGTGCCGGCGTGGGCGCTGGCCTGTATGAGGATATGTCCGCGGCCGCCCGCGAGCTGGTGCAAGCGGATCGCGTGTATGAGCCCAATCCCGCTTTGGCCGAAATCTACGAAGACCTATACGATCGATGGCAAAAGGCCTATACTCCCCAGCTCAAGCTCGCGGATGATGGCGTGACGACCTCCATGTGGCGGGCGCCGGGGGAATAGATCATCGAGCCAACCCAAGGAGAATATTTATGAAACCATTCAAAATCCACGAAGACGAAGTCGAATATCGCTTCGATGGCGTCTCTGGTCCCAAATACCTCATGCGCGGGCCTCGTTCCGACTTCGGTTTGGTGGTGCTTATGCCCGGCGAGGATTTCCAAACCCATTATCACCGCACCATCGAGGAGAATTTCTTCACGCTGGAAGGAACGGTCGACATCTACATCAACGGTGAAATGTGGACGTTGGAGCCGGGCGTGCTATGTCATGTGCCGCCGCTGACCCCCCACTACCTCATCAACCGGGGGGACGTTCCCTGGAAGGCCGTCTTCGTCAAAGCGCCTTACGATCCCAAAGACAAAGTGAATGTCGACTGGCTGCCGGGCGATGAAATGCCGAAGATTAAGTGAACCGCCTTTGAGCATCTGAGGAATTCGTCAACAGCGCCAAAGCTTTATCGGTTTTGGCATAACTGCTAACGTGTTTGACTTTCGACCGCCAAAAGCCACGAAGGCTCGAAGGCCCCCTCCGGCTCCCCCCCGCACGCGGGGGAAGGGACGAAGACACGACGTCACGCCTTCGTTTTCTTCGTGTCTTCGTGGCGAAAAGCGACGGCGCGACCTTAGCAGTAACAAAGGATTAGAGCAACGCATCTAAACTCAAGGTAGATTGAAACCAAGGTTTTTGGCTCTTTCTTCCGCTCGGAGCTAAACCTCCGAGTTACCTTATGCGAAGCCCTGCGGGCTGTTGAAAGAGCCCCGAAGGGGCTTCGCAGGGAAGCGAAAAACCGGACTTTGAAAGCGCCTTCAGTTTAGCGGCAATCGGATTCGAGAATGGCTCAATACTCAATTGTGTGCAGAAGAGCTATCGCACCTTGAAGAGGAGATCAACGCAGCCCTGGCCACCTTCTCTTTCAGTGCTCTCGACCGAGCCGTGGGGTTTGAAACATATGAGTGTGTGTTTGATACTCTAAAAGTGATCCAGTAGAGGCGGAAACGATCCTTGAAAAGTGATCCACCGCCCGAGTTCCTTGTATAGTTGAAGGCAATCATCAAATGGCATTCAACTTGCAAGGAGAAGGACATGCTGAACATGGATCACAAAGCGAAGATTCGCCATAGGGTGCTGGTGGAAGGCAAGAGCCAGCGACAGGTGGCGAGAGAAACAGGACACTCCCGGAACACCATCAGGAAGATGTTGAGCGACAGCGAGACACCCCGCTATCAGCAACAGGTTGAACGTCCGGCGCCCGTGCTGGGGCCGGCGTTGCTGTAGAGGTGGGGTGGAGGAAGATGAGGAGAAACCGAAGAAGCAGCGGCGGACGGCGGCTCGGATGTATGCATTGCTGGTGGAGGAGCATGGCTTCACCGGTGCGAAGTCCACGGTGCGTGCGTATGTGGGCGAGCTGCGGAAGCGGGTGCGGAAGCAGGTGTATGTGCCCTTGAGCTACCGGCCCGGGGAGACGATGCAGGTAGATTTTGGCGAGGGGGAGGTGATCATCGGCGGGGAGCGGGTGCAGATCGTGTATTTTGTGGCGTGGATGGCGTATTCCGGTTTCGCAGCCACTACCTGTACGAAGCTCACTTCTGTAACCCGGCCTCGGGCTGGGAGAAAGGCGGGTGGAGAACAGCGTGGGCTACGCGCGGCGCAACTGGCTGGTGGGCGCGCCTGAATTTGCGGATTGGGATGAGCTGAACGCCTATTTGCAAGAGAAGAGCGAGGCGGATCAACCACGTCGGCCGCGAGGGAAGGAAGCGACGGTAGCCCAGCTTTTGGCAGAGGAGCGAGCGCAGATGCGGCCCCTGCCCGACCGGCCCTTTCCCACGGCCAAGCGCGTGGCGGTGCAGGCGAACAAGCTCTCCCTGGTGACCTTCGCCACCAACCGGTACTCGGTGCCTGTGTCCCACGCCCATGAATCCCTGACCCTGCGGGCGTCGGCCCAGTGGGCGAGATCAGCAACGGGCAAGAGGTCATCGCCCGGCATCGGCGCTGTTGGGGCGGGAGCAAGACTTTGGATCAATCCTAACACTGGCGTTGTGGAGGCCGTGCCGCGACACAAGGAAATCAAAGAGCCATTGGCGCGAAAAATCCTGAAGCGTCTGGATGCAGAGTGAGCTCCCAAGAATAATGCGTTCATCAGAATATGCGCGTTGGCCCGGCGGGCGCTGGCGCCTCCGTCGGCAGCGTGGTAGCATGCCGTGGAGGCCCAGGCCCGGTGTCAGCCCGTTGACTACGGCTTGTCAGCGCCGGGGCGGGCATCGTGCTGGCCCCCACCGTCGTTCCTCCATCCCCAACATGCTAACATTTGCATCCAGTGGAACGGGCTCCCGCCCGCGGTTCTAGCCCGCGATTTCGAGTATGGCGGCGGCTCGGGCCTCGGGCGGATGCCGGGACACGCCGCCCGCTTGATTTCCAGCAGCAAGGAGGCCATTTCCTCCGCCCCAACCTTGTGCACATAACGCAATTCCCGAAAATGATGGGCATTGTACAGGGCATGCTGACACTGGTCGAAGTGGAGCCCGCATGACTGAATTCCTGATGACAACGCGATCCCTATTTTAGGACGCGCCCCTGCGGTCGGACCGCCTAGAAATACCCTAGCATCTCCTTGGCTTCCTCACTCATCATCTCAGGATTCCAGAAGGGCGTCCACACGAGGTTGATGTTGATATCCCTGATGTCGGGGAAATTGCGCTGGATGGTGTAGTAGGCGTCGGTGAGGATCTGCGGGCCGGCAGGGCAGCCGGGCGCGGTCAGCGTCATATCCACATCCACCGACTGTTTCTCCTCATCGATGCGGATGTCGTAGATGAGACCCAGGTTCACCACATCGATATGGAGCTCTGGGTCTTTGACTTGTTTCAAAGCTTCTTTGATTTCTTCGGCGGTTGGCATGGGCATGGTGATGTATCTCCTGTGGAAATGTCTTCGTCCTAGAGGAACCTTCAAAGCCAGGTGGGATGAAACGGCAAATACGTGATGCGTAATGCGTAAAACGTCATGCGTAAAGTCCTCACGTTTCACGTCTTCACGTTTCACGCCCCACGTCGCTCAGCATGGGAGGTTGAAGGCTTTGGTCGCCAGGACGTTTCCTACGTCGCTTCTTCCTCCTCCTGCTCTTTTTCCCAGGCGTCCAGGCCCCACACGCCCGCTTTGACCACCTTCAGGGGCAGCAGGGCGCATTTCAGGCGCACCGGGCCGATGGGGATGCCCAGCATGTCCAGAACGAACTGCTTGTCCATGGCCTTGACCTCATCCAGGCTTTTGCCCAGCAGCTCTTCGGCCAGCATGTCAGCCGAAGCCATGCTGATGGCGCAGCCCTGGCCATGAAAGGCCACATCCACGACCTTGTCGTCCTCGATTTTCAGCTCAAAGGTGACGTCATCCCCACAATAGGGATTCACGTCGCGAAAGGTGATGTCGGGATTTTCAAGATGGCCTTTGAAGCTGGGATATTTGTAATGGTCGAGAATGTTTTCGCGGTAGAAGTCATCCATTGTCATTGGTTAGCCTTGTCGTTCCCTTTGCCATGAAGGCTCGAAGGAAGCGAGGTCACGAAGAAAAGTTGTTGACAGGAATAGCAAAAAATGTATAATGGGAGTATACATTAGGAGGTCGATCAATGAAAGCAACTATTGTTCAATTACGTTATCGGATGAAAGATGTGTTACGGGCGCTGGAAAGGAATGAAAGCGTCGAGATTCTTTATCGCGGCAAGGTGAAAGGAACGATTATCCCTGTTCACCAGCGGAAGAAGCCCATTTCGAAAGATCATCCGAGTTTTGGCATGTGGGCCGATGATCCGCGTTCTGTTGAGGAAATCATGGAGGAGCTAAGGAAGCCGCGCTATGGCGATCTTTGATACGGATATCTTTGTCTGGCATTTTCGAGGGGTTCCAGAAGCGACAGATCTTCTAGACCAAGCACAGAGCGTTGCCATTTCCATCGTCACTTACATGGAACTGCTCCAAGGGGCGCGAAACAAGCGCGAGGTTCAAATCATTCGTCAATTGCTTCGCGATTTAAACACTTCAGTACTCCCTCTATCTGAAAATATCGGCTATCGAGCAGCTATTTATATCGAAGATTATGCTTTATCGCACGGCATCCGGGTGGTGGACGCCATCATCGCAGCGACGGCGATAGAATATGATCTTCCGCTTTATTCCAGCAACGTCAAGCACTTTCGGATGATCCCCGGACTTGACCTAAGGCTGTTTCAGCCAGGAGGAGCAGGCTAGAACGCGAACATGGCCCGGGCCCGCTCCAGGGCCTCGGCCAGGATGTCCACTTCTTCTTTCGTGTTGTAAATGTAGAAGCTGGCTCGGGCCGTGGCGGGGACGCCGAAATAGTCATGGACAGGCTGGGCGCAATGATGGCCCGCTCGCACGGCCACGCCGTGCATGTCCAGCACTGCGGCGATGTCGTGGGGATGCACATCGCCCAGGGTGAAGGCCAGCAGCCCGCCGCGGCGGTCCGGGCCCGGGCCCAGGATGCGCAACCCCTCGATGGCGGAGAGCTTCTCCCAGGTGTAGGCCACGATCTCCCGCTCATGCGCGTGCACCCAGTCCATGCCCAGGTCGCTGAGATAATCCACAGCCGCGCCCAGGGCGATGGCCTCGGCGATGGCGGGCGTGCCCGCTTCGAACTTGTGGGGGACCGCGTTCCAGGTGCTGTGGTCCATGAAGACCTCGCGGATCATCTCGCCCCCGCCCAGGAAGGGCGGCATGGCCTCCAGCAGCGCCCGCTTGCCGTAGAGCACGCCCACGCCGGTGGGGCCCAGCATCTTGTGGCCGGAGAAAGCGAGAAAGTCCGCGTCCAGGGCCTGCACGTCGGTGGGAAGATGGGGCACGCTCTGGGCCCCATCGACCAGGGCCAGGGCCCCCACCGCGTGGGCTCGGGCGATGAGTTCAGCCACCGGGTTAATGGTTCCCAGCACGTTGGACATGGCCGTGAACGCGAACAGCTTCGTGCGCTCCGTCAGCAGTGCATCCAGCGCCTCGTAGTCCAGCTCGCCCGCGTTGGTGATGGGCACGTAGCGCAGGGTTGCGCCCGTGGCCTGGGTCACAAGTTGCCAGGGCACGATGTTGGAGTGATGCTCCATTTCGGTGATGAGCACCTCGTCGCCCGGGCCCAGATTGGCCCGCCCCCAGGCGTTGGCCACCAGATTGATGGCTTCGGTCGTGTTGCGAACGAACACAATCTCTTTGGGCGAGGCGGCGCCGATGAAGCGGGCGACTTTCAACCGGGCCTGCTCATAGGCTGCGGTGGCCCGCTCCGCCAACGTATGAATGCCCCGGTGGACATTGGCGTTGTCCTGGCGGTAATACCGTTCCAACGCCTCGATGACCTGTCGGGGCTTTTGCGAGGTGGCGGTGCTGTCGAGATAGACGAGGGGTTTGCCGTGGACTTCCTGCTGGAGGATGGGGAAGTCCGCGCGGATGGATGCAATGTCGGGCATGGTCGTAAAGGGGTGGATTTGGGATTAGGATTAGGATTAGGATTAGGATTAGGATTGGGATTGGGATTGGGATGAAGGATCAGGATTGAGGATATTACCCCCTAATCCTACTCCCAATCCTGATCCTATTCAATACCGACGCGATGGGCGATTTCGGCTTCCAGCTTGGCGCGTACGCCGGGCACTGGCACGCGATTGAGGACCTCTTCGAAGAAACCCTGGACGATCATGCGCACCGCGGTTTTGCGGCTGAGGCCGCGGGCCATGAGGTAGAAAACGTATTCTTCGGGCACCTTGGCGCTGGTGGCGCCGTGGGTGCAGCGCACGTCGTCGGCCTCGATCTCCAGGCCGGGGATGGAATCGGCCCGGGCGTGGTCACTGAGGATGAGATTGTCGTTTTTCTGATAGGCGTCGGTCTTCTGCGCACCGGGCCACACCCGGATCAACCCCTGATAGACCGAGCGGGAGTGATCATCCAGCGCGCCCTTGAAGAGCAAGTCGCTGGTGCAATGGGGCACCCGATGGTTCTGGTTGGTGTGGTGATCGATGTGTTGGCGATCCTGGGTGAAATAGAGCCCCAGCAGCTCGCCATGCCCGCCCGGCTCTTCCAGCTCGAGATCGATCCATACCTTGCTCAGCTTGCTGCCCCAACTGGCCTGCAGGTGACGATAGAGCGCGTCCCGAGCCGTGCTGATGCGCTGGGTGGCGAAATTCCAGGCCGTCTCATCCAGATTTTGCAGGCGCAGATAATGCAGTCGCGCAGCCTGCTGGGCGAACACCTCGGCCACGCTGTCGCTCATGCCCTCTTTCGAGCCCATGAAGTCCTCAACGATAACCGCCTCGCTGTTCTCCTCACCCACCAGCAGGGTGTGGTGGAAGTTGGCCACGCGTTCGCCCTGGAGGATGAGCACCTGGAAAGGTTTTTCGATGGCAATGTTGCGAGGAATGAAGAGGAAGGCGCCGTTGAGCCACAGCGCGTAGTGCAGGGCCGCAAACTTGTTTTCATCCACGGAGACCTGCGCGCCGAGATGCACGCGCACCAGCTCCTCATGATCCGTCAGTGCGCTGCGGAGATCGGTGAAGATCA
This sequence comes from Anaerolineae bacterium, assembly GCA_026991225.1. Classification (GTDB taxonomy): domain Bacteria; phylum Chloroflexota; class Anaerolineae; order J102; family J102; genus M2005. The sequence goes on along the minus strand of JALXCB010000130.1, from coordinate 30,745 downwards.
CGCCCCAGCGGGCCAGGGCCTCATCCAGCTCACGATAAATAGCCCGGCCATCCTGCAAAACCAGCGCGCCGGCGCTGTCGATCTTGGCCAGCTCCTCCCGCAGATGCTCGGGCAGGGCCTCGCGCGAGGCATAGACCTCGGGCTCGGCCTCGGGCAGGGCGTAATTTTCCAGCTTGAAGCCGGTGAGGCGGGTGCGCCGCCAGGTTTCTTCCTTGTAGGTGGGCCAGGGGATGGCCTCGAAGGTTTCCCAGGCCGCGAGCCGGGCCTGACGCAGCCATGCGGGCTCGTTATAACGGTCGCTGATGGCCTTGACCGCCGCGACCGAAATGGGGGTTGCTGTCATGATTTTCGTCGTCATTGTGTTCTCCACATTGAATATTCGACGTGATGCGGTCTCAATCCGGATTGTTGGCCTCGATGAGCCTTCTTCGGCCACGAAAATTCGATAAAAGGGTTTTATCCGTGTCCTTTCTATCCGTGTTGAGCCAACAGCGATACATTGGCAGCCGAATCACGCATCACGTTTCACGCATCAGCCAATGCTTCCTTCCATCTGCAATTGAATCAGGCGGTTGAGCTCGACCGCGTACTCCATGGGCAGCTCCTTCACCAGAGGTTCGATGAAGCCGCCCACGATCATGGCCATGGCGTCCTCTTCGGGGATGCCGCGGCTCATCAGGTAGAAGAGCTGTTCCTCGTTGATCTTGCTCACCGACGCCTCATGCCCGACCTCGACATCGTCTTCCGCGATTTCGATGTAGGGATAGGTGTCGGAACGGGATTCGGGGTCGAGGAGCAGGGCGTCGCAGACGACCTGCGATTTCGAGCCGTGGGCGCCGGGTGTGACCTTGAGCAGCCCGCGGTAGGAGGCCCGGCCGCCATCCTTGCTGATGGATTTGGAGATGATCTTGGAGGAGGTGTTGGGCGCAGCGTGGATCACCTTGCCGCCCGCGTCCTGGGTCTGGCCCTTGCCCGCGAAGGCCATGGACAGCACCTCTCCGTGAGCGCGTTCGCCCAGCATGATCACCGCCGGGTACTTCATGGTGATGCGGGAGCCCAGATTGCTGTCCACCCACTCCATGGTCGCGCCCTCATAGGCCAGGGCCCGCTGGGTGACCAGATTGAAGACGTTGTTGGACCAGTTCTGGACGGTGGTGTAGCGCATGCGGGCGTTCTTCTTGACGATGATCTCGATAACGCCCGTGTGCAGGCTGTTCTTGTCGTAAATGGGCGCGGTGCAGCCCTCGATGTAGTGCACGCTGGCGCCTTCGTCCACGATGATCAGGGTGCGCTCGAACTGGCCTACGGCCTCGGCGTTGATGCGGAAGTAGGCCTGCAGGGGGATGTCCAGCTTGACGCCCGGGGGCACGTAGATGAAGGACCCGCCCGACCACACCGCGCTGTTCAACGCCGCGAACTTGTTGTCGGTGGGGGGCACGACAGTGGCGAAGTATTCTTTGAACAGGTCGGGATACTCCTTCAGGCCGTCCTCGATGCTGACGAAAATGACGCCCTTCTTCTCCCATTCCTCGCGCAGGGAGTGATAGACCATCTCCGACTCGAACTGCGCGCCCAGCCCGGCCAGGAACTTGCGCTCCGCCTCGGGCACGCCCAACCGGTCGAAGGTCTCGCGAATGTAGGAGGGCACGTCGTCCCAGTCGCCCTTGCTTTCCGTTTCGGTGGGCTTGATGTAGTAGTAAATGTCATCGAAGTCGATCTCGCTGAGATCGGGCCCCCAGTTGGGCATGGGCTTGGACAAGAAAATATCCAATGCCTTGTGGCGAAATTCCCGCATCCAGTCGGGTTCGCCCTTCAGGTCGGAGATCTGGTCGATGACGTCGTGGTCGAGGCCCTTGCGGGCGACGTAAGCGTATTCCGCGCCCTCGGTCTTCCAACCGTATTCGTATTCCTCTTTCAGGCCTTCAAGCGCTTTGCGATCCGCTTCGGTAGCCATAAGTTACTCCTATTGTTGGGTTCACGGTTCACTGTTCACGGTTTTGGATTGCCGTAAACAATGACCATGCATTCATTGACAATTAGCCATTGGCAATTAGCTATTGACAATTTCCTTGGCTTCCAGCTCATCCAGGTGTTCTTCCACCCAGCCGTAGCCTTTTTCTTCCAGCATGTGGGCGACTTCGGGCCCGCCGGTGAGCACGACCCGGCCATCGTAGAACACGCTGACCTTGTCGGGCTTGACGTAGTTGAGGATGCGCTGGTAGTGGGTGATGAGCAGCGCGCCCATGCCGTCGGCCACGAGCTTGTTGATGCCGTCGGCCACGACGCGCAGGGCGTCGATATCCAGGCCCGAGTCGCTCTCATCCAGGATGGCGATCTTGGGCTTGAGCATGGCCATCTGCAGGACCTCGCCCCGCTTCTTTTCACCGCCGCTGAAGCCGTCGTTGAGATAGCGGCGGGCGAAGGAGCGGTCCACATTGAACCGATCCATGGTCTCCAGCAGCTCCTTGCGGAATTCGCGCATGGGGATGAGCTCGGAGCCGACCTCTTTGAACTGGCCCGTGCGCTCCATCTCCTCCCGCACGCGGTCGCGGTAGCCGCGCACGCTACTGACCGCGGCCCGAAGGAAGTTGGCGAAGCTGACGCCGGGGATGGCGACGGGATATTGAAACGCCAGGAAGATGCCCAGCTTGGCCCGTTCGTCAGGCTCCAGGTCGAGGATGCTTTCGCCGTTGAACAGGATGTCGCCCTGGGTGACCTCGTAGTGAGGATGTCCGGCGATGACATAGCCCAGGGTGCTCTTGCCCGAGCCGTTCGGGCCCATGAGGGCGTGGACTTCGCCCTGACGGATGGTGAGATTCACGCCTTTCAGGATCTCTTTGCCTTCGACGGCAGCGTGGAGGTCTTTGATTTCGAGTACGGCGGTCATAGTAGATAACGTCTCCTTGGATTCAGGATAGTGATTGGATTCAGGATGACGCGTTACTGAGATGACGCTTGTAACGCAATCGTTTCTTGGGTGCTGGATGCAGGGCGTTTCACAACGAAGGAGCAGCGATGATGTCCGTCCACAATTTTGTGCGTGAGTTCGACCTCGGCGCCCAACACGTCCGAAAGCATCTTCTGTTCCATCTCGCAGATCTCCGTATGCGCCGAGGCCAGTTCATGATAGGGACAATTGAACTCGTGAAGCACGAAGCCATCGTCTTCTTCCGCGACTTCGGCCATGATGCCGCGCTCATCGAGGAGGCTGGCGTACATGCGCACGCGCTCCTGCAAGGCCAGGCCGCGCATCTGATGCCGATACTGGTCGGCCAGACGCTGGCCTACGCGGTCCAGGAGCCGTTGCACCACCTCGGGCCCTTGCTCCAGAAGCAGCTCGTTGTACAAGGCCAGGGCCAGGTCTTCGCTCTCGCAGGCGAAGAGATGCCGGGCGTTGTCGGTGAGCTGATAGACCCGGCCCGGGCGGCCGCGGCCTTTGGCCGGCGCGGTCGTGGCGACCACCAGATCGTCGGCAATGAGATATTGCAATTGCTGACGAATGGCAGTATCGCTCACGCCCAGGGCCCGGCGCAGGTCCTTGATGCCCATGGGGCCGTTGCGCTGCAACAGTTTGATGATCTGCCCTCGGGGGGAGTCATCGAGACGGTGATAAAGCATGCTCATGATTGGACAAAGGGTGTGTGGGAGGGAGTGGCCGCAAGTATAGCACAAACGCCAAATTCCGTCAAATTTTTTCCTATAAAAATAGTGAAAAATAAACAAAAACAAAAGGCCCGATCGCAGCCTTGCTGAATCAGGCCTTGAAAAGCGACGCAAATGCTGTGAAACAGCTTGAGTTGGCTACTTCTCCTGTCCCAGTGCAAACCCCTTAGTGAACTGCTCTTGCAAAAGGAGGAAGATGAGCATGGGCGGGACCATGGCCAGGATAGCCGCCGCCATAACCAACCCCCAATTGGTGGTGTCCTGCTGATTGGTCAACGACCGCAGGCCCACCTGAATGAGCTGCATCTCATTCTCCCGGATAATCACCAACGGCCAGATATATTGATTCCACATATAGATGAACTGGATTAACGCCAGAGCAGCGATGGCGTTCCAGGAAATGGGCACGAGAATGCTCCACAAGAAGCGCACCGGGCCGGCGCCATCCACGCGCGCCGCGTCCGCCAATTCGCTGGGAATGCTGGAGAAATGCTGTCTGAACAGGAACACCCCGGTGGCGCTGGCCAGGAAAGGCACCGTCAACACAGCATAACTGTTTTCCAGCCCCAACGCTTTGGCCATATTGGAGACCTCGTTGAACAACGCCACGATCATAATCTCTGTGGGCATCATCAACGTAAACAGGATGAAGTAAAAGACCCATTCCTTCAACGGGAAATCATAATACACCAGCCCAAGCCCGGCCAACATCGAGAAAAGCGTTTTGAAGAACATGACGATGCCCGCCACAATCAGCGTATTTTTCATATAAAGCCCCAAATCGTACTGCGTCCAGGCGACCTTGTAGTTGAACAAGCCCGCGGAGCCAAATCCCAGTTTTGGAGGGAAGTGATACACCTCGGCGCGAGTTTGCGTCGATTTGGCCAAAGCGAAAAGCACAGGCGCCATGACCGCCAGCACGATGATAATCAGGGCAATATGGGTCAGAATCTCATCTCGGGTCTTTCGCCTCATCATCAGCCTCCGTAGTGGACCTGTCGACCGCTGGTGCGGAATTGGATTATCGTGACGAAGACGACCAACAAGAAAAGAATCACCGATTGCGCCGACGCCAGACCGGTTTTGTAATACTCAAACGCGTCGCGGTAAAGATTGTAAATCATGACATTGGTGGCGTCTTGCGGTCCGCCTTTGGTGAGGATATCGATCATGCCAAAAATATCGAAGAAAGAATACGTGATGTTCGTAATGAGCAGGAAAAAGGTCATGGGTGAAAGCAATGCGAAGGTGACGTGCCAGAACCGTTGCCAGGCATTGGCTCCATCAATAGACGCCGCCTCCAGCACTTCCGTGTTCAGGTTTTGCAGAGCCGCCAGATAAAACACAATGTTATAGCCGAGATTTTTCCAGACGCTGGCCATAATCACCAGAATCACCGCCAGGGTGGGATCGCCCAGCCAGTTCAACTCATGCCCGACCACCAGCGATGTCAGATAATTCACCACGCCAAAGCCAGGGGAAAACATGAACAGAAAGACGACGCCCGCCACAGCCGGTGAAAGCGCAAAAGGCCAGATAAGCAAAAAACGATAAACTTGCGCCCCATGGATTTTCTGATTGGCCAGCATCGAGATAGCCAACGAAATCCCCAGGCCGATAATCACGACAGCAGTTGTAATGACCAGAGTCACCCAAACGGTGTGATGATAAGCGCTGTCATGCAATAGATCGATATAATTGTCCAACCCCGCAAATTTCGTTTTCAGCCCCAAAAACGCCACCCGGTAAAATGATAATTTGAAGGTTTGAATCACCGGATAATAAAGGAAAACCGCCAGGATAATCAGGGTGGGCAGCATAAAGAGCCACGGCACCCATTTCCCTTTGAATTTGGCCGTACTCATGAAACCTCCTGTTCCGAAATAGCGTTGCGTTGGTTTGCAAAAGCAACTCGAAGCCCACGTTGAGCGAGTCTGGTACGGACGTGATGCGTAATCCGTAATCCGTGAGGTCATTACGCATCACGGATTACGGATTACGGGATTGGCTTCTCGCGCCAACCTGGCTGGCAAGCATGTTTCATCCCTATGGGGCGAGGCGCTTGCCGTGAGACAACGATAAAAAACGGGCGGCGAACCCCCGCCGGGATTCAGCCGCCCGTTGGAGCCTACGGAGGCTTACTCGACTGACTTGTTGTAATCCTGGATGGCCTTGTCGGCCTTTTCCTTGGCTTCTTGAAGCGCCTCATCCACGGTGGCCTGGCCCGCCAGCACCTTCTCGATGGCTTGTTCGATGATGGTGCGCACTTCGGGGAAAGCGCCGATGACCGCCCCGCGGGTAGCGGGTGTATCTTTGGTGTTCAGTAGTTGGTCGAACGCAGCCCGATAGGCGGGATTTCGCTGGAACCAGTCCTGGCCCTCCAGCACCGTCACAGAGGACTTACGGATGGGGAAGTAGCCCGTCGCCTTGTGCCAGCGCACCGCGTTCTCGGTGTTCGTGAACCAGGTGACGAAATCGGTGGCCGCTTTCATTTCGTTATCCGGATGGCCGCCCGACATCCACAGGCTAGCGCCGCCAACGATGACGCCCTGGCGTTCGCTGTTGGCAGGATAGGGTAGATAGCCGGTGCCCAGTTCGAAGCCATTTTCCGCGGCGTCCCGCTGCCGGTTGACCACATCCGAAGTCGAGGTGATCTCCATGGCCGCCTGGCCGGAGACGAAGATGGCGTCCGCGCCATCCCAGTCTTCCAACTTGCCGCTGTAGGCGTAATAGCCTTTGTCATACATCGTCTTCCACCAGTTCACGATCTCCTTGGCCGCATCGCTGGTCAAGTAGACCTCGGTGGCCCGGGCGTCGCGGCCGTTGCCATTGTTGGCCAGCTCCGCCCCCATGTTCGCCATCCACTGTTCGAAGAACCAGCTATGCAGAGGCCAGGACACGCAGTTCTTGGCCGCGCCGCTGCTCACGATCTTATCGCAGACCTGGAGCATGTCTTCGAAGGTTTCCGGCGGCTTCTCAGGATCCAATCCTGCGGCCCGGAAGATGTCCTTGTTGTAGTAAAGGATGGGATTGGAGGAATTCCAGGGCATGGAGTAGAACTTGCCGTTGAAGTTGTAGTAGTTGGCCACGCCGCCGATCAGGTCTTCCATGTGCACCCAGGAAGGCGCGTTGTCTTCGAAAGGCACAAAGATGCCCGAATCCAACGCCAACTGAGAGCCCACCTCGAAGATCTGAACGATATGCGGCGGGTTGCCCTGCTGGGCCGCCAGGATGGCCGCGTTCAGCGTGTCGCGATAGGACCCCTTGTTCTCCACCTTCACATACACGCCCGGATGCGTGTAGTTGTAATCAGCCACCATGCGCTCGATGAGCAGCTTGCGGCCGCCGCCAAACGCGTGCCAGAAATTGATCACAGTCGCCCCTTCCGGAATGGTCTCCTCGGCCGGCTTCTCCGCCTCGACCACCTTCGTCACTTCCACCACCTTCGTCACCTCGACCACCTTTTCACCGCCGCCTTCCGTGGCGGGCTGCTGTTGCGCACAGGCAGCGACAGTCATGATCACCAGCGCCAGAACCAGCACCGTGATCAACGGGAACAGAAATCTTCGACGTCTCATAATCTCCTCCTTGAAAGAAAAAGGGAACGGATCCGGCGTCAGCGCCGAATGGCGACAAATTTATGAGATAGACAAAAGAGCGAAGCGCCCATTGCCTTGTCCGCTGGAAGGGGAGACAATCTACTTTTGGGCGGTGATGGGTGTTACATATTGTAAGGCAATTTGAAGATCGAGGCAAACCTTCTCGAAGATGTAATATCCCTTCCTTTTCCTGGTCGATCCCTTGATTTCATAGCCCAATCGTAACTGCTAACGTAGCCCTGTTCACTCGACACGGATACGAGGAAACACGGGTAAAATCTTTTTTGAATGACTTCGCGCCTTCGTTTCCTTCGTGTCTTCGTGGCAAAAGAGGGGCGATTGGGGCCAACCATCTTAGCAGTTACGCCCAATCAGTCGTAAAATAAAATCACATGCTGCCGGCCCGGGCCAAACATGCCCCGATGCGGATGCAGTTCGATATCGTCGGCGCTGCTGGGCCCCGTGATGATGATCGAGGATGCCAGATCCCCAGGCCGGGTGGCCATCCATGCCCGTCGCCAGGTAGTCATGTCGGGAAAAAGGCGGCTGGCGGGCAACAGGGCCACATGGTGCAACGTCACCAACGCCGGCAGCCAGGATTGTCCCTGCGCCAGATGCAGCACCAGCGACCCGGTGTCGGCCAGGCCCGCGTCCGCCGAAGTCACCCCTACCAGCAGCTCTGGGTTGAGATTGCGACGATGGGTGGGCGTCAGCGTCAGGCCAATGTCCGCCAGCGCTTCGGGCAGTCCGGGCAGGGACAGCGCCTCGGGCTCCCAGGCCAGGATATCTTTTCGATTGAGCGCGTTCAAATAGTGTAGCAGCGTCAGCCGAGCGGCGATGGGATTATCCGCCAACTCCCAGGTCGCGCCCAGGGCTTCCAGATGATGCAGAAAGACGTTGACGAGGGTCTCGTTCATAACAGCATTTTGGGCCTACCGCACTTCGTCAGGCGGTCGGGTGGCGCGACGCCAATAGGGAATGAATAGACGTTTCATCCCCAGAAAACGTCGCCACAAAGCAAAAAAGCGACGGTCATCGCCCGCGCGCCCGGCGTTCACCAGGCGCTGCCGATGTTCCAGATGGAGTCGAGAGAAATCGATATTCAAGGGACAGGTGGCGGCACACAGACCCGCGCCGTCACACAGATAGGCCTGGGGTTCACCCAGCTCCGGGGTCAGCAACAGGGGGTTGAGCACCGTGCCGATGGGGCCTGTGTAGGGTGAATGGGCATAGCCCGCCCCGCCGATCTGCTGATAAACCGGGCAGGTGGTGTGACAGGCTCCACAGTGAATGCACCGCAACGCCTCCCCAAATCCCTGATCGATGATCTCGCTACGACGATTGTCCACCAGAATCAGGTGCAGAGTGCGGGGGCCATCGACGCCTTGGGGGGTTGCTTTTTGTAGATGGGTGATATACGCTGGCCGGGATCTGCCCCAGGCGCTGAGTGCGAAAACCCGCGTCAACGTCTCCAGGTCCGCCATATCGGCCACGATCTGATCAACGCTCAGGATCAGGATCCCATGTCGGACCAGTGAAACGAGGCTGGCGTTGTGCCCATCATTGTCCAGCAGGGCGAAGACGCCTCCATCCGCTACTGCAAAGTTGACGCCTAGAACCGCGGCATCGGCCCGCAACAGCAACCGGCGGAGGCGCATGCGCACGGTGCTGGTGAGATGATCGGGATCGTAGGTTTTGGGAACGCGCCATTTCTCCTGAAGCGCCTCGCTGATGGCTTCCACCGTGAGATGCCCCACGGGCCAGATGGGATGGCCGGAGTGTTCTCCCGTCAGTTGGGCCAGAAAGTCGCCCAAATGCAGCGGGGTGAGTCGGACCGCGTTGGCCTTTGCCGCGTCATCCAGCTTGATCTCATCCAGCAAGGGATGATGATTGCGCAGGGTTTCGGTGGCGCCCAGCTTGCGCAAAGTCTCGATGATCTGGCGGTTGGCTTCTTGTGCGCCCGCGGCCCGCATGACCGTGACGCCGTTGCCTCTGGCGGCTTCCTCCAGTCGGTCGAGATAGGCGGACAGATCGGTCAGCACGCGATCTCGGGCGCGCACCGCGCGCGCTTTGAGCGCATCGGCTTCGGGCACGCGCGCCCAGGCCTTCTCGCGGGCCGCCGTGGTCAGGCTGCCCATGCGATGGAACATGAAGCGCGTCTGAGAGTCGGCAACGGTCATGGGCGTTATTGTCCCATCTCGAGGCGCTATCGCCAAATCCGCCGACAATGTCAGGATTTCGCAGGCCCGCACTTCTCTGGATGACGTACGGAGCTGGTTGACTGACAAATCTTGAGGCTTTCCTTTCCGACCGTATTCACCGAGTAAACCCGGGCTCTTTAGGCGCTTCGCGCCTGTGGTCGACCTTCGTCGACCTGATTTCCATCATGAACATGGACGGCGGAGGCCGTCCACTGGCCGCAGGCCTGGAATGGTACGACCTCAGTCGACAGTATAGGCGACCACAGCAGACCAAAACGTGTTTTGTCAGTCAATCAGCGTACGGAGAATGGTAGCAACTTCGTGGGCGCCCGGCATGAGACCTCGGAGGTCTGAGTGACGCGCGCCCATACCGCCACAATTCGGGACGACCGTCCCGCAGGTCGAGCCCCTCGGGCCCCGGGGTCGCGAAGTCGGAACGGCACGCGAAAGACCTCGCAGGTTTGCCAGACCTGCGAGGTCTTGAATGTTCGTAAGGATGCGTGACGACCGGATCCTATTGCGCCAGCGATTTGATGTAGGCGATGATGTCCAGGATGACTTGCGGATCGAAATCGGCGTAGGTGGGAGGCATCACCGGCCCGTAACCTTCCGCCAGCTTGGCTTGGGGATCGACGATGGATTCGTGAAGGTACTCGTCATCCACCACCACCGTCGAACCATCAGCCAGCTTGATCTCCTTGCCGTAGATGCCGTGCAGGGTGGGCGCCACGGGCGTGTCCTGGTCGGTATGGCAGGCGTTGCAACCGTTCGCCATGAACGCCTCTTCTCCAGCCTTGGGATCACCCTCGCCCGCGGGCGGGACCGGCGCTTCGGCGGCTTCGGTGGGCGTCGCTTCGGGCGCTTGGGTGGGCGTCGCTTCGGGCGCTTGGGTGGGCTCCGGGGTGGGTTCGGCCGCGGGCCCTTCCTCCTGACCGCCCTCGCTCGCTTTGCCCGCCAGAAGGATATCGAACCGCATCTTCAGATAATCCGCATCGCCCTCTTCGGCCTTGCGGATCATGGTCTTGAGGGTGACCTGGCCGCCGGGCTGGCCGCAGGCCTTCAGCGCAGCCTCCAGCGCAGCCTTGGTTCCATCCATATCGCCCGACGCAAACGCCTGCGCCGCCTCTTGCAGATGCTGCGCCACGGTGGGGTTCACCTGCATGCCCGTCGCCGCGAAGGAAAGGCTTTCGATGCCCTGCGCCAGGGTCGCCAGGTCCTCATCGCTGATCTGATCCGGGCCGTAAGCGGTCATGGCCGTGCCCGCCACGCCGCTGCGCACCAAATTCTCCACATAGCTTGCACTCAGCCCGGCCAGATTGGGGCCGATCATGCCCTCCAGGTTCTGGCCGTGGCAGGCGTTGCAGCCGCTGGCGGTGTAAATCTCCATGGCCGCGGGGGGAAGCTCCGTGGCCGTGCCGGGCGCGGCCGCCTCGCCGCCGGTCTCGCCGCCGCCCGCTTCGGGAGCGACGCCGCTGAGGGATTTGATATAGGCGATGAGGGCGTTGAGTTGGTCATCGCTCAAATCTGCATAGGTGGCGGGCATAATGGGATTGTAGCCCTTGACGAGCTTGGCCGCGGGATCGACGATGGATTCATGCAGATAATCGTCGTCCACCGTCACAGTCGAACCATCATCCAGTTCGACCTCTTTGCCGTAGATGCCGTGCAGGGTGGGCGCAGTAGGCGTATCCTTGTCCGTATGGCAGCCCGAACAGCCTAGATCGGGACTGGTGAAGAGTTGTTCGCCCTGCGCCACCAAAGCCTCGCCGCCGCCACCGCCCGCGGGCGGGCCCACAGGCTTGCCCGAAAGCCACGCCTGATACGCTTCCGGCTCCATGGCGATGATCTTGCCCGCCATTTTCGTGTAACCGGTGCCGCTGTACTGGGTGGTGTAGAAAGGATACTCGCCCGCCTTGGTGACGGTGAACCACATGGCGGTGAACTTGCCGGGCAGAATGTCCTGTTGTTGCAGGAAGCTGGGCACGAAGAGGCTGTGCGTCGAATCCTGCGAGGTCATGATCAAGCGGACAGGCTGTCCTACAGCCACATGGAGTTCATCGATCTCACCCTGGCCATCGGGCGCATGTTGGAACTTCCACACCCAGTGTTTGGTCACTGAGATCACATCCTCGACGTTATCCGGCACTTTGATATTGTTCAGATAGAGGAAGGATGACCAGAAGAAAAAGATGAGGATCACCAGACCGACGCCAAAAGACCACCATTTGGGCACAGTCCGATCCTGGTCGGACGAAGGCTCCTTCTTCTTTTCATCGCCGCCCAGCATGGATTCAAACATGAGCAGCGCGATCCAGATGACGAAGAAAAAGCCAACCGCCAACATCGTCAACAGCAGGACATTGACGGAGCCAGCAACGGATGAAGCCTTTTCGGGGAGGGATAAAAATGTAGGCATAAGGCACACCTGATTTTGGATATTGGGTATTGGGTATTGGTTATCGGATATCGGGCCAGCCAATGAGAATCCCGATATCGAATATCCAGCATCCAATATCAAATCGATGATTCAATTGCTCATGGTAACTGCTAACATACTTGACTTTAGGCCGCCAAAAGCCACGAAGGCTCGAAGTTTTTCGAAGACACGAAGGAAAAATCAAGGAAAATACGTCGTGCCTTGGCTTTTCTTCGTGTCTTCGTGGCAAAAAGTGGTGGCGATACCTTAGTAGTTACTGCTCATGGGAAAATGTCTTGGCGGCAACGCCATCTCTTTAACGATGCGGCAATCCTTGCTGTGCAGTAATTTCAATCGCGCGTTCGATGGGAATACGGGCGACGCCCGCGGCTTTGTCCACCCAGCCGTAGCTGTTCAGCAATTCCGCTTCCTGCGCCTGATAAGCTTTCAGATCAGCCACCGGGTCGATCTGGAGCACAGGCTCTTTGAAGCCGGTGGTGTCCACAGGGAAGGCCGTCACTTTGGAAGCGCCGAATTCGCCATCCAGCGCCACATACAGGCCCATCACCGCCACCACAAAAATGATGACAAGCAATAACAGAGTGCGTCCATAACCCCCCGACTCGTAGCCGGGATGACGGGTGGTGTTAGCTGACATGACCGTGCGCCTCCTCAGAAGCTTGCGTGACCGGTAATCGGGAATCGTACAACGGCGGCACGCTAACCTTCGCCACCTGATGGAAGAAAATCGCCAGGAAGAGACCGCCGACGCCAATCAGCGCGGCCAGGGAGACCCAGGGAAAGGCCAGTTTGCCGGGCGAGAATGCCGGATAGATCATCCACACCAGATCCACGAAACGCATGATCAGCACCAGCCAGGCGACCTTTTTCAAACGCCCGGGCTCCTTCTTCGTCCCACGCGAGAGCAGCAGGAAGAAGGGCAGGAAGAAATGGAGGAAAACGTTGATGATGGCCACCCATTGCCAGCCGCCGGTGGTGCGGGCAATATACCAGGTGGTCTCCTCAGGCAAGTTGGCGGACCAGATGATGAGGAACTGCGAGAAAGCCATATAGGCCCACAGCATGACGGCCGCCAGCAGCCAGTTGCCCAGGTCGCTGACATCCAGGGTTTGAATGATCCCCGACCAGGGCTTGTATTTGACCATGCCCATGAGGACGACAATGCTGAAGGCGAAGCCCGACGCCAGAGCGCCCACGCCGAACATCATGCCATAAATGGTGGAGTACCAGTGAGGCTCCAGCGACATCATCCAGTCCACCGAAGCGAACGTCACGGTGAAACCGAAGAGGAGAATGCCCGGAGCGCTGAGATTGCGCAGTTTCTTGCGCGTGGCCGCATCGTCGGGATGCTCATCCAGCTTCACGGACCATTTTCGCAGCAGCCAGGCGATGCCGCCCCACAGCACGAAATAAATCACCGAGCGGATGATGAAGAAGGGTGTGTTCAGATAGGGGGCCTTGTGCTGCAAAAGCTCATCGTGGGCCACGACCTCGGCATGAGACCATTCATAGAGATGGGGAATGCCGATGATCACGACGATGAACAGCACGCCCAACAGCGGGATGGTCATGGTGGCGGCTTCCACCACCCGCTGAATGATCAGCCCCCAGCGACCGCCCACGGTGTTCTGAATCATGAGAATTACCAACGCGCCCAGGGCCACTTGCATCCAGAACATCCAGCCGATGAGATAGCCGGGGAAGAAGTCCTCCGCGCCCAGGAAATACCCCGCGATGAGGACGAGAATCCCCAGCACGCCGACGATCAGCGACGCTTTCTGGTAGGACCCCAGTCGCTTGAGCAGTTTCTCGTCTGCCTGAATTCGAGTCATGGTTTGCTCCTTCATTGCGTAGCCTCCAGCTTCGCCACATCCTCCTGAGGCAACTCAGACACGGGCGCGTGCTGGCTGAGTTGCAGGGCCTCGATATAGGCGATGATGAGCCACCGATCGTGGACCGGAATGCGGTTGGCGTAGCTGGGCATGGTTCCGAAGCCATTGGTGATGGCGTAGAAGAAGTAGCCAGGAGGGGCCTCCCGCAGGCGATCTTGATGGAAGGTGGGGGGTTGACGGAAGCCGCGTTGCACCACCATGCCATCCCCGTTGCCCGCATAGCCATGACAGGGTGCACAGTAGATGTCGTAGCGCTGACGGCCGTATTCCAGCCCCTCCTTCGTGATCATGAAGGGATACTCTTCCACATACTGGCCGTCCACCTGCCCGGTGTAGAGGGCTTCGTCGGTGTTGGCCATGCCATAGGGCACGGTGTCTTCCACGGGCGGCAGGGCCGAACCCTGGTCGCCGAAGAAGGGAGCGGGCTCATAAGGATTGACCCGAGGCTGATCTTTCATGGTCATCGTACACCCGGTCAGGATCAAGGCCAGACAAAAGACCGCGCAAATCCATCCCGCTCGACGTAAGGTGTGAAAGGTGCGTTTGGGTTGCATGGCAATCTCCTATGGATGCACTTCGGTGACTTCCTCGGGATGCAGGCTTTCCAGAAAGGCCCGAGTGCGATCCCGATCGAAACGCGGATCGTTGGATTCGATGACCAGGAAGAACTTGTCTCGCGAGACCAGGTTGAAGTCCTTGGCGTTGAACACGGGATGATAGGGATGAGGAAAGCCGTTCAGCCCCAACATGCCAAAGACCGCGGCCAGCCCCGCGAAGAGAATGGTCAACTCGAATTCGACGACGATGAATGCAGGCCAGCTATTGAAAGGCCGTCCGCCGATGATGAGGGGATAGGCGATGACCGAGGCGTAGTATTGCAAGGCGAACCCTGTGATCGCGCCCAGGATGCCACCGATCAAGACCAGATACTGGATCTTGGGCTTGAAATCCAGGACTTCCGTCAGTTCCTCGATGGGGAACGGCGAATAGGCTTCCATCTTTTTATAGCCAGCCTCGCGCGCCCGACGGGTCGCTTCCACCACCGCTTCGGGCGTGTCGAATCTGGCGATAAGGCCATATACCGATTCGCTCATGATTTAATGCTCCTTGCCTCGGTGGGAAAGGTGGTGAACCAGTTCTTTCATTTCGAACATATTGATCATGGGCAGCACCCGCAGGAAGAGGAAGATGAGGGCGAAGAAGAAGCCCAGGGTGCCGATGTAGAGCGACCAGTCCCAAAACGTGCCTGCATAGTACGTCCAGGTAGAAGGCAGATATTCCCGATGCAGACTGGTGACCACGATGATGAATCGCTCCAGCCACATGCCAATGTTCACGATGATGGCAATGATGAATAGAATCCAGGGCGTGCGTCGCACCCTCTTGAACCACAGCAACTGTGGGATGACGCCGTTGGCCAGGATCAGCGACCAGTAGTAAGGCGCGTAAGGCCCGGTCATGCGATTGTAAATCATGAATTGCTCATACTGATTGCCGCTGTACCAGGCGAAGAATACTTCCATAATGTAGGCGTAGAACACGATCAATCCCGTCGCCAGCATCACCTTGGCCATATTCTCCAGATGGCGGTCGGTGATGAAATCCTCCATGTGGAAGTACTTGCGGATGGGAATGGCCAGGGTGAGCACCATGGCGAAGCCGGAGAAGATGGCGCCCGAGACGAAGTAGGGTGGCAGGAAGGTGGTGTGCCAGCCGGGCACGGAGCTGACCGCGAAGTCGAAGCTGACCACGCTGTGCACCGACACCACCAGAGGCGTGGCCAGGGCCGCCAGCAGCAACGAGGCCCGGGAGTATTGCGCCCAGTGCCGGGCCGCGCCCCGCCAGCCCAGGGCGAAGACGCCGTAAATCCGCCGCACAACCTTGTTATCCGCCATATCCCGCAGGGTGGCGAAGTCGGGAATGAGCCCTACATACCAGAAGAGGAGGGAGATGGTCACGTAAGTCGAGATGGCGAACACATCCCACAGCAGAGGGCTGCGGAACTGCGGCCACAACTGGAACATGCTGGGATAGGGCAGGAGCCAGTAAGCCAGCCATGGACGACCGGTGTGGATGATGGGGAAGAGCCCGGCGTTGGCCACCGCGAAAATGGTCATGGCTTCGGCGAAGCGGTTGATGGAATTGCGCCATTCCTGCCGGAAGAGCAGGAGGATGGCCGAGATCAGGGTGCCGGCGTGACCGATACCGACCCACCACACGAAGTTGACGATGGCGAACCCCCAGGCCACGGTGTTGTCCAGACCCCAGACGCCGACGCCTTTGGCGAACAACACCGTCAGGGAAAAGAGCATCAGCATCATCACCATAAAGGCGATGCCGAAGCCTATCCACCACCCTCGCGGCGTCTCTTTGGTGAGGATGACGCCGCTGATGCGGTCGGTGACGGTCGCATAGGTTTGCCCCGGACCGAGGACCGGGACTTCAGCCGAATCTGTGGAAGCCGCCATAGCTTACACCTCCTCCGCAAGGTTGGGGTTGGGGTTCTTCAGCCGGGCCAGGTAGGTGGTGCGGGGCTGCACGTTGAGTTCGCCCAGGAGCTCGTAGTTCAGGGGGCTCTCTTTCAATCGGGCCACCTGGCTCTCTTTGTCCTCGATATTGCCGAACACGATGGCGTCGGTGGGACACACCGCCTGGCAGGCGGTCTTGACTTCGCCATCGCGAATCGGACGGTTCTCCTTCTTGGCGCGGATGCGGGCGGCGTTGATGCGCTGCACGCAGTAAGTGCATTTCTCCATAACGCCGCGGGAGCGGACAGTGACGTTGGGATTGCGCATCAGTTGCAACGAAGGCGTGTCCACATCCACATACTGGAAGAAGTTGAAGTGGCGCACTTTGTAGGGGCAGTTGTTTTCGCAATACCGGGTGCCGATGCAGCGATTGTAGACCATGTCGTTGAGGCCCTCCCGGCTGTGCACCGTGGCCGCGGCCGGGCAAACGACCTCGCAAGGAGCGCCCTCGCACTGCTGGCACATGACGGGCTGGTAGACCACATCGGGATTGTCCAGGTCGCCGATGAAGTAGCGATCGATGCGCATCCAGTGCATCTCCCGGCCCCGCAGCACCTCTTCCTTACCCACGATGGGGATATTGTTCTCGGCCTGACAGGCGATGACGCAGGCGTTGCAGCCGATGCAGGCGCTCAGGTCCACAGTCATGCCCCAGGCGTTGCCCCGGTAGGCGAATTCGGGATAGAGGGAAATCTTCTCGTATTCGGTCTCCTCCTTCACGAATTCGGGATTTTTCTTGAATTCCTCCAGGGTGCCGCTGACAACCAGAGGCCGCCCCTCCATGAGATGGTGATCCTGCGTGCGGGCCAGGGTGTGGGTCTTGCCAGTGTAACCGAGGATCAGGCCCGTATCCTGCCAGGGCTTGTGGGCGGTGCGGATGGTGTAGGCGTTGAAGCCCACATCCCGCCCCACATCGCCGATGACGTGCCGCCCGTAGCCCAGATAGATGGTGACCGAGTTGTCGGCGTGGCCGGGCAGGATCAACACAGGCGCTTCCACCGCCTGGCCGTAGTACTCCAGCCTGACCACATCCCCCTCGGCCAGATTCAGACGCTCCGCCTGAGCGGGCGCCATCATGGCCGCATTGTCCCAGGTGAGCTTGGTGATGCCGTTGGGAACCTCCTGCAGCCAGCCGTTGTTGGCGAAGCGGCCATCCCACAGGCTGGGCGAGGGACGGAAGACGATCTCCATGGCATCCGAATAGACATTGACGGGCTGAGCCACGCTCGCGACCGAAGCGGTGACCGCCTTCTCCGGGGCCTGGGAATCCTCCAGATAGCCTCGATTCAGGGCAATGCGCCAGAATTTGTCGAAATCCTCCGCGTTCGCGTGCGCCTGCCAGTAGCCCTTCACGATCTCATGGCCCGTGGCGTCGGGCTGGCCCAGCAACGCGGCCATCAGTTCATAGTCCGACTTGCTCTGGTAGAGCGGCTCGATCATGGGCTGCATGATGGTCACCGTGCCGTCGAAGGCCCGCACATCGCCCCACGATTCCAGATAATGGCTGCGGGGAATGTACCACAGGCTCTCCACCGCGGTCTCATCCAGCAAGGCGCCGATATAGACGCTGAAGGGAACTTTTTTCAACCCGTCCTTGAAGTTCAGATCCACCGGGGCGCTGTACGCCGGGTTGCCGTCGAAGATGAACAGGGCCTTGACCGCGCCCGCGTGCATGTCCGCAGCCAATTGGGCCAGGTCTTTGTCCTGATCCACCGGATTGGCCTCCACCGGCTCGATATAGGTGACCGTCTCGCCCACGTTGCCCAGGGCCTGATTGATGACGTGAGCCAGGGCGTGGACGACCGGGTCCTGCTGGTCGCCGGGAATGACGATACTGCTCCCTTTGTGGGCCTCCAGGTCCGCGGCCAGGGTGTCCAGCCATTCGCCATACTTTTCGGGGTCCCCGCCCTGCACATCCAGCCCCAGCTTCTGGGCCAGCGAGCGGGCGAAATGCTCCACATCCACCGCCCGGATGGGCAGCCGATGGTCGGCGATGACGCCGGTGTTGGTCAGATTCGCCTCCACCACATAGAGGCGGTTCATCTCCACATCACCCTCGCCTTTGCCGGCGATGCGGCGGCGCTTCATGAAGTCCTTGGCGTAGCGCACGCTGGTGGGGCCGGAGGAGAGGAAATCCGCATCCAGGGCGAGGACGACATCGGCCTTGTCGAAATGATAAAGCGCGTCCGCGTCCTCGCCGAAGGCGAGCCGGGCTCCCACGCGGGCGCTGTTGCGGCCAGCGGGCTCATATTGATGCCACCGGGCCGCGGGATACTGCTCCAGAAACGCCTGGATCTGGCTGGCCAGCGTGGGCGACGTCACCGCGCCCGTAAGGATGCGCACGCCCTCGCCATCCCCCCAACCCTTCTGGTTCTCACTCAGCTCGGCCGTGAAATCGGCCCAGGACTTCATCAGGCCCTTGCGCGTGGGCTGCCGGGAACGGTCGGGATCGTAGAGATCGAGGATGGAAGCCTGCGCGAAGAGGTCGGTGGCCCCCAGACTGGCGGGGTGATTTTCGTTGCCTTCGAGTTTGGTGGGGCGGCCCTCATGCGTCTCCACCAGAACGCCCATGCCGTAGCCGCCCATGGGGAACGCGGTGGCGTAGAACAGGGGCTCGCCCGGTATAATCTCCTCGGGTGCCTGCACATAAGGCACGATCTTCTCGGGATTCGTAGCCGTGCAGGCGGTGAGCCCGGCCAGCGCCATGGATGCGCCCATGATCTTGAGGAAGGTGCGGCGGGTGACGCCGGTGGGGTCATCCAGATAGGCCGCGCCCGCGGGGAATTCCTGCTCCAGAAACTCGCGGAATTCCTCGGTGTCCGCGATCTCGTTGAAACTTCGCCAATAGGTCTTGCCGGTCTTCTCGGCAAGCCGCTTGCGAAGTTCGGAAATTTGCAAACGTTTTTCGTCCATAATCACCTTCTCGAATTAGGTGAGGGGATAAGAGCTACAAAACGATTCGTGCGATTTGCGAGAATGAAAGCCAACGTAGGAGATGAATGCGGTATGCCTCGCCCTTATCGGTGACATACCGAGCAGTCGGTGACCTGGAACTGCTTCACATCCACGTGATACTTCGCCACCAGGGCCGCTTGCAGCGCCTCCCGTTCCGCAGGATCCGACGGCAGTTCATACTCCATGTTGAAGACTTCCTCGCGCGGCACCAGGTGATCTTGCCGATTGCGATGACAATTCAGACACCATTCCATGGACAGGGGCTGAGCCTTCCGCGTCCACCCCATCTTGTCCACGCGCCCATGACACTCCTTGCACGGGATGCCTTTGTTGATATGGATGCTGTGATTGAAGAAAGCGTAGTCTGGGATGCTGTTGACCCGGTTCCAGGCAATGGGCTGATTGTTTTCCATGCTCTCCTTGATGGGCGCAATGGCGGGGCTTTTGGCCCAAACCTGCGAATGGCAGCCCATGCAGATATCGGTGGAGGGCACGCCCGCGAAGGAGCTGCGCTCCACATTCACATGGCAATAGCGGCAGTCCAGCCCCAATTCGCCCACATGGTGCTCATGGCTGAAGAAGACCGGCTGTTCCCGGGCGATGGTCGTGCCGCGCATGTAGGGCGAACGCACAAACACGTAGGAGACCACCGAGCCAACCACCAACAAGACAGCAGTGACCAACACCATGGCTTTGGCGATCAGGTTGAGGGAGGGATGAAAGATTTGGGACATATTGCATCCTCATTGACGAAGAGTCGTATGAAGAGACTTTAATGCTGACGATGAGTAATCAGATAGCCCGATTCAGCCTCGGAAATGTCTTGCCACAAAGGCTCGTAGGAACGAAGACAATGCGGGTTTGCAGGTTTGCAAATCGCAAGTGGCAAGTCCTTCTGGCGGCGACGTTTTTCACCTGCCACTTGCCACCTGCCACTTTATACGTCGGCCAGCATGTCGCCGGTGAAATTCTCGGGTGGAGGAGGCGAGGAGGTGCGCCATTCCAACGTGGCCGAGTCCCAGGGATTGGAACCGCTGCGCTCGCCCCAGAAGACCGCGTAGAAGAAGTAGAGCAAGGGCAGCGAAAGCCCCAGCACCAACAAGAGCGTGCTGGTGGTGATGAGCTGATTGGGCATCAGCCAGCCTTCGGGATAGGCCACTACCCGGGTGCGCATGCCCAACAGCCCCAGCAAAAAGCCGGGCAGGAATGTTCCCAACACGCCCAGGAAGATGATCCAGGCGGTCACCTTGGCGAAAAGCTCAGGATACATGCGCCCGGTCGCCTTGGGCCACCAATAGTGCATGCCCGCCAGAAACGCCGTCAACACCACTCCCGCCATCAGGAGATGGAAGTTGGCCCATTCGAATTGGGTGTGGAGGACCGCCTGCGCGGTCGCGGGCGAATAGAGCGCCAGACTGCTGACCAGATACAGGGCCAGGGAGACCAGAACGCTGAAGGCGAACACCATGGGCGACGTGAAGGACGGATGCCCCTTGCGGATGGTGACGAACAGGCTGAGGATGATGATGGCCAGGGGGATGGCGCTGAGGAAAGCCGCCAGGGAGAAGAAGAGATTGACCCAGGCCCACTGGTCGCTGGTGAAGGTGTGCACGCCCCAGCTCAAGGACATCAGCACCGCCAGCGAAATCATCGCGTGCTCGACGCCTTTGCGGCCCACCAGGGGGCGACGGGCGAAAGTCTCGATGATGTCGGCAACGATCCCCACCGCGGGCAGCAACATCATGTAAACGGAAGTCTGCGCAAAAATCCAAAAACTCTGCACCGTCACCTGCGGATTCAGATTCAGCCCGTAGTTCACATATCCCAGCATCTGTTCCCGCATGGTCGCGGTAAAGAACACCCACACGAACATGAAGAAACTGCCAGCAATGATGCCGATGCTGACCAGGTAATAGCCCCACACGGTGAACGGCAGATCCTGCCAGTCCAACCCCTTCACCCGGCGGCAATGCACCGTGAACAGGAGGTTGACGGCCATCAAAAACACCGAAAACCCGGCGATCATGATGATGGCCAGGGCGGGCAGAACCCGGGAGGGCGTGTAGAGGGTGGCGTACGGAGCCAGGAAATTCCAACCGGCGTCCGCCCCTCCAAACGCCGCCTCCATGACGATGCCACTGCTGCCAAAGGTGAAAATATAGAAGGTGAGCAGGTTGAGACGGGGAAAGGCCACATTCTTCGCCCCGATCATCAAGGGGACGGCGAAATTGCCCAACACGCCCAGCATGGCCGGCAACATGAACAGATACACCATGGCGCCCCCATGCAGCGTAAACATGCGGGCGTAGATATCTTGAAAAAGTTCTTGTTGCGGCGTAAACAACTCCAGCCGCAAGATCACCGCTGTGCCAAGCCCGAAAGCGGCAAACCCGGAGACCACCAGCAGATACAAAAACGCAATGCGTTTATGATCGGTGGTCAACAACCAGGATTTGAAGGTGTAACTGGCATTCCAATAGGTCAACTTGGGTGCTGCGGCGGCTGCCGCAGATGGAGCGCTTGCCATAGATCACTCCTTCTTCACAATGATGATTGGATGATTACGACTTCGTAATACAGGTCAAAAAGCAATAATGCGGACGTAAAAATCCAGAGTGACTATACAGGTATCCAGCAAAACGCTCTGCCACGAAGGCTCGAAGGAACAAAGACAATGCAGGTTCGCAGGTTTGCAGGTCGCAAGTGGCAAGTCTTTCTGACTACGGTGTTTTTCACCTGCCACTTGCCACCTGCCACCTGCCGCTTTTTCTCCTTCGTGTCTTCGTGGTTTTGGCCTTGCTATGAGAGGGTACGTGTATAGTTTTAATCCAGAATCGTTTTTCAGCGATTCGCTCTCGGGGATGGCGCAAGACGTCCCATTCCCTCAAAAGCGAACTCCAACATCCATCTTACCTGGAAATGAGCGTCTGGAAATGCTCCAAAATGGGGGAATTTACTGCCCGTATGGCGTACGCCACATGACTACTGATTGTGGCCGTTATCCTCGCTGTCCACCTGCTCTTGAAGTTGAACGTCCAGGCCCTGGGTGCCGGTGAGAGAATCCAGCAGCGCTCGGGCCTGATGCTTGCCCTCTTCATCCTTGGAGAGGGTGAGATAGATGGCCAGGTCCGTGGCCGCGGCCTTTTTGTCCCCCAATTCGATATAGGCGACCGCCCGGTTGAAGTAAGGCGCGGGCGCGTTGGGGTTGATCTCCACGCATTTGTTGAAATCGGCCAGCGCCTCTTCGGTGCGCTGTTGGAGCATGAAGAGAACGCCGCGGTTGAAATAGGCGGGCAACAGATTTGGATTCAGCTTGATGGCCGTGTTCAGGTCCGATTCGGCTTCTTCCAGCATTTGCAGGCCCATATAGGCCCGCGCCCGATTGACGTAGGTCGTCGCGTTTTTCGGATCAAGCTGGATGGCTTTGTTGAAGTCCTCCGCGGCTTTGGCAGGACGGCTGGTCATCAGATAAGCGGTGCCCCGGGCCGCATAGGCCTGCGGAAAATGCTTATCGAGTTCGATGGCCTTGGTGAAATCATCGATGGCTTCCATGACCTTGCCCTGATCGATATACACCAATCCTCGATAGTAATAGGGCACGGATGCGCCATCGGGATTGGAGGCGATGGCCACGGAAAAGGCCTCCAGAGCCCCATCCACATCCCCCTGTTTGGCTTTCTCCAACGCCAGTTCGGTAAAATCATCCATGGGCAATTCAGCGGGATCGCTGCCCGTCGTCTCTGCTTCGGCGCTCACGCTTTCGTTCGCGTTTTCGGGGCCACTGGCGGCCCCCAATGTAGACACATGCGTCAGTGCATACCAAACGCCAACCCCAACGACAACAGCCACCATGGCGCCGACAAGCCAGCGCCACCATGCGGAGTGTTTCTGCGTCATTGCCTGTTCCATAAAAAGTTATCCGAAAATGAGTGGGGGGTGGGAAAATTGTAGCAAAAAGTACAGGAATATGAAAATCGGGATATGAGTAGAACCGGCAGGCGTTGCGAGCGCCTGCCGGCATTTTAAGTAAGGATGTGCGATGCGCCTATAAGGCCCGGAGTTGCGTTGTTTATTCGATAACTCCTCTCTCAAAGGACGTCGACTTGTGCCTCTCCTGGACTAAGGCGCCTCGCACATCATGCAGGATCGGTCGGTCTTACTTCTTGAGGGCATAGGCGACGCCGCCGCCAATCACGAGGCCCACCAGGGCCGCGATGAGGATGGCAACCAGGTTGTTGCCGCCCTCGGCTGGCGCGGGCGCCTGCTCAACTTGAGATTGGGCCTTGGCCTTCTCCAGTTCGGCCTCGAGATTCTTCTTCTCCATCTCGGCCGCCTGGGCGGAGGCTTCGGCCTCTTGCGCTTTGGCTTCCGCTTCCTTCAGCTTGGCCTCGGTCTCTTCCAGCTTCTTGATGGCGTCCTGGTACTTCTGAGCCGCTTCCTCATCGCCCTTGGCCACGGCGTCATGCACCAACTGGTTGAGCATGGCGATATGCTCTTCGTTGGTCGTGATCTTGCCGTACTTGGCGATGACTTCGTTGGTCCAGAAAGCTTCGTCCGCCATGTTCTGATGGCAGCCCATGCACAGGCCCACCCGTTCCATGCGAGCGCGTTGATCCGCGCTCAGAGGGGCGGACGCAGGCCAGTGGGTACCGACCACCATAAGCTGTTCGCCCGTCTCGGGGTCCACCACCTGGCTCAGATCGGTCTTGAGCGCGGGTACGGGCTGACTCTGGTACTGGACGTTGGCGGGCAAGATGTTGCCTTCTGCGTCGGCCAGGTCCACAATGAAGCCATTCTCGTACCCTTGCAGGAAGCGGCCGCCTTCGATACCATAACCCAACGCTTTGGGATTATTGTGGCAGGATTCGCAGGTGCGGGCCTTACGGCCAGCCGTATGAGGCTGCACCGGCGCCATATCCAGAGCCATGGGCGCTTCTTCGCTGGTGGCGATGACGTTGTGGGCCAGATTCTCGCCATTGGGCCCGACGACCGTGTAGATGACCTGGCAGCCAGGGATGAGCGGGGTGACGCGACCTTCGCCGTTGACGCCGAGGATAGGCTCTTCCCAACGCAGGTAGGAGCGCCCTTCCTTGGCCTTGCCGGGCGATTTGATGGTCATGTCGTTGAGGCCGTTTTCCATGTGTGCATTGCCGCGGGCCACCCAGTCGCTATCCTCTTTGCCCTCAGAGTAGTCCATAGTCACATGGCAGCCATAGCACTGAGGCGCCCAGTCGGCATGGCAGGAGTAGCATTCCAGGTTGTCCATGTGCTTGGCGACTTTGTCCATGGCCACTTCCGCGTCCTTGCTCTTCCAGGTGCCGTCCTCTTTGATCTTCTTCAACAGGGGCACCTTGAAGTCCAGGCCGCTGGCGGAATGGACGATGACCTCGTCCCCCTTCTTGACCACATTCTCGAAGGGGTTGCCGCGGGTGGTGAGCAGGAAGCCGTCTTCGGGATCATACTTCATGCCGAAGTACGTCTTGTTGTCGGGCAAGGTGTCGCTCTCCCACAGGCCGCGCGGCTGATCGCTGATCTGCCCCATCATCAGCTCTTCTTCGCCGAAGCCAATGGGCAGCTCCCAGGGATAGGCATCGGGGGTGCCGTGGCAGTCAGCGCACTCGATCTCCACCTGGGCCAGGGTGGTGGCGGGCATGTTGCCGTCGCCGTGCATTTCCAGGCTGGTGTGGCAGTCCTGGCACAACATGCCGCCTTTGGGGTTCTCAGGCCGGCTCTCCACCGAGTGATGGAGGTCGTCCTTGATGTAGAGGTATTTCTTGGTGTGCAGCTTGGGCTGCCCCATGCCGCTCTCGTCGAAGGGCGTGCCATAGGGGAACTCCATAATGCCTTCGTAGCTCACGCCGATGCGTTTGCCGCGGTTATGGCAGGAGTTGCACGTCTCGACGGGGATGCCGGAGTAAGTGTGGCCGTTGACGGTGACCTTGGCGTCCCGGGTGGCCTGAATCTGGTGCGTCAGCAGATGGCCCGGCTCATCCTTGGGGATGGTGGGATCGTTGCCCTCGTAGAAGCCCTCGTTGCTGTAGGGGATGTGACAGGAAGAGCAGCCGGCGCCGCGCCAGTCGCCGCGCTTGGTGCGAGGCTGCACGCCCACATGGCAGCGCTGACATTGCTGGCGCTGATAGGTGAAGGCCGCCTTGGAGGGGTCCTGGACGATCTCTTCCACCGTGGGGTTGGGCAGCTGATCCACGTGGGTGGGGAAGTTGTCCGGATAGTTCTCGATGATCTTGGCCATGTACTCCTTGTAGACGTCCGTACCCACGGCGGGCGTCAGACCATCGGTGTCGTCCAGGGTGTAGTTGGCGTAAATGGGCTTGCGATCCTTCTGCGCGCCCCAGGTCACCAGGTTGCCCTGAATCTTGCCCATTTCGGTGTTCATCAGGGCCAGCTTCAGGTGTTCGGTGTAACCGGGATGGCACTTGCCACAGGTTTTGTCCGAGACCCAGATGCTACCCGGATCCGGATAGAATTCACCCGAGTGCGCCGCGTCCTTGTCGTCCGTCACGGTGGGATCGCCGCCATGACAGGCGGTGCACTCGCCCATCGCCTGGATCTGCTGATACATCAGCGTATCCGGCTGGCGAATGTTCTCGATCCCCTCATGACAGGCGATACAACCTTCGCGGTCGCCCTGCTGGTGGGGTGAGTTCTCCGGTCCTGCTGCAAAGGCGACGGTGGTGACCATCAGCGCCAGCAGCACGACCAGTGTTAGGAGTAGAAAATACTTGCGTTTCACGGTTCCTCCCTCAGTTCGTGAAGCGATGTTTTATCGTTCTGGGGAATCGGTGGTTCGTAAAGAAGGTGGTTGGGGATGGGTGATTTCGTGTGGATTTCTCGCAGGCAACCTCCTTTTTATGAGTGACAGACCGATCCATTTTTCATCTATCTTTCATTATAAAACTTTGTAACGCCCTTTACATCACCCCGCGGGATGATTTTCTCATCTTTCGTTAAGGTTCTGCATCCCTTTTTCGCCCCCCATCTCCTGCACGCCCTCCTGACGCCATCAAATCCCCCAAGCAACTACACAGGCCGAGGGCGAGCAGCGACTCGCCGATACGTGGATAATTACTCACCTATACTGAAAGCAAATTGAAACCAAGGCTTTTGGTTCGCATTGGATCATCAGTGAAAGGCGATTCTCTGGCCGCGCCGCCGCCCGCAGGTTCACCTGCGGGCTAAAAACGACGCCCCATAAATGGGGCTACGCCGCAGGTCGCTCGCCGCAGGAAGCCGGGTTCACCCGGCGTCGTTTCGTAGCCCGGAGCTTCAGCTCCGGGTGGCCGAGGCCGAAAACACCTGATTTCAAAATGCGTTTAGTTTAAACAGCGCTTCCAGCTTCGGTGCGATGACAGACCAATCGAAGCGCTCGGCCACGAAGGCCCGTCCGCGCCAGCCCATGGCCCGCGCTTCCTCCCTATGCGACAGCAGTTCCACCACCCGGCGCGCGAACGCATCGGGCGCATCGGCCAAAGCCAGATGCTCCCCATCCACCACAGGGATGCCGTCCGCGCCCAGGGTGGTGGAGACGACGGGCTTCGCCAGCGCCAGGGATTCCAGAATCTTGAAGCGGGTGCCGCCGCCCGCCAGGAGAGGAACCACGTACACATCCGCCTGCACGATGTAGGGACGCACATCGGGAACTTCCCCGGTGATGGTCACATCCTCTCTCGAGCGCAGGGGCTTCAGTCGGGCGTGAGGATTGCGCCCCACCACCCAGAAATGCGCGTGCACCCCACGTTGTCTCAACAGCGGCATCACCTCCTCCGCGAACCACAGCGCCGCGTCCACATTGGGCCGGAAATCCATCTTGCCCGTAAAGACGAGATGGGGGCCCGGGCCCGTGAACACGGGCGGGAAGGAGGCGTCGGGCTGGTAGAGGGCCATATCCACGCCATTGGTGACCACCTGCAGGGGCGTTTGCGGAGCCAGAGCGTGCAGAAAGCGGGCGTCGGGCTCACTGACCGCGGAGACGCCCGCCACCGAGCGACACAACCGGGCCTCATAGCGCCGCAGCCTGGCTGTCTGGATGGCGGAGTAAAGGGCCGCGGGCCAGCGTTTGGGACGGCGGGCGTCGGCCCGGGCCGCGCGCTGTTGCAGCAAGGTCTCGGCGTTGTGGGCGTCGTAGATGGCCCGGCCCGGCCGAATCCCCGCCTCGCGCAATGCGAAAAAGTAAGGGGCCATCTCGATGGCTTCGATGAGGAGGATGTCGGGCTGCACCGTCTGGACGAAGCGGGCCAGCTCATCGAAGGCCGCGGGGCTCCAGAGACGCCGGGCCATGTCGGGCAGAGGGCTGAGCAGCAGGTCTCGCAGACGGTCGCCCATCGTGCGCGCGGGCTGAGGCGCAACAGCCATGGACGCCACAAGCCCGGACACAGGCCCGGCCGCGGGGTCATCCCCCGGCGCCAACATGCTGAAGAGATGCATTTCGTGGCGTCGGGCCAGGGCCTTGAGCAGATTGAAGTTGCGCAGGGTCGTGCCCTGGTGGGTGGGCCAGGGGAATTGCGGCGTGAGTTGCAGGATGCGCATGGGGGCTGTCCGAAGTTCGGCGGCCGAAGTCAGGAGGCCAGGGCGGGCAAGATTGGCGCGGGAAGCCAATCACGTGATGCGTAATGCGTGATGCGTAAGTGAGCGTCTAAAAATAACTTCCCTTTTTCGCCGCAACACTGGCCGAGTGAACTCGGGCTCTTTAGGCGCTTCGCGCCGGTGGTCGCCCTTCGGCGCCCCTTTTGTTTGTCGTCGTTTTGGACGGCGAAGGCCGTCCACTGGCCGCAGGCCTGAAGCGCCCGACTTGAGTCGGTGAGCACAAAAAACGGGAACTAATTTCTGGACGTGTACTAAGAGCCTCACGTTTCACGGTTTCACGCATCACGTCCGTGGCAAACTCGCCCAACGTTGACTTCGAGTTATGTTCGCTGGCGAACACAACGCTATTTGGGAAGCAAATAGCCGCGGATGGCGTCGAAGTAAGCGGGGGAGCCGAAGAGAATGGGTTCGGGGATCTTCTGACCGCGGGCCGCGGCGGCCAGGGGCAAAGCCCCACCGCCGAACAATTCCGCCCGGCCGCCCGCCCGTTCCAGGATAGGCAGGGCCGCGGCGATGTCCCAGATGGCGGTGTGGGAGTTCAATCCGGCCAGGGCGCTGCCCGCGGCCACATAACAAATGTGCGCGGCGCAGGACCCGAACGCCCGCACCTTGCCCGGAAAGCGAATATCCCAACGCAAATGCGCGTCCGCCGCGCTCAGGATGATGCTTTCCGACGTGATGGGCCCATCCTCGATGACGTGGATGGGATGTCCGTTGAGAGTGGCGGGGCCATCCAGGTCCACGGCGAACATGTCATCCACCGCGGGAAGATAGACCACGCCAGCCAGGGGCCTGGCTCCCTCCATGAGACCGATGCTGATCCCCCACACGGGCAGGCCCGCGGCGAAGGCGTTGGTGCCGTCGATGGGATCCAGCACCCAGCGGAAGCGGGCGCGCTCGTCCAGGTCGGCGCCCTCTTCGCCCAGGATGCCGAAATCGGGGTAAGCCTGGCGCAATTTCGCGGTCAGAAAGCGTTCGATGGCCTTGTCCGCCTGGGTGACGGGCGTGGCGTCGCTCTTCATCTCCACGGTGGTGTGACGGAACCAGTCCAGAGCGATGCGTCCGGCCTCGCGGGCCAGATCGGTGAGATAGGCGAGATCGAATGAGGGAGTCATGGGAGGGATGGCAATCTGTGAGCAGTGAGCAGACGTCACGAGCGAAAGCTCGCCGATACCAATGAAAACGCCTCGCGGCCAGGGCGGCGCGGGAAGCAGAGGGCGTGACGAGTAATGCGTGATGGGTAAGAGCCTCACGTTTCACGGTTTCACGCATCACGTCCGTGGCAGACTCGCCCAACTCTGGCTTTGCGAACCTTCAGCAACCAGCGATTATATTAGTGCGTGTGGAAAGCGGCGGCAAAGCCGCGGGTGAGGTTGAGGTAGAGGTCGCCATAGAACTGGCTGGGCTCGATGTAGGTGCCTTCCACCCATTCATTGAAGCTGTTGATCCACAGCAGATCGGGATTGCTGCGCATGGCCGCGTCAAAGGTGGCGCGATAGGTGGCCCCGTCGGCCCGGGGATTGACGAAAGGTTGGGAGGGTGCCCGGATATCGGGCTTGCACCCCGCGCGGCGATCATCCCAGCCGGGGCTGATGGTGGCGACCCACAGCTTGTCGCCATACGCCCGCGCCCGCGCCGCCCACGTGGGCGCTTTCAGATAATCGTTGGGATAGGCGGCGTGGAAGACTTTGTACACCCACAGACCGTCGAACACGGCAAGGAAGCTGGGGTCCAGCCCTTCTGCGATCCAGATGGCCTGGTGGTTGGGGTCCGCCTGCGCCCGAAGCTGCGCCCACGCGTCCTGGGCCGATTGCCCGCCCGCGCGGGGCACGCGATAGACGTCGGTGAAGAAGATGACGGGGCGGCCTCCGATGCGCAGGAAGTTGGAATGCCCGGCGTAGCTGGACATGAGATAGCGGATGGCCTCCAGCGTGTTGGCCTGGGTGGCTCCGGGCCAGATATGCCGTAAAAAGACCACGGTGCTGGCGAAAGGTTTGCCCGCGGATTGCGCCAGCAGGGTGGCGAAATTCCGGTCGGTGCGGTCGCCCGGCCCCACCCATTGCAAGGTGAAGCCGTCGATGCCCGCGTTCAAGGCCAGATTCACATGCCGGGCGATGGCCGCGGGGTCATCGGAATGATAAAGCCGGAGAGGCTTGTCTCCGGCGCTGATATTGCAGGCGTTCCAGGCGTTGCCATCGTACCAGGCGAAGTAATTCGCGAGGACGAGGCCGGAGCGCCCGCGGCTGCTGGCGGCTGCGGGCGCAGCCAGATGCGTCGGGGATTGGGCCACGGGCGTGGGCGTTTCCGGCCCTGGCGTGGGCGTGGGCGGCGGCGCCTGCACAGGCAGGCTGTTGAGATAGGTAATGGGGCTGAGAAGCTGGATGAACAGCCAGCCCTGTTCGCCCTCGGGCGTGGCCCCAAACACCCATTCGCCCGTCGCATCCCGGGCCGTGGGCACGAACAACGTTCCCCGCGGCAGCATGGTGATGAGATCGTAGACCGCGCCCGGCCCCGTGCGCAGGTTGGCCAGCTCCACAATGATGTGAGGCGGTGCCGGCGTGGGCGTGGGCGGCGGCGTCAGCACAGCGATGACCGCGCCGGGTTCAGGCTCCAGGAATTCCCCGAAAATCCAGCCTTCTGTCCCATCGTCAAGACGCACCCGCACCCAATCCGCATCCGCCAGTTTGCCCACCAGCTCCACATCCTCATCCCGAGGGATGATGGCCAGCACCTCGCTTTCGGCGCTGGGATAGCTGCGCAGATTCACCAGTTCCGCCGTGATTTTGGCCACGTAGGTGGGGATGGGCGTGGGCGTCGGCGTGGGGGTCACGGTCGGGGTGGGCGTGACCCCCACGCCGACGCCCACGCC
>JALXCB010000129.1 GCA_026991225.1 Anaerolineae bacterium | reverse complement strand
CCCCCGCGCCTACGCCCACCCCCACGCCCGATTGCGAAGCGGCATACCAGGAATTCATCGCCACATACGGCAGGGATTACACCCCGTGCCGCATTGCGCTCAGGCCCTTCGATGAGTTGTGTCCTCGCCCCGAGTTTTTGCAGCCGGGTGACTACACTTTCAACATCGAACTGATCCTGGACGCTTCGGGCAGTATGGCGGGTATGGTGGGTGGACGTTCCAAATTGAGCATCGCCCAGCAAACCCTGACCGACTTCATCGACAAATTGCCCTCCAAGGGCGTCAACGTGGCTCTGCGCGTCTACGGCCACAAGGGCTCCAACAAGGAGGCGGATCGCGCGGCCTCCTGCCAGGGGACCGAACTGATTTACCCCTTCCAGCCACTGAACAAGGACGCGTTCAAACAGACCATCCGCTCCTTCTCGCCCACGGGGTGGACGCCCATCGCCCGTTCCCTGCGCGCCGCCCTGGACGATTTTCAGGAAATCCAGGAGGCGGACGCCGCCACCAATGTGGTGGTGCTGGTCTCCGACGGCATCGAAACCTGCGATGGCGACCCGGTGGCCGCGGCCAAATTGCTGCAGGGATCGGAACTGAAGACCGTCGTTCATGTGATTGGCTTCGATGTCGACGCCGAAGCGGCCGACCAGCTTCGGGCCGTGGCGCAGGCGGGCGGCGGCGACTATTTCGAAGCCCGCAACGCTGAGGAGTTCGAGAAAATCTTTGTCGACCTGTTCAATCTCGAAGAGTGGATTGCCTATTTGTCGTGCATTCACGAAAAAATCGCAACGTACAGACTCGAAAATGCAACCCAGATTAGCGAGGCGCGTCTCTGCTACGCAAAAAAACTCTCAGCAGAAAGACTCGATTTCGCCCTACGAAAAGGCGAGTATGATAAAAATGGCGACTGTCGCGATGATTTTGACAAACGGTTCCAGGAGCGAGAAGAAAGCATAGGAAAAGAGATGGATCAAGTCGAACAATGGAGCGATTTTTTCCAGAAAGAGTCGGAAAAGATCGACGCCATCCTGAAAGAGCTCGAGTCGATCAACGCTGGACCATGAGAAAATTGATTATTTACCAAACGTTTACCAAACCCGCTTGAACCCGCCCCGAAAATATGCTATGGTGAATGTAACACAGACGATTCATTGTTTCGGTTCCTTTTCATTCACCATTTCCAATAAGGAGGAAAATTTCATGTTGTTCCGAATCGAGTACGCCGCCGATTATCTTTTCTGGCTAAAGCGTCATCTGCAGGAACGGCTGCAAGAAGAGGACGCGGTCGAGGCGCTGGAATGGCTGGTCATCATGGTCGCGGTTGTGGCGCTGGGCGCCGCCATTGCTGTGGCCCTGAATGCTGGCGGCGAAAGTGTTGGCAACACACTGATCGACTCCCTCACTCAATGGGCCGAGAGAATTGGCGGCGGTTGATGGAAATCAGCGGGCGATGGGGCGTTCACGGCTGGCAGGCATCGTGAACGTTCCATCGCCATCTTTTTGACGCTCGCATCGTGAGGTGATTTCTCGCCAGGAAGGAAACCGTTAGCGGCCCTGTTGCTCAACACGGATGAAGCGATCCTTTCCGCCTTTCAGTTTGACCCCGAGAGGAGGCCCCATGCTCCGACGGCTATTGAAGAAAGAAGAGGGTGCGGAACTGGTGGCTTTTCTGATCCTGGTGCCCATTCTGCTGGCCATCGCCATGCTCATCTGGCAGATGTTTCTATTCGGCCATGCCATGGTGGTGACCGGCAATGCCGCGCGCGAAGGCGCCCGGGCCGCGGCGGCCTGCGAGGGATCGGTTGCCGCCGGCAGAAACGCCGCGTTCGCAGCCGCATCCGGCTATGAGATCGATCCCTCCATCAGCCGCGGCAGCACGGTGGTGGCGCACGTCCGCACCCGCGTGCCTGTTCTCCGCATTCCCTACTTTTCACCCGACGGCAAGGAGGTCTGGATCAGCGCCACTTCGCGTATGAAACGTGAACGGGGGCCCAAATGTCGCTAGGCCTGCATCTTGCCCGCCGCCTCCTGAAAGGAGAGGAGGGCAGTTCCATGATCCTCTACATTTTCGTGCTGGCGGGCGGATTGATGGCCCTGTTGGTGCTATTCACCGACTTCATCTCGGTGCTGCCGGTGCGGCGGATGACGGTCATGGCTACTGATTCCGCTGCGCATGCGGGCGCCGAGGCCATCGCCGAGAGGCTGACGGTCGATCGCACGACGCTGACCAGTTGCACCAACGATCCGCAGGGATGGCTGAATCGTTGGGTGCAGAATGACTATGTCTATGGGTGGGTGATGAGTGGCGGCGCCCGTTCGGTTGGCGTCAACACAGCGCGTTCGTACGCCGCCCAGAATCACGCTTCTCCTATCAATGGCACGCCCCGGGCCTGGTATACTTATGATCGCTGGAAGGAACGGATCAAAGGCACCTCGGTGACCACGCCCGCCTGGCGCGTCTATGTCGAAACCAGGGAAAAAACGCCCAACATTGTGGGTTCTGATGAAACCGACGTTCGGGCCAGGGCCGAAGCCATCGCCTATCCCTCGACCGAACGGCGCCGATTACGCGGCTGGTACACCTTTGTCAGTTGTTGCGGAAAACACTGCCACACTCAAATCTATCGTCTCCATCTTCATGCCGAGTGGTATGTCACCATCGCCAAGTAGGTTATGTTATTAGCTGACGCCCTGACTGCTGCAACTTGCCCCCAGGCGCGCCGGGCCGCATCCATGGACTGACCACGTCCGAGACGCTATCATGATTGCCAGAAATCTCGACATTATTCTCATAGCAACAGGTTTTATCTTTGGCGCCACCTACGTTGGTTATTTGGTTCTGACGGTGCCCCCGGAAAGAGCCAAGCTCGTTCTATTGACGCCTGCGTTCATAGCCCTGGTCATAGTTTGGATCGGCATGGTCTTGATGGAGATGAAATCGGGCGAGAAAACCGTCAAGGAAGCCGTCGGCGCCGTAGCCGTCCAGATGTTGCTGCTGGGTTTGTTCATCCTCATCGTCACCTTCATCCGAAAATGACGCGTCTCTCCCGTCAAATCGAAACACACATGTCTTCCAGGAGTCTGGCGCCATGAGAAAACATCTTTCCCGACTCAAAACCGAAGATGGCCTTTCGACGCTGCAAATGGCTTTGTTGGGAGTCATCGCCGCGGTGATGTTGGCGGCCGTGTGGTATGTTTTCGCCAATGGCGGCGCCGCGCAAGTGGTCAACCAGTTCGAGCGCACCGAGCAAAGCGTGGCCGACTGTATGTACAATAGCCAGGAATGTGGCGAAGCGGTGGCCGGCGCCATGGCTGCAGGATCGGGCGTCGTTCAACCCACGACAACGAGTCCCGTCGAGAGCCTGAGTTGGTGGCAACGCGCGTGGGAGAGCGTCAAAAGTGGCGCCAGCAAAGTATGGAGCACCGTCACGGATTGGGTGAAAACAGGCGTGGATGCCGTCGCTTCCTGGTGGGACAGTACGCCCGGCTGGTTCAAGGGACTGGTGGCCGGACTTGCCGCGGCTGTGGTCATTGTGGCCGGCGTGGTGGTGGCGGTTCTCGCTGGCGTGGCTGTGACCGCAGCATTGATCATCGCCACGGCCGTTGCGGCCGTTGTCGCCATCGGCGTGGGCGTTTGGTACGGCGTCACCCACGCCGATTTCAGTTTTGTCAAAGCGTTTTTCTCCTCGCTGGGCGCGGGGCTTGTCGCCTTTGTGGCCACCTATCTGGTGGCGGTCAACTGGGGCGCAATCACAGGTTGGTTGACAGAGACGGCCTGGCCTGCCGTGCGCAACGCAGCCATCCGCGCCTGGGGCTGGCTGACGGATACGGCCTGGCCCGCGGTGCGCAACGCAGCTATCCGCGCCTGGGGCTGGTTGACGGATACGGCCTGGCCCGCCGTGCGCAATACAGCCATCCGCGCCTGGAGCTGGCTGACGGAGACGGCCTGGCCCGCTGTGCGTAGTTGGTTTGCCAATGGCGCAGCGGGGCAGGGGTTCAAAACGATTTTGGCCAAAATCGCGGGACATTGGTTCGCTTACATTGTCGCAAAAATTGGCATCTTCGATTGGCTCATCAACCATCACCTGGAACCTCTCAGCCATTACGCTATCGATCTCGCCCTCATTGCCTTCGGGGTGATTTACGTTCCCGCGATTTTATCCAGAGGCGTCTTGGGGAGGGCCTTCGGCAGCGGTTGGATTGGGAAAGTCACCGAGGGCGTCCTGGGCGCGACGGCATGGACGACCATCAGCTCTCTGGTGGGAAATCTCATCAAGGATGGCCCGGAATGGAAGGATATCCCCGATGCGGTGATTTCGGGGATCTCGCGACTGGCCGTAGGCAAGATATTTCGGCCTTTGGGAGCATTTTTTGGCGCCTTTTCCGAACGACTCACCCGCATCCTCATCAAAGCAGGCATCAAGAACGCCCCCGATATCAACCTCGCGCCAGTCATGACTCCCGAAGGGCCGCCTCCCGAGCCCGTTCCCACCCCCCCAGAAAACGCCG
>JALXCB010000128.1 GCA_026991225.1 Anaerolineae bacterium | reverse complement strand
GCCGTCGCCATCCCGCCCACGGCCGCGCCCACGACGCCCCCAACCCATCCCTCCGGCCCGGTCAAAGTCCAATCCCCCGACTACGGCGCCCAGGCCTTCCTGTGGTGGCGTCCCGAGACCGCGGACCGCGACCTGGGCATCATGTCCGACGCGGGCTTCCGCTGGGTGAAACAGTGGTTCGCCTGGCAGGACATCGAGGGCGCGGGCCCGGGCCAGTTCGATTGGAGCATCGCCGACCGGGTTGTGGATCAGGTGGAGAAACATGGACTCAAGCTGCTGGTGCGCATCTCGCCCAGCGACAAGGCCTTTTGGGCGGGCGATCCCCCGGAAAACGCGGACGCCTTCGCCGAATTCGCCGGCGCCCTGGCCGCCCGCTACCGCGGCCGCATCCACGCCTATCAGGTGTGGAACGAGCCCAACCTCTCCCGCGAATGGGGCGGCAAGCCCGTGGACCCGGCGGGCTACGCCATGCTCCTGAAAAAGACCTACGCCGCCATCAAGGCCGCGGACCCCAACGCCATCGTCATCACCGCGGGCATGGCCCCCACCACCGCGGATCAGGCCGACGCCATGTACGACGTCAAATTCTACACCCAACTGTACGAGGCCATGGGCGGCGACAGCGACGGCTACTTCGACATGCTGGGCATTCACGCTGCGGGCTACGCCCTGCCGCCCGAAACCGATCCCGCTGACGTGGCCGCCAACCCCAAATACTACAACAACGACCCCAGCCCGCCCGAACGCCTGCGCGTCTACTCCTTCCGCCATGCCGAGGACATCCGGCGGCTCATGGAGCAGTACGGCGACGGGGACAAGCAGATCGCCATCCTCGAATTTGGCTGGACCTGGGACGACCGTCCGGACAGCCCCTACTACTGGCACGGCGCGGGCGCGGGCATCGACCCCTTCGTCCAGGGCGATTACCTGGTGCGGGCGTATCAGTGGGCCGAACAGCACTGGCCCTGGGTGGGGATCATGTCCCTCATCTACATGCCCGACCCCAACTGGACCAAAAACGACGAGCAATACTACTGGGCCATCATGGATCCCAGCCCCCCCGGAGAGACCTACTGGCGCCCCGCCATCATCAAACTCTGCATCCACATGAATGGCGTCGAGGGCAAACGCTGCAAATACGATCCCAACAAGTAGGTCTCACAGGCGGTTGCCTGTTAATAAGGGCGAAAACACCTCGCGGCCAGGCTGGCGGGCCGTGAAACGTGATGCGTGATGCGTAAGGCGCTCACGCTTCACGTTTTCACGCATCACGGCCGTTGCAACCTCGCCCGACGTTGGCCCGGTAATCCCTTTGCAGCTAGCGCCAAGGCGCTATTTCCGAAACAGCAAAAAAGCCGCCCTCCTCCCGGAGAGCGGCCTTTCTTTTTGCGTGATAAAATGAGGGGGTTAGTGGGGCATGGGGCCGATGACGGTGGCGTCGATGGAGCCGTCAGGATTCAGAGTGCCGTAACCCTGAGCGTAACCATCCCAATTGTCAGGATTGCCAATGACCCGGGTGGCGTCCGTGACGTGCACCGTCACGCCCTGGATCACCCACTCGCCGACAACGCCCGACTCGGGCTGCTGCTGAATCTCGCCAGCGAAGGAGACGCGAGGGGCGGCCACAACCTGAACGCCCAGCGCATTCACCGAGCCGTCCTCATTGGGTTCGCCGTAGCCCTTGACCCAGGAGCCGACCTGCACTTCCGCCCCCTCGGGCGCGATGTCGGTCTCATCGCTCACCCACACGACCCAGGTCTTGGCCTCGCCGTTGTGGGTGTAGCTGCTGGTCACCACCCATTTGGCGGGATTGCCTTCCTCGATCTCGGTAACGAATCCCGAGAAGACAACCCGGTCTTCGGGCGGGGCCTCGGGCACCTTGTGGATGCTGCGGGCGGTGAGGCTGCCGTCATCCTCGACCCGGACGACCGCAATGACCTGATCGCCAACCTGGGGATTGCCGACGATCTTCGTGTCCTCGGTGACGCCAACGGTGCGGCCGCTGATGACCCAGTAGGTGTCGGTCTGCTCTTCCACAATGCCGCGCACGATGGCAAAGCGGTTCGTCGCGGTCACCATGATCTTGGTGGCGACAATGCCGTCCGCCGTCGCTTCGCCCCAGACCTCGGCGATATCGCCCACATGGGGTTCATCACCCTCGATGACCGTATCCTCGGTAATCATCACCTTCTGGTAGGCGACCACCCAATAGTCATCGTTGAGCTCCTGAATGCGACCCTTGAAGTGAGCTTCGGGCGGGACGTCCGTCACCTGGATGCGGGTGGCGACCAGGCCGTCGGGCGTGACATTCGCCCAAACCTTGACCATGTCATCCACGTCGGGGTTATCGCCTACGATGACGGTGTCTTCCGTAATGGCCACCGTCTGGTCGCCCGCGGGCGTGCCGATCAGCCAGGCGTCATCGTTCATCTCCTTGATCACGCCGGGGAATTGCACGGTCTGATCCGCATCGACAACCACGATGCGCCTGGCGGCCAGACCGCCATCGGTTTCGCGGGCGAGAACATCGGCAATGTCACCCACATCAGGATGGCCGCCGAGGATAACGGTCTGCGCCGTGATCAAGACTTTGGCGTCATCCACAACCCAGTAGTCATCTGCGATCTCCTGGATGACGCCGGTGAAATGAACATCGTTGGCGCAAGGAACCTTATTTATCATCAGTGCATCGAAGGCGCCATCGACATTCGCTTCAGCCCGGACCTCGACACAATCGCCAACCTGGATCGTCACGGGATTGACGTTGAAGGCGGTGTTGAAGGAAACATGCACCGTCTTGCCATCGATAACCCAGTCACCGGGAATGGCGTCCGCCTTGCTCTCGACCTGGCCGGTAAACTGGACGATATCATTCAGCAGATCGCCTGGATCAGGAAGGGCTCCCTTGTCTGGACGGCCTGCGGCGAAGACGCTGACGGGAATCAGCAGCGTGATTGCCAGCGCGACAACCAGAAGACCGAACCAGAATGTTTGCTTCTTCATAGGCTTTCACCTCGTTTTTGAAAGATATGGGGAATGTTTGAATGTATTTTTCTGAATCTTAACGACAGGCGTTTAAGGGAATGTGTGGAACGTTCTTCTACTAAATAAGACGCCAATCCATGCGGAATAGTACGGGATGTCCTTTTTTGGCAACGCACATTACTAACTTTTCATCTCACACTTATTCAGACGGCCACCACAAACCTTCATTTCTACAATCCCTAACCGCCGATCATCAACAACAGCACAAACGCACCAAATGTAGCGGGCCCAAATGTGCAGGACTCACATCGAACAGCCTTGCGAGAAGCCACTCGATGCGTCATCTTGGTGCATTGCAGCCTCCTTGCTGAGTTGATAATGATCACAGAAAAGGATCCCATTTGGACTTCTTATAGTATGGATCAAAACCGGGACGCTGTCAAGTCCTTCTCGCCGCCGGGTGTGTCCTAAATTCTTGGCAGGCACTCGCCGAGTAAACTCAGGGTCTTTAGGCGCTTCGCGCCGACGGTCGACCTTCGTCGACCGGAAGACAGGACGGCGGAGGCCGTCCACTGGCCGCAGGCCTGATGAGGCGCGACTTCAGTCGGCTAGATGACGCCAAATATCTGGGACGCACCCCTCGCCGCCTTTGAAAAATTTTATGTCACGAAAAATCATCTAGTCACCTTCAGCGGGAGGATGACTGCGTCTCCGCCCGAAGGCAGATGCGATCTGCTTCCGTCAACCCGGCTATACAATCCCGCTAGCCATTCGAACTCCCCCGCTTCGGGAATCGTCACCGTATAGAATTGGTAGATCACATCTTCGGGCCACCAATCGCGACTGAGCATAGCCATGCCATCCACTTGCGCCACTTTAGCCTCGTCGCCTTGCCGCACGATGTGATTGAAGGCCGTATAATCGCCCTGCCGGGCCTGTTGCGAAACAGCCCCCATGCGCCAGACCAGGATGACCTGCACGGGCTCATTTGCAAGCCAGGGGTCAGGAAAGGCATAGCCGATGAGCGATGCTCCCACGTCAAAATTCTGGGGTTCGGGCAACAGACGGGCCTGAATGCCCGAATCGGGTGCGGATGGCAGCAGATAGAGCCGCATAGGCTCTGCGCCGCTCCCCCGCCACACCTCCTCTCCCAATGTAGTCAACAAGACGTCCATGGCCGATGAAGTCGTGAGATACAGGCTGGGCTGGGTGGTGTGCAGCAGGAGCCCGGGCGTAGGCCCGCTCAGATCCAAAAACCGGGCATAAGGCGGATTGCCGATGAGGCTGGCGATGGCCGCGGGCTCCCCATCCTGGCCCGGATCCACCCCCTGAGCCAGGACTTTGACCTGATCCAACTCCAGCTTTTGCGCCCAGCCATTCGCCTCGCCCAGCGCCTCCTGCCAGTCCCGCAGAGGCCGTCCAAAGGTCGCCAGCCCCGCGCCAGCATCGATTCTGCCGAGCACGCTCAGCCAGGCGCCCGCCCAGATGACCAGCAACAAAGCAACGGTCAACGCCGCGCCCCCCGTGCGAATCACATAAGCGGGACTTATGGCCGAACCTTCTCGCCATATCACCAGCCACCTCCAGGCCCAATCCAGACCAATGGCGAAGAAGAGCGCGGGTAGGGGCAGCAACACCGACCAGTATTGCAGGTAGACCCGCATGGGCCCGAAGCTGAGAGCCAGCCAGGGGCCCACGCCCCAGGCCAGCAACAAAATCGCCGACGTTCTGGAAAGCCCTTCCTCGCGCGGGCGCAGCCATCGGGCGAGGGTGACGCCCACGCCAAACAGCATCACGACCCCAACCACCCAGCTCCCCCACGCCAGCATCTCATCCCACGGCGTGGCGCGGACGCCCAACCCCGTCAGCTCGAAGATGCGGTCGCCCGAGATGAGCCGCCAGGCCAGCCGCCAACGGTCGCTGAGCGTTTGACCGCCAGCAGTGGCATAGGTGGTGACGGCCACAACCTGCGGCGTAGACGCCTGCAAGGCACGACGGGCCAACGCCGCCAGATAGGGTAGCAACAAAGCGACGCCCACCAGCGCTCCCCACAAGGTTTCTTTGCGCCGCCACCGTCTGGGAGCCGCCAACCCCGCGCCCAGCCAGCTCAACGCCTGCACCAGCGCCAGCACATGCGTAAGCAATTGCAAAGCCGCTACGACCGGAAACCAGAACCGGGCCCGGCTGCTGTTCCTCGCCACCACCCGCCAGGCCAACAGCAACAGCAACACACTGAAGACCACCTGGATATGCGCCCAGAACTTGCGGTCGTAGAAAACCAGCCAGGGATTCAAACCCATGTAGGCCGCGGCCAGCAAACCCGCCCGCGGGCCTGCCATCCACCGCCCCAGCAGATAGGTCAGCGCCACGGCCGTCACGCCCCACATGCCCAGCCAGATGACCGCGGCCTGGGGCGATCCCCCCGTCAGGGACAGGGGAATCGCGAGGATGTAGGCGTCCAGGGCGGCGCGCGGCAGGCCGATGCTCGTTCCTCCGCTGAGCACGGGCCAGAAATGCCCCGTAGCTATCCCTTGCGCCATGCCAAAGATATGCGCTTCATCATACTTGAACTCCACCAAGCCCGGCTGAGTCCATCGCAGCCACGCCGCAAGGAGCAAAATCCCCACGATAATCATTCGTCGGGCAAAGGGAATCATCAAACGATCGCCTTTTCTCGAACCAGACATGTCCGGATCATACCGTAACTGGTAAATTGCGCCAAACTGCCAGTCATGAAACAGCTTTGTCAAACGTCATTGAGTTTAGAGAAATCTTTAAAAAAGAACGGTATTCGTGAGCATTCGACAAAAAAATCGAATTGTATTATAATCGAATTGAAAGTGCATAAGCTCATGCGATGAAGCATGGAAAATAAGCTTCCTGTTTGGAGCCGAAGTTGTTGCGCTTCTTTGGATTTCCAATTTCCTCTTTCCAAGGTGAGAAAATGATAACGATAATAAAAACCTTTCGCCTGCCCGCGTTGCTTTTGATTGCCGGGTTGATTCTTCTGATCGGCGGTGGACGCGCGTTTGCCGCCATTTACAATATCGACACCGACGACAATTCCATTGCAGAATGGTCGGCGCAGGGCATTCCCGTTTTTCAGACCGATGCGACAGGCGATACCATCAACGGCGGCACAGCAAATGATGACATCGTTCAGGCATGGGTAGCGACAGGCAATGGAGGAAACACCCTCTACTTCCTGATGGAGCTAAACGCCTCGCCAGGGTTGAATCAAGACAACAACCGCACCGCGGTCGCTTCCATTGACTGTGACAATGATGGGGTCGACCAGGAACCGGAAGACCGATTGATCTCCTACTTTCCTGGCAACGACACGTTGTATATTGTCACAGGAGATCAGGCTTATTACACCCCCGGCAACGCTTCTCAAGGCCAGCGGGTGAATGCGTATATCGAATGGAGCGTCGATCTGGCTCAACTGCCTCCCGATTCCCAAACGCCCGGCGTCGATTGTCGGAATCAAGTGGGCATCCGCTTTGGCACGGGCGACAACTCGACCTTCCCCGCCACAGTTCTGGATGAGACGCAGCCCCTGCGAGGCTGGAATATCCCCACTACCGTGAATATCAAAGAGCTTCAGGCCCGACGTCATGTCGCTCTCGCATCCACCCTTTTCGTGGCTCTGATGGGCATGCTCCTCATGGGCGCTTCCGCCTTCGCCTTCCGGCGCACCCGCAGCCGCTGATCATCCCCAGGCCCAATACCGCACCGACGCCACCGGTTGCTCCGCGATCACGGCGCCCGCATACCCCTCCGCCACAGGGAAATCGATCATCCACCACCGCGAGGGGGCTTGGGGATCATTCCGGACGAAAAGCAGCCGCGCGGGTTCATTCGGGCCCAACGTGACATCGAATTCATGTAAAGGATAAGAGAGGCCTTCACCAATCGCCTTGATGAAGGCCTCTTTGCGCGTCCAGCAGCGAAAGAAAGCATCTGTCCGATCATCCTGCGGTAACGCCCGCAACGCCGCCACTTCGCGCGCCGAAAAGAAACGATCGGCGATCTCCAGCGTCGCCACATCCGCACGCACCTGCTCGATATCCACGCCGATAAGGCGATCGCGGGTCACCCCCAGCGCCATCCATTCCCCGCTATCCGAGGCGTTAAAGGCCAGGTCGGGGCGATCCGGCAACTCGGGTTTGCCGTGATCGCTGTATTCGAACTGGATGGCGTTGGGAGCGAGGCCCGTGTAGCGAGCCAGAATGACCCGCAACATGCCGCGGGCGACGACAAACCGCCGTCGATCCCGCTCGAAACGATAACGCTGCGCCCGGTCGAGCTCATCCGGATTCAACTGCCGCCAGAGAAGATCGAGGGGGAAGGGCGGTTGGACGAGAGAGACGCGCCAGAGGTGCACCTCGTTGGGTGCGAGGGTCGGGCGCGCGGGCGGCGGCTGCCAGGACAAAGTCATGACGCCTGGATCATTGACTCGCCATCGCCTCCATCTTCTTACGAAGACTCAGCGGGCGCATGTCGGTCCAGACTTCTTTGATATAATCCAGACATTCTTGCTTGGAGCCCTGTTTGCCCGCGTCTCGCCAGCCCAGGGGAATCTCTCGGTCCACGGGCCAGATAGAATACTGTTCTTCGTAATTCACAACGACGCGAAAGATGGTGGCGTCTTCGCGATCATCCCAGGACATAAGTCTACCTCCTTGTATATGGTATGTTCAGAATAAAGATAACTGCTAACGCAGTCCTGTTCACTCGACACGGATACGAGGAAACACGGATAAAATCTTTTTTGAATGACTTCGCGCCTTCGTTTCCTTCGTGTCTTCGTGGCAAAAGAGGAGTGATTGGGGCCAACTACCTTAGCAGTCACGAATAAAGTAGTCGGTCAGTGATCTTTATGTCGATGTTTTACGCATCACTTCATCCAGATCTCGGGCCAGGGCCTGCAACAACAGCATCTTGGATGAATTCAGATAGAAGTGATCGCCCGGGAACATGCGCAGTCGAAAATCGCCCGTGGTCAAGTCCTTCCAGGCCAGCATCTGCGCCCGGGTGACGTAGGCGTCCTGCAGGCCGCCGTAAGCAGAGATGGGGCAGTCCAGCGGCGGCTCGGGCTGATATTCGTAGGTCTCGGAGATGGTGAAATCGGCCCGGAGGATGGGCAGGAGCAGCTGCATCAGCTCCTCGTTCTCCAGGATCTCGGGCGCCATGCCGTTCATCTTGCGCAACTCCGCCACCATCGCTTCGTCATCCAGGCGATGGAGCAACAGCCGGTCGGGGTCTTCGGCGTGGGGGGCGCCATGGCCCGAGACGAACAGCCGCGCGGGCTGGGGCAATCCCGCCCGGCGCAGCGCCAGCGCCGTCTCAAAGGCTTCCTGCGCGCCCAGGCTGTGCCCGAACAGGGCGAAGGGTCGATCCAGCAAGTCGGGCAATTCCGACATGACGCCCTCGATGACCGAGGCCATGTCCGTCAGCAGGGGCTCGACCAGGCGGTTGGCCCGACCGGGCAACTGCACGGCCACGACTTCGATGCTGGGGGGCAGGACATTGGCCCAATCGAAGTAGATGGACGCGGACGCGCCGGAATAGGGAAAGCAGATGAGTCGCAGTGCGGCCGCGGGATTCGGCTTGGGAGTAAGAAACCACCGGGACATAATCAGAAGGGCAGGGTTGTGGGAGAAACGGGAGGACGATCGGCGGTGGGACCAGCGTCCGGCGGCGGACCCTGACGGTCTTTGGGTTTGTATTCGTACGCCAGCAAAGCGCGCGTTTGGGGCAAAAGCGCCACGGAGACCGAGAGTATGACCATGATACCGCCAGACACGGCGTAAATCAAGGGGATATTCTGGTCAACTGCATCTGCAATGACGCCCGAAAGTCCCATGGCGATGGGGGTGAGGCTGCCCGCCACCATGCCCAACAGGCCGAACACCCGCCCTCGCACCTCACTGGGCGTGGAAAGCTGAAGCACGGTCGTGATATTGACGGCGATATACCCGCCCATGAAGCCCCCCGCCAGGGCCATAGGCAATACTGAAAACGGCGTAGGGGCAAAACCGATGACGCCATACATGGCCGACTGCCCCACCATAAACGCCAAGAGCACCA
Organism: Anaerolineae bacterium; assembly: GCA_026991225.1. Taxonomy (GTDB): domain Bacteria; phylum Chloroflexota; class Anaerolineae; order J102; family J102; genus M2005. The sequence continues at coordinate 38,115 of JALXCB010000128.1, read as the reverse complement.
TCATCCTGGTGCGGCCGGGCAGGCGGAAAATGCCAGCCACCACATAGCCGAGAAAAGCGCCTATGCCAAAAGCCACCAGGATGACGCCATACCAATCCTTGGAGGCGTGGAGCGTGTCCTCCACAAAGAAAGGCAGCAACACCACCGCGGGCATGGTGAAGAAGTTGAAAATCGCCGAGATGAACACCAATTCTCGCAGACCTGAACGGTTCCAGGTATAGCGAAAACCCTCTTTCAGATCGGCCATGAACCGACGCCACGATTCTCCGACGGACATCTTTTCTCGGGGCGCAACTTCCGGCATCTTGATGAAAGATTCACTCAGAGCCGCATATAGAAAGGACACGCCGTTGAACAGGAAAAGAAAAGGGGCTCCGAGCAGACGGAATAATGTGCCACCCAATCCCTGACCAAAGAACACCGAGAGCTGAAGGGAAAGCTGTCCCAGGGAGTTGGCCGTGACGACGCGGTCTTTGGGAACGAGATCGGGAATGGCCGCGGCGATAGCGGGACGGAAGAACGCGGTCACTGTGCCACTGAGGATGGCGACGAGAAAAAGCAAGGCCAGCAACAGATCCACCGAGTCAGCCATTGTATAAATCACCCCGGCGACGACCAGCATGGCCAGGCCCCGGATCAGGTCGCTGAAAACCAGAATCTTGCGGCGGGAAAAACGGTCGGCGACAGCGCCGCCGATGGGGCTGAGAAACACGCCCGGAATTGCCGACACCATGAGCAGCAATCCCACTAAAGTTGCAGAATCAGTCGCATCTTTGATCCACAAAATCATGGCAATGGCGTAGATTTGCGTTCCCAGACGGCTAACCAATTGGCCTTGAAATAACAGTGCATAGTTGCGATTGAACAGCTTCGTTGGCTCTTGATTCATCGATTACACCTCATATCCCCATTCCTCAAAACTTCGATGCCAGCGTTCTGCAATCTCCGCTTTCACGGCATCCGGTAGAGGCGTGTCGGGGTTCCGTTTGTAGTTGCGATGTTTTTCTTCGACGAACTGTTCCAGTTTGGGAAGCATGGCTGCGAAACCGTCCAGACCAACGGCTTCATAGATTTTTTCCACTTCCCGAATGGGATCCTCGACCAAATCCTCAAAAGAAAGCTCATGCAGGTTGTCTTTCGGAATCAAAACGCGATCTTCGAAAAAGACCTGGTGCATTTCCTCATACCGCCGCAAAATACCCTGATGGATCGCGCCTTCCTCTGGTGTCTGCAAATACCCTTGCGGCAGCGCTGTTTCGTAAAAATGACGGGTGGAGCGATAAACCTGATAAGGATGACGATGAATGGCGATGAATCTGGCGTCGGGGAACAGCTCCAGAATCAGTCGGATGCGTCCCGTGTGAGGAGGGGATTTCAGCAGCATCGGCTTGCCATATTTTACATGCAGCGCCTTCAAAAACCAAAGGAATCCCTCTTTCCATTCGTTGATCTCCTGCTCCGTGGCGTCGCGGAAAGTGATGAAACGATCCCAGTGGGCCTCGTTTTTTGGAAAAGACCACCCGATATAGGGGGAACGCAGGCTGATCTTGCCCAGGGCGAACTCATCCTCGCCCGGACTGAGGGGATCGAATTCGACGTTATCCATCGCCCTTTTGCGCTTCAAGGCGTCCCGTTGCGCTCGCAGCATCTCACCGCTGATGCTGAGAAACACGAAGGGGTTCATGGTGTCGAACACGGTGGGGCTACCCCAGCGTTCGTCCATGCTCAGCAGATTGTGCAACAGGGTGGTGCCGGAACGCCAGTGGCCCAGCACGAAGGTGGGCGTGGGCGGATCCGCTGCTGCGACTGCATCCTGGTAGGGAAAAAAGCGCGTCTTGAGCTGGCGAGAAGTGTACATGGTGATGGTGGTCAGCTTGAACGCCCGTCCCCAGTAGGGAGGATCGATGCGGTAGTGATTTTCTTTCAGCGCTTTTCGCCAGCGTTCGAAGGTCATGCCAAAGAGGTTGTCCATGTGGGGCGCTCCAGGGGAGAATTGGGTGGGGGATTCGACAATGTTCCATAGCCTGGTCCGCCCGGAGCTAAAGACTCCGGGCTACGAAACGACGCCGAGTGAACCCGGCTTTTTTGCTCACGCGACCAGCCAAAAAGCCCCATTCACGGGGCGTCGTTTTAGCCCGCAGGTTCACCTGCGGGTGTCCTGGTTTCCTGAATCCAGCACCTCGCGCAATTTGCGCGCGAGGGTGGCGAGATGGGGCGGATGCAGCATGGTGTTGTGATCGCCGGGGACGTGGATGACTTCCACGCCGCCCTGGGCCAGGTCGCTCCAGCCCAGGTCCCCGGCGGGATGGTCGTCGGCCGGGCGGATTTCGGCCTTGAAGAGGATGATCTGACCCGGATAGGGCTTGTGCTCGTACCGCCGCCAGGCCATCTCATGGGTCTTGAGGATCTCATAGAAGCGGCGGAACTGGTCCAGGGTGACGTCGGCCAGCATCAGGCCCGTCTCCTTGGCCAAATTGAAGACATAGGGCAGTTGCTCCTCCTCGGGCAGGGCGCGCAGGTCGTCCAGAGTGAGGGGAAGCTGCTTGCCGAAGAAGGTGAGCAGGTATTCGGCCTCGTCCTCGGGGGGATCGTTGGGCTGGTAGGGGCCCTGGTCGAGCATGATCAGGTGGGAGACTTCTTCGCCCGCGGCCACGAGTTGCCGCGCGGTTTCGTAGGCGATGATCACGCCCATGGACCAGCTTCCCAGGCGGTAGGGGCCTTGCGGCTGGGCTTCGCGCAGGGTCTGGACGTAGTGGGCGGCCATCTCCTCGATGGTCGTGTGGATGGGCGCGTCGCCGTTGAGGCCGCGGGCCTGGATGCCGTAGAGGGGCTGGTCGGGGGCGAGGGCCTGGGCCAGGTCCACGTACCAGTGGACGCTGCCGCCCGAGGGATGGATCATGAACAGCGGCGGTCGGTCGCCCAACGGCTGGAGGGGCACGAGGCTGGAAGCGCTTTCGCCCGCCAGGGTCCGACGCACCAGCCGGGCCAGGTTCTCGATGGTGGGGTTCTGGAAGAAATCGACCAGGGAGGGCTCGACGCCCGTCTCCTCCTGGATGCGGGCCAGCAGGCGCACGGCCAGCAGGGAATGCCCGCCCAAGGCGAAGAAGTCATCCCGCACGCCCACCTGCTCCAGGCCCAGCAGTTCCTCCCAGATACCCGCAAGCTGGGCTTCCAGCAGGTCGCGCGGTGCGACGTAGTCGGTCTGGGGCCGGGCGGCCGCGTCGGGCTCGGGCAGGGCCTTGCGGTCGATCTTGCCGCTGGGCGTCGTGGGGAACGCCTCCAGCGCCACGTAGTAGCCGGGCACCATGTACCCGGGCAGCTCCGCCGCCACGTACTCCCGCAGCGCCTCCGGGCCCGGATCCTCCCCCTCGGGAAGGTAGTAGGCCGCAATCTGCTCGCCCACCACCTTCGCCGCGGCCGCACTCACGCCCGGATGCGACGCCAGCACCGCCTCCACCTCTCCCAGCTCCACCCGGAACCCGCGCACCTTCACCATGGCGTCGATGCGCCCCAGGTACTCGATGGTCCCGTCCGGCAGCCAGCGGGCCAGGTCGCCGGTGCGGTAGAGGCGCTCTCCCACCTCCGGGAGGCGACCAGCCCCATCCGGTTCTGACAACAGGCTCCTGGTCGCCTCCCGGAGGTCATTCGGCACGAATTTCTCCGCGGTCAGGTCGGGGCGACCCAGGTAGCCGCGGGCCACGGCCACCCCACCGATGACGATCTCTCCAGGCACGCCCACGGGCACAGGCTGCAATTCCTCATCCACGATCGCCACCTGCACGTTCCCAATGGGCCGCCCGATGGGCACGGTGGCGCCGCGGCGGCTCTCGTACTCGTTCACCACGCCGTAGGTCGGACCCACCGTCGCCTCGGTCGGGCCGTAGGCGTTGAGGAAGCGGCGTCCCTCGCTCCACGCATCCACCACCTCCCACGGGCAGGCTTCGCCCGCAGACACCAGCGTCCGCAGCTCGGGCAGGTCCGCCTCCTCCAGCACGGCCAGCAGCGACGGCGGCAGCGTCACCACGTTGATGCGCTCCTCGCGCAGCAGCCGCACCAGCTCCTGCCCCGACAGCAGCCGCTCGCGCGGCGCCAGCACCAGCGTCGCACCGCTGCACAACGCCGTGAACGTCTCCGACACCGAGGCATCGAAGCTGAAGGACGCAAATTGCAGCTCCCTCATGCCCGGCCCCAGCCCAAACCCCTCGATCTGGGCGTGCACCAGGTTCGTCAGGCCCCGGTGCTGCAGCATCACACCTTTAGGGCGACCGGTGCTGCCCGAGGTGTAGATGATGTAGGCCAGGTTGGCGGGGGATAGCGGGATGTTTGAGTTGGCTGAGGGGAAGTGTTCAGTGTTCAGTTTGGAAAGATCGATGACCTGGTAAGCGGACGTTGGCGGGGATGCAGGCGTCCCGTGGGATGCGTCAGTCGAGTGTTCAGTGTTCAGTTCCGCCTGCTCAACTTCAACTGAATACTGAACACTGAATACTGAATACTTCTTATCCACCAGCACCACGCTGACCCCCGCATCCTCCAGCATGTACCGGATTCGCGCTTCGGGATAGCTGGGGTCGATGGGGAGATACGCGCCGCCCGCCTTGAGAATGCCCAGCAGCCCGATGACCTGCTTGGGCGAACGCTCCACCATGATGGCCACGGGCGTCTCGGGCCCCACGCCCAGCTCCATGAGCCGATGCGCAAGCTGGTTGGCGCGGGCGTTGAGCTCGGCATAGGTCAGCTCCACCGGCTCCTCCCCCGCAAAGCGCAAGGCCATCACGTCGGGCCGGGCCGCAGCCTGGGCCTCGAACAGGTCCACCACGGTCTGCTCCAGAGGCCGGTCGCGGGGCGCGTAGCTCCACCGGGTCAGGGTCTCGGCCTCGGCCGGGGTGAGCATGGGCAGCCGGGTCACGGGCGCATCGGGGTCCGCCACCGCCGCGGCCAGCAGCGTGCGGAAGTGCCCCGCCATCCGCTCGATGGTCTCCCGGTCGAACAGGTCGGTGTTGTATTCGAAGGAGCCCTGGAAGCCGTCCGGGGTCTCCATCAGGGCCAGGGTGAGGTCGAATTTGGCCACGGTGATGTCGGCCTCGACCGGGCGGATACGCAGGTCGGGGAGTTCCAGGTCGCCCACGGGCGGGGTGTTTTGCAGGGTGAAGACGGTCTGGAAGAGGGGAGCGTGGCTCATGGCCCGCTCGGGCTGGAGCGCGTCCACCAGCATCTCGAAGGGGATGTCCTGGTGGGCGTAGGCGTCCAGCGCGGTCTCACGCACCCGGGCCAGGAGTTCGCGGAAGGTCGGTGCGCCCGAGAGGTCGGCCCGCATGACCAGGGTGTTGACGAAGAAGCCGATGAGGGGCTCCAGTTCGGCGCGGTTGCGGCCGGCGATGGGCGCGCCCACGGCGAAGTCGGTCTGGCGGGCATAGCGGGCCAGCAGCGTTTCAAACGCTGCCAAAAACGCCATGAATGGCGTTGCGCTTTCCTCCCGGGCCAGTTGCATGAAGCGGTCGCTGAGCTCTTTGGGCAGGGCGAAGGCCAGGGCGTCGCCGTTGGCGGTCTGGATGGCGGGCCGGGGGCGGTCGGTGGGAAGTTCGAGGAGGGGCGGCAGGCCGTCCAGTTGGCCGCGCCAGTAGTCGAGCTGGCGCTCCAACACCTCGCCCTGGAGCCAGTTCCGCTGCCAGACCGCGAAATCCGCATACTGGATGGGCAGATCGGGCAGGTTGGCGGGGAGGCCGCGGGCGTGGGCCAGGTACAGCGCGGTCAGTTCCCGCACGAAGACGCCGAGGGACCAGCCGTCGGAGATGATGTGGTGCATGGTGACCAGCAGGATGTGGTCATCCTCGCCCAGGCGCAGGAGTTTCACCCGCACCAGGGGGTCCCCGGCCAGGTCGAAGGGGCGCATGACCTCGGCCTGGGCCCGGCGCTGGGCCTCGGCCTCGCGGGCGTCCGCCTCCACGCCGGTCAGGTCATCCACCTGGATGGGGATGGCCCGTTGCAGATGGATGCGCTGGGCGGGTTCGCCGGTGCGGGCGATGAAGTTGGTGCGCAGGCTTTCGTGGCGGGCGACCAGGTCATCCAAAGCCGCCTGTAGTGCGTTTATGTCGAGATGGCCGGTGAGCCGCACCGCGGTGGGGAGGTTGTAGGCGGGCGTGCCCGGCTCGAGCTGGTCGAGGAACCAGAGCCGCTGCTGGGCGAAGGAGAGGGGCAGGTCGCCATCGCGGGGCACGGGCCGGATGGGCGGGGCCTCCAGGCCCGAGGCGCGGGCGCGGGCCTCGTCGATGGCCAGGGCCAGGTCGGCGAGGACGGGCTTTTCGAACAGGACGCGCAGGGGCAGCTCGACGCCGAAGGCGTCCCGGATGCGGGAGATGAGCTGGGTGGCCAGGAGGGAGTGACCGCCCAGGGTGAAGAAATCGTCCAGCGCGCCCACGCGGTCGAGGTGGAGGAGATCGGACCAAATGGCGGCCAGGAGTTCCTCGGTGGGCGTGCGGGGTGCGATGAAGTCGGCCGCGGTCACGAGCTGGCTGAGATCGGGCTCGGGCAGGGCCTTGCGGTCGATCTTGCCGCTGGGCGTCGTGGGGAACGCCTCCAGCGCCACGTAGTAGCCGGGCACCATGTACCCAGGCAGCTCCGCCGCCACGTACTCCCGCAGCGCCTCCGGGCCCGGATCCTCCCCCTCGGGAAGGTAGTAGGCCGCAATCTGCTCGCCCACCACCTTCGCCGCGGCCGCACTCACGCCCGGATGCGACGCCAGCACCGCCTCCACCTCTCCCAGCTCCACCCGGAACCCGCGCACCTTCACCATGGCGTCGATGCGCCCCAGGTACTCGATGGTCCCGTCCGGCAGCCAGCGGGCCAGGTCGCCGGTGCGGTAGAGGCGCTCTCCCACCTCCGGGAGGCGACCAGCCCCATCCGGTTCTGACAACAGGCTCCTGGTCGCCTCCCGGAGGTCATTCGGCACGAATTTCTCCGCGGTCAGGTCGGGGCGACCCAGGTAGCCGCGGGCCACGGCCACCCCACCGATGACGATCTCTCCAGGCACGCCCACGGGCACAGGCTGCAATTCCTCATCCACGATCGCCACCTGCACGTTCCCAATGGGCCGCCCGATGGGCACGGTGGCGCCGCGGCGGCTCTCGTACTCGTTCACCACGCCGTAGGTCGGACCCACCGTCGCCTCGGTCGGGCCGTAGGCGTTGAGGAAGCGGCGTCCCTCGCTCCACGCATCCACCACCTCCCACGGGCAGGCTTCGCCCGCAGACACCAGCGTCCGCAGCTCGGGCAGGTCCGCCTCCTCCAGCACGGCCAGCAGCGACGGCGGCAGCGTCACCACGTTGATGCGCTCCTCGCGCAGCAGCCGCACCAGCTCCTGCCCCGACAGCAGCCGCTCGCGCGGCGCCAGCACCAGCGTCGCACCGCTGCACAACGCCGTGAACGTCTCCGACACCGAGGCATCGAAGCTGAAGGACGCAAATTGCAGCTCCCTCATGCCCGGCCCCAGCCCAAACCCCTCGATCTGGGCGTGCACCAGGTTCGTCAGGCCCCGGTGCTGCAGCATCACACCTTTAGGGCGACCGGTGCTGCCCGAGGTGTAGATGATGTAGGCCAGGTTGGCGGGGGATAGCGGGATGTTTGAGTTGGCTGAGGGGAAGTGTTCAGTGTTCAGTTTGGAAAGATCGATGACCTGGTAAGCGGACGTTGGCGGGGATGCAGGCGTCCCGTGGGATGCGTCAGTCGAGTGTTCAGTGTTCAGTTCCGCCTGCTCAACTTCAACTGAATACTGAACACTGAATACTGAATACTTCTTATCCACCAGCACCACGCTCACCCCCGCATCCTCCAGCATGTACCGAATCCGCGCTTCGGGATAGCTGGGGTCGATGGGCAGATACGCGCCGCCCGCCTTCAATATCCCCAGCAGCCCGATGACCTGCTCGGGCGAGCGCTCCACCATGATGGCTACGGGCGTTTCCGGGCCCACGCCCAGTTCGATGAGGCGATGGGCAAGCTGGTTGGCGCGGGCGTTGAGCTCGGCGTAGGTCAGCTCCACTGGCTCCTCGCCCGCAAAGCGCAGGGCCACGGCGTCGGGCCGGGCTGCGGCCTGGGCCTCGAACAGGTCCACCACGGTCTGCTCCAGGGGCCAGTCGCGGGGCGCGTAGCTCCACCGGGCCAGGGTTTCGGCCTCGGCCGGGCTCAGCATGGGCAGCCGGGTCACGGGCGCGTCGGGGTCCGCCACCGCCGCGGCCAGCAGCGTGCGGAAGTGCCCGGCCATGCGCTCGATGGTCTCCCGGTCGAACAGGTCGGTGTTGTATTCCAGCGCGGCGCTAACGCCCTGGGGCGAGTGGATCAACGACAGGGTGAGGTCGAAGCGGGCTGCGGTCTCGTCGGTGTTCACCGGCTCCAGGCTCAGCTCGCCCGTCTGCGCGGGGGAGAGGGGCTCGCTGGTGTTGTAAGTGAACATGACCTGGAAGAGGGGACTGTGGCTCATGTCCCGCTCGGGCTGGAGCGTGTCCACCAGCATCTCGAAGGGGATGTGCTGATGGTCGTAGGCTTCCAGCGCGGTCTCACGCACCCGGGCCAGGAGTTGGCGGAAGGTCGGCGCGCCCGAGAGGTCGGTGCGGAGGACCAGGGTGTTCACGAAGAAGCCGATGAGGTTCTCGATCTCCTGGCGGTCGCGACCGGCCACGGTCGTGCCCACGCTGATGTCGTCGGTGCGGGCGTAGCGGGCCAACAGGGCCTTGAACGCGGCCAGCAGGGCCATGAAGGGAGTGGCGTTCTCGGCCTGGGCCAGGGTTTCCAGCCGGGGGATCAGGTCCTCGGGCAGGTTGAAGTAAACGGCCGCGCCGTGGTAGGTCTGGACGGGCGGGCGGGGGCGGTCGGTGGGGAGTTCGAGGAGGGGCGGCGCGCCCGCCAGCTTCTGCCGCCAGTAATCCATCTCCCGCTCCAACACCTCGCCCTGGAGCCAGTTCCGCTGCCAGACCGCGAAATCCGCATACTGGATGGGCAGCGGGGGCAGAGGCGCGGGCTGCTGGCGGCGATAGGCGTCGTAGAGCAACGTCAGCTCCCGCAACAGGATGCCCATGGACCAGCCGTCGGAGGCGATGTGGTGCATGGTGACCAGCAGGATGTGGTCATTCTTGTCCAGGCGCAGGAGCTTCGCCCGCAGCATGAGATCATGGGCCAGATCGAAGGGCTTCAGGGCCTCTGCCGCGGCGCGGCGGCGGGCTTCGGCCTCGCGGGCGGCCTCATCCAGGCCGCTGAGGTCCTCAACGGGCATGTCAAAGTCGAATTCGTCGAGGATGACCTGATAGGGCTGGCCGTTTTCCTCACGATAGACGGTGCGCAAGACTTCATGCCGCTGGAGGATGCTGCGCAGGGCGTAGGCCAGGCCGCGGGCGTCCAGGGGCCCGCGCAGGCGCACGGCCAGGGGCATGTTGTAGAAGGGCTGGCCCGGTTCGAGCTGGTCGAGGAACCAGAGACGCTGCTGGGCGAAGGAGAGGGGCAGGGGTCCGTCGCGGGGCGCGGGCAGGATGGGGGGCACGTCCAGGCGGTCGGGACGGGCCAGCTCCTCCTCCACCGCCGCGGCCAATCCGGCCACGGTGGGCTGCTCGAAGATGAGGCGCAGGGGCAGGTCCGCGCCCAGGTCGTCGCGGATGCGGGAGATGACCTGGGTGGCCAGGAGGGAATGCCCGCCCAGCTCGAAGAAATCGTCCTCCGCGCCGACGCGATCCACGCCCAGCAGGTCGGCGAAGATGGCGGCGATGGCCCGCTCGGCCTCGGTGCTGGGCGGGACGAAGGCCGCGGTCAGGTCTTCGCGGGCGAGTTCGGGCTCGGGCAGGGCGCGGCGGTCGATCTTGCCGTTGGGCGTGAGGGGCATTTCGTCCAGGATGACGAAGGCGGAGGGGACCATGTAGTCGGGAAGCAAATCGCTCACGAAGGCCCGCAAATCGCTCACGCTGAGTCCCTCGCCCGCGGGCACGACGTAGCCGATGAGGCGGTTGGCACCGGACGCGTCGGGCCGGGCGATGGCCGCGGCCTCTTTCACCAGGGGATGCTGGCTGAGCACGGCTTCGATCTCGCCCAGTTCGACCCGGTAGCCGCGGATCTTGACCTGGTGGTCGGTGCGACCCAGGTATTCCAGATTGCCGTCGGGCAGCCAGCGGACGAGATCGCCGGTTTTGTACATGCGGGGCCCCTTCGCCCCATCACCTCCGGGAGGTGGACTCGTTGCATCCGCCTCAACCCCAATCGCTTCGTCCACCTCCCGGAGGTAAGGATCAGGGAGGAAGCGTTCGGCGGTGAGGTCGGGGCGGTTGAGGTAGCCGCGGGCCACGCCCACGCCGCCGATGTAAAGCTCGCCCGGCACACCGATGGGCACGGGATTGAGGTGCTGGTCGAGGACGTAGAGGCGGGTGTTGATGATGGGCTTGCCGATGGGCACCGGGCCGGGGAAGTCCCGGTCGGGCGGAGCCTGATAGACGGCGCAGCCCACCACGGTCTCGGTGGGGCCGTATTCGTTGATGAGCGCGGTGTGGGGCGCGTGGCGTTGCCAGAAGGCGATGTGCTCGCCCAGCAGGGCCTCGCCGCCGATGATGAAGGCGTGAGTGGCGCGAGCCGCTTCCTCGGGCGTCAGCTCGCGGCTGACCAGTTCGAGATGAGCGGGCGTGATCTTGACCAGACCGTAGTCCCCTTCCCGGCGCAGGGCCTCGGTCAGGCCCTCGATGCCCGCGTCCTCGGGGATGAGGCGGGCGGGGCGTCCGGCGACCAGGGGGCCGAAGAGGCTGGTGACGGTGAGGTCGAAGGAGAGGGAGGAGTGGACGGGTGAGCCCTGGCCTTCGGCCACGGGATAGCGCTGCTGCACCCAGGTCAGGTAGTTGACCACCCCGCGGTGGTGCACCATGACGCCCTTGGGACGGCCGGTGGAGCCGCTGGTGTAGATGACGTAGGCCAGGTTGGTGGGGGTAAGTTTGCGCTCGGGATTTGTCTCAGGGTAATGGCTAAAAGTGTTCAGTTCTGAGAGTTGGATGATCTGGTGTGTGGGCGTTGGCGGGGAGGCGACCGTCTCGCTGGATACGTCGGGCAAGTTTTCAGTGTTCAGTGTTGAAGGATCGACGCCTTGGTCTGTGGGCGTTGGAGGGGAGGCGGCCGTCTCGCGAGATGCATCGGTCGAGTGTTCAGTGTTCAGTTCTGGCTGCTCACTGAACACTGAATACTGAACACTGAACACTTCATCCGCCCGATCCACCAACACAAGTCGCGCCCCAGAATCCTCGATCATGTACAGGATGCGCTCGGGCGGATAGGTCGGGTCGATGGGGAGATAGGCCGCGCCGGCTTTGAGGATGCCCAGGAGGGCGATGACGGCCTGGGGCGTGCGGGGGAGGAGAACCGCGACGATGTCGTCGGGGCCGACGCCCTTATCTTGCAGGAGATGAGCGAGCCGGTTGGCGCGGGCGTTGAGCTCGGCGAAGGACAGGGTCTCGTGGCGGAAGTGGAGCGCGGGCGCGTCGGGCGTGGCCGCGGCCTGGGCCTCGAACAGGTCGGGCAGGATGAGATGGTCGGGGAAGGGCGCGTCGGTGCGGTTCCATTCGACGAGGAGGAGCTGGCGCTCCGCCTCGGTGAGCATGGGCAGCCGGGCGATGGCCATGTCGGGATCGGCGACGATGGCTTTCAGCAGTTCCCCGAAATGCCCGGCCATGCGCTCGATGGTCTCCCGGTCGAACAAATCGGTGTTGAACTCCAGCGCGCCGCTGAGCCGCCCATCCTGCTCCTGCATGAACAGGGTGAGATCGAATTTGGCCGTGCCGCTGTGCGCGTCCACGGGCTTGATACGCAGGTCGGAGACCACCTGGGCCTCGGAGGCCACGTTCTGCAGGGTGAACATGACCTGGAAGAGGGGGCTCTGGCTGAGGCTGCGCTCGGGCTGGACGGCCTCGACGACCATCTCGAAGGGCACGTCCTGATGGGCGTACGCGTCCAGGGCCACGTCCCGGATGAGGGCCAGGAGCTGGCGGAAACTGGGTTCGCCGGAGAGGTCGGCCCGCAGCACCAGGGTGTTGACGAAGAAGCCGATGAGGTTCTCGGTGGCCCGGTGGGTGCGGCCCGAGATGGGCGTGCCCACGCTGATGTCATCCTGATGGGCGTAGCGGTAGAGGAGGACGTCGAACGCGGCCAGCAGGGCCATGAACAGGGTCGCGCCCTCGCGGCGGGCCAGGTCGGCAATGGCGGGCCCGATGTCGTCGGGAAGCTGGAAGGTGAGGTAATCCCCGCGGAAGGTCTGGACGGGCGGCCGGGGTCGGTCGGTGGGGAGTTCCAGCAGGGGCGGCGCGCCCTGAAGCTGCTTCCGCCAGAAGTCGAGCTGGCGTTCCAACACCTCGCCCTGGAGCCAGTTCCGCTGCCAGACCGCGAAGTCCGCGTACTGGATGGGCAGGTCGGGCAGGCGGGCGGGCTGGCCCTTGAGGATGGCGTCGTAGAGGAGCGCCACCTCGGTGATGAGGATGTTGGAGGACCAGTTGTCGGAGATGATGTGGTGGAGGGTGAAGAGGATGACGTGTTCCCGCGGGGCCAGGCGCAGGAGTTTGACCCGCAGCAGGGGTCCGCGGGCCAGGTCGAAGGGGGTCTGGGCCTCTTCGTAGGCCAGGCGGCGCACCTCGGCCTCGCGTTCCTCCTCGCTCAGGCCGCCGAGATCGATGATGGGGATGTCGATGGGCAGGTCGGGCAGGATGTGCTGGACGGGTTCGCCATCGACCTGCTCGAAGACCGTACGCAGGCTCTCGTGGCGGGCCACGACCTGACGGAAGGCGCGGATCAGCGCGTCCACGTCCAGCGGGCCGGTGACGCGCACCGATTCGGGGATGTTGTAGAAGGGGCTGTTGGGCTGGAGCTGATCCAGGAACCAGAGTCGCTGTTGGGCGAAGGAGAGGGGGAAGCGGTCGTCGCCCGTGCGGGGCAGGGGTTCGATGGGGGGCGGGCGCAGTCCCGCCGCGGCCCGCTTCTCGATCTCGACGAACTCGGCCTGAGTGGCGATGGTGGGGCTTTCGAAGACGACGCGCAGGGGCACGTCGATGTCGAAGGCCTCTTCCATGCGGGAGACAAGCTGGGTGGCGAGGAGGGAATGGCCGCCCAGCTCGAAGAAGTTGTCGAGGACGCTGATCTGCTCGATGCGCAGCACCTCCCGCCAGATGCCCGCCAGGATCTCCTCCACGGGCGTGCGGGGGGCGATGAATTCGGCCTCGGCCACGCGCTGGGTCCAGTCGGGATCGGGCAGGGCGCGGCGGTTGATCTTGCCGTTGGGGGTGAGGGGCATGGTCTCGACCACGACGAAGTGGCTGGGAACCATGTAGTCGGGCAGGCGCTCCTGCATAAAGCGGCGGAGTTCAGAGACCGCGGGCGGCTCGGCCCCTTCGACAGGCACGAACCAGGCGATCAGCTCCTTGCCCCGACCGGGCGCCTGGCGGGCGTCCACTGCGCAGATTTTGACCAAAGGATGCTGGCTGAGGACGGCTTCGATCTCGCCGGGCTCGATGCGGAAGCCCCGCACCTTGACCTGGTAGTCCTTGCGGCCGATGAATTCGATATCGCCCGAGGGCAGCCAGCGGGCCAGGTCGCCGGTTTTGTACATGCGGGGCCCCTTCGCCCCATCACCTCCGGGAGGTGGACTCGTTGCATCCGCCTCAACCCCAATCGCTTCGTCCACCTCCCGGAGGTAAGGATCAGGGAGGAAGCGTTCGGCGGTGAGGTCGGGGCGGTTGAGGTAGCCGCGGGCCAGGCCCAGCCCAGCCACGTAGAGTTCGCCCTTGACGCCCACGGGCACGAGGTTGAGGGCGTCGTCGAGGATGTAAATGCGGTTGTTGGGGAAGGGCTTGCCGATGGGAACGACCTGATCGCTGGCCAGTTCCAGGCTCTCGCTCTCGAAATAGGTGCTGTCCACCGCGGCTTCGGTGAGGCCGAAGGAGTTGATGAGGCGGGTTTGCGGGCCGCAGAAGCGCAGGAAATCCCGGTATTCGCCCGCGTACCAGCTATCGGAAGCGCAGATCAGCACCCGCATGAAGGCCAGATCCCCGCCGTTTTTCTCCAACCATCCCACCAGATTGCGCAGCACCGCGGGCACGAACTCGGCGATGGTAATCTCCTCCTCCACCATGAGGCGGTAGAGGTCGGGCGGGGAGAGGAGGTAGTCGCGAGGGACGAGAACGAGCTTCCCGCCCGAGAGCAGCGCCCGCACCAGGTCGCCCGAGAAGACGTCGAAGGAGAAATTGGCCATCTGCAGGTGGCTGCGGGCCTCATCCAGCAGGCCGTAGGCCTCCTCCCAGCCTTTGTACGAGTTCACCAGACTGCGGTGGGAAAGCATCACGCCCTTGGGGCGGCCCGTGGAGCCGGAGGTGTAGATGACGTAAACCAGGTTGTCGGGCGTGACGCGGACGTCAGGAGGGGTGGGGGGGTAGTGTTCAGTGTTCAGTTCATCGAGATGGATAACTTGAAATGTGGGCGTTGGCGGGTAGGCGGCCGTCTCGCGGGATGCGTCGGGCAAGTGTTCAGTGTTCAGTGTTGAAGGATCGGCGCCTTGGTCTGCGGGCGCTGGCGCTGATGCAAACTCGGCCGCGGGCGCATCGGTCGAGTTTGCAGTGTTCAGTTCCGGCTGCTCACTGAACACTGAAAACTGAACACTGAACACTTCATCCGCCCGATCCACCAGCACAAATCGCGCGCCGCTGTCCTCGATCATGTACCGGATGCGCTCGGGGGGGTAGTCCGGGCTGATGGGCAGGTAGGCGCCGCCGGCCTTGAGGATGCCCAGGAGGGTGACGATGAGGTCGAGGGATTTGGGGAGCATCACGCCGACCAGGGTCTCGGGCCCGACGCCCTTCTCCCGCAGGAAGTGGGCGAGCTGGTTGGAGCGGGCGTCGAGTTCGCCGTAGGTGAGGCTCTGGCCCTCATAGCGCACGGCCACCGCATCGGGCTGGCGGGCCGCCACCTGCATGAACAGCTCGTGGACGGTGTGGTCGCGGCGGTCGGCGGTGGCGGTGTCGTTCCACTCGGCCAGGATGGTGTGCCGCTCCTCGGGGGTGAGCATGTTGAGCGCGGCCACGGGCGCTTCGGGGTGTTCGACGATGGACCGCAGCAGGGTGATGTAGTGGCGGGCCATGCGCTGGATGGTGGGCAGCTCGAACAGGTCGGTGCTGTATTCCACCGAGACATGCATGCCTGTGGCCTGCTCCGCCAGGGAGTAGGTGATATCGAAGGTGGCCGTGCCCGCGTCCAGTTCGAGGACGCGCATGTGGATGTCGGAGACCTGCTGGCCCGAGCCCTGCAGGGGCATGTTCTGCATGATGAACATGACCTGGAACAGGGGCGTGTGGCTCATATCCCGCTCGGGCTGGAGCTCATCCACCAGCATCTCGAAGGGCAGGTCCTGGTGGGCGTACGCGCCCAGCGCCTGCTCGCGGGTCTGGCGGAGCAGGTCGAGGAAACTCATGCCGGGATCGAAGTCGGCGCGGATGACCAGAGTGTTGATGAAGACGCCGATGAGGGGCTCGATCTCGGCCTGGGTGCGGTTGGCCACGGGCGTGCCCACGGCGATGGTTTCCTGGCCCGAGTAGCGGTACAGCAGCGTTTCAAACGCGGCCAGAAACGCCATGAATGGCGTTGCGCTCTCCCGCTGGGCCAGGCGCTTGACCTCATCCACCAGGTCTTTGGGGATGCGGAAGGACCAGGAGGCGCCGCGGGAGCTGAAGACCGCGGGCCGGGGATGGTCGGTGGGGAGTTCGAGGACGGGCGGGAGGTCGTCCAGCACCCGTTTCCAGTAGGAAAGCTGTTCCTCCAGCACCTCGCCCTGGAGGTATTCCCGCTGCCACTCGGCGAAATCGCCGTACTGGATTTCCAGCTCGGGCAGGGGCGAAGGCAGCCCTTTGGAGAAAGCGTCGTAGAGGACCGCGATCTCCCGCACCAGCACGGCCATGGACCAGCCGTCGGCGATGATGTGGTGCAGGTTGAGCACCGCGATGAAATCCTCATCGTCCAGACGGATGATGAGGACGCGGAAAAGGGGCCCGGTGGCCAGGTCGAAGGGCTTGCGGGCCTCCTCCCGGGCCAGGCGCATGGCCTCGTCCTCCCGCTGCTCGGACGGCAGGTCTCGCAAATCCACCACGGGCACGTGCACCCGCATCTCGGGATAGACTACCTGGTAGGGCTCGCCATCCCTGGCGATGAAGACGGTGCGCAGGGCCTCGTGCCGGGCGACGATCTCGTTGAGCGCGTCTTCCAGCACCTGCACGTCCAGCGGGCCGGTGATGCGGATGGCCGTGGGGATGTTGTAGTAGGGGCTGCCGCGGTCGAACTGGTCCAGGAACCAGAGGCGGCGCTGGGCGTAGGAGGTGGGGAAGATATAGACGTCGTCGGAGGTGATATCGACGGTCTGTTGGAAGATGTCGTCGGGCATGGGTGCGTGATGCGTGAAACGTGATGCGTGAGGCGTGAGGGGGTCGGGCCGCTCACGCCCGGAGCTAAAGCCTCCGGGCTAGGAACGACGCCCCGTAAACGGGGCTTATGAGTGGTTATCGCGATTGAGGTCGAGGGAGGAGCGTTTGACGCGGCGGGCGGCGCGGTCGCGGCGTTTGATAACGGGCCGGGCCGCGGTCTTGGCGCCTTTGGCCCGTTCGATGTCGAGCTGCATGGCGAATTCGCCGATGGTGGGGTGCTCGAACAGGGCCCGCAGGGGCATTTCCACGCCGAAGACGTCGCGCACACGGGAGATGAACTGGGTGGCGAGCAGGGAATGGCCGCCCAGCTCGAAGAAGTTATCGGCCAGGCCGACGCGCTCGATGTGCAGCAATTCGGCGACGATGCCCGCCAGTTTGATCTCGGTCTCGGTGGTGGGCGGGATGTACTCGCGGGTGGGCGCGAGGACGGTGGCGTCGGGCGCGGGCAGGGCCTTGCGGTCGATCTTGTTGCTGGGCGTCAGGGGCATGGCCTCGAGCTGCACGAAGAAGCTGGGGACCATGTATTCGGGCAGGACCTCGCGCATGAAGTTCCGCAGCTCGGTCTGGTTCACCTCGACGCCCGGCTCGGGCACGAAGTAGGCGACGATGCGTTTGTCGCCGGGCGCGTCCTCGCGCACGATGACGACGCTGTCCTGCAGGCCGGGGAACTGGCGCAGACGGGCCTCGATCTCCCCCAGCTCGATGCGGAAGCCCCGCACCTTGACCTGGTGGTCGATACGGCCCAGGAATTCGATGTCGCCGTTGGGGAGGTATTTGACCAGATCGCCCGTACGATACAGACGTTGACCGCCGGAATGGGAACGCAGATGACGCAGATCAGACTGATTTTCGCTGATTTTTTCTGATTTTCCTTCTTCGTGCCTTCGTGCCTTCGTGTCTTCGTGGTTTTGGTAGCCGACGAATGGATTCGGAATAAATTTCTCGGCGGTGAGGTCGGGGCGGTTGTGGTAACCGCGGGCCAGGCCCACGCCGCCGATGAGCAGCTCGCCCGGCACGCCCACGGGCTGGGGATTGAGGTATTTGTCCACCACGTAAAGCTGGAAGTTGCTGATGGGCTTGCCGATGGGCGGGCCGACCTCGTAACGGGCCTCGGGGTCCACCCGGTGCATGGAAGCGCAGACGGTGGTCTCGGTGGGCCCGTACGCGTTCCAGAAGTTGCGGCCCGGCGCCCACTTGCGCACGATCTCATTGGTGCAGGCCTCGCCCGCAGCAATGACCGTGTGCAGGTCGGGCAGATCGTCCGGTTCGAGGACGGCGAGCAGGGAGGGCGGCAGGGTGACCGTGGTGATGCGCTGCTCTTTCAGCAGGCGCAGCAGGTCGGGCCCGGAGGCCAGGGTCTCCTGCGGGGCCAGGACCAGGGCCGCGCCGTTGCGCAGAGCCATGACCGTCTCCCACACCGAGGCGTCGAAGCTGAAGGGGGAGAATTGCAGCACCCGCTTGCCCTCGGTCATCTCGAAATTGCGGTGATGCACGTCGGCCAGGTTGCCGAGGCCGCGATGGGGAAGCAGCGTGCCCTTGGGGCGGCCCGTGGAGCCGCTGGTGTAGATGACGTAGGCCAGGTTATCGGGCGTGAGGGGGACGTTGGGGTTGGTTGTCGGGTAGTGTTCAGTGTTCAGTTCGTCGAGGTAGATGACCTGGAGACTGAGCGCGGGCGCGGATGCTGCGTCGTCCTGGGGAGCGTCGGTCGAGTGTTCAGTGTTCAGTTCCGACGCCTGTTCACTTTCTGAATACTGAACACTGAACACTGAATACTGCTTCCTTAACACCGACTGCGTCAGCAAAATCCCAATCCCCGAATCCTCAATCATGTAGCGAATGCGCTCGGGGGGATAGGTCGGATCGATGGGCAGATAGGCGCCGCCGGCCTTGAGGATGCCCAGGATGCCCACGACCATCTCCAAAGAGCGGAGGGTGGAGATGCCGACGATGGTCTCGGGCCCGACGCCCCGCTCGATGAGGTAGTGGGCGAGCTGGTTGGCCTTGCGATTGAGTTCGTCGTAGGTGAGCTGCCGGTCGCCGAAGATGGCGGCGGGGGCGTGGGGCCGCTGGCGGGCCTGCTCTTCGAACAGGGCGTGGATGACCGTCTCGGGATAGGGCGTGGCGGTCTGGTTCCAGTCGCGCAGGATGAGGGTTTCTTCCTCCGGGGTGAGCATGGGCAGGTAGAAGGCCGGGCGCTCGGGGTCGGCGACCGCGGCCTCCAGCAGGCGTACGTAGTGGCGCATCATGCGCTCGATGGTGCTGGCGTCGAAGAGGTCGGTGTTGTACTCGGCGCTGCCCACGATGCCCGATTCGCCCTCGGTCAGGGTCAGGGTGATGTCGTATTTGGCGGAGCCCGCGTCCAGGGCCAGGGGCTCCAGCCGCAGGTCGGGAAGCTCCTGGGCGTTCAGGGGCGTGTTCTGCAGGGCGAATCCCACCTGGAAGAGGGGCGTGTGGCTGAGATTGCGCTCGGGCTGGAGCTCGTCCACCAGCATCTCGAAGGGGATGTCCTGGTGGGCGTACGCGCCCAGCGCGGTCTCCCGCACCCGGGCCAGCAGATCGACGAAGGCGGGGTTGCCGGAGAGGTCGGTGCGGAGGACGAGGGTGTTGACGAAGAAGCCGATGAGGCGTTCGGTCTCGCCGCGGGTGCGGTTGGCGATGGCGGAGCCGACGCTAATGTCCTCCATGCCCGCGTAGCGGGCCAGCAGCAGCTTGAACCCGGCCAGCAGGGTCATGAACAGGGTGACGTTCTCCTGCTTGCTGAGGCGGTTGAGCTCGTCGGCCAGGTCTTTGGGAATGACGAAATTGTGGGTGGCGCCGTTGGCGGTCTGGATGGCGGGCCGGGGGCGGTCGGTGGGGAGTTCGAGGAGAGGCGGCGCGCCCGCCAGCTTCTCCCGCCAGTAGGCAAGCTGCTTCTCCAACACCTCGCCCTGGAGCCAGTTCCGCTGCCAGACCGCGTAGTCCGCGTACTGGATGGGCAGTTCGGGCAGGGGCGAGGGTTGTCCGGCCACGAACGCGTTGTAGAGCGCGGCCAGTTCGCCCAGGAAGACGCCGATGGACCAGGCATCGGCCACGATGTGATGGAGCACGAGCACGGCGATGTGCTCATCCTCATCCATTTTCAGCAGGCGGGCCCGCAGCAGAGGGCCTTCCGCCAGGTTGAAGGGCTTGCGCACCTCGGCCCGGGCCAGCTCCAGCGCCCGGGCTTCCCGCTCCGCTTGGGGCAGATCGCTCAAGTCCTCGACCGGGACTTCCAGGCGCATCTCGGGATGGATGACCTGGTAGGGCTCGCCCCCTTCGTCCGCAAAGGTGGTGCGCAGCACCTCGTGACGGCGGATAATCTCGTTCAGCGCCCGCTCCAATGCGTCCACGTCGAGCTGGCCGACCATACGCACGGCCATGGGCATGTTGTAGAACAGGTTGCCTGGTTCAAGCTGGTCCAGGAACCAGAGGCGAAGTTGGGCGAAGGAGAGGGGCAGGGGTTTGTCCCGCGGGACGGGTTCGATGGGCGGCGCCACCAGGCCAAGCTGCTGCTCCCGGGCCTGTTGGATGCGCTCGGCCAGTTCGGCCACGGTCGGGCATTGAAAGAGCTCGCTGAGGGGGATCTCGACGCCGAAGGCCTCGCGCACGCGGGAGGCGAGCTGGGTCGCCAGCAGGGAATGGCCGCCCAGCTCGAAGAAGTTGTCGTGGATGCCCACGCGGGAGACGTCCAGCACCTGGGCCCAGATGTTGGCCAGCATCTCTTCCTCGGGCCCGCGGGGGGCGACGTAGGGCGCGCCCAGGGAGACGCGCTGGCCCTCCATGCGGGAGAGCCCCCGCCGGTCGAGCTTGCCCGTGGCCGTGCGGGGCAAGGCATCGAGCACGGTGAAGTGCGCGGGCATCATGTAGAAGGGCAGGCGCTGGCTCAGGAAATCACGCAGTTCGGCGCTGTCGAGGGCGGCGCCGGGGTTGAGGACCACGTACGCGGCCAGATATTTGATCCCCCGGTCATCCTGCTCGGCCACCACCGCGGCGTCGCTGATGGCGGGATGGGCCTTGAGCGCGGCCTCGACCTCGCCCGGCTCGACGCGGAAGCCGCGGATTTTGACCTGATCGTCGACGCGGCCCATGAACACAAGCTGGCCGTCGGCGGTCCAGCGCACG
This sequence comes from Anaerolineae bacterium, assembly GCA_026991225.1. Taxonomy (GTDB): domain Bacteria; phylum Chloroflexota; class Anaerolineae; order J102; family J102; genus M2005. The sequence goes on along the minus strand of JALXCB010000128.1, from coordinate 17,512 downwards.
CGGTCGCCGGTTTTGTAGAGTCGTTCGGAATGGGAACGCAGATGACGCGGATGCGACAGATTTTCGCTGATTTTTTCTGATTTTTCCTCTTCGTGCCTTCGCGCCTTCGTGTCTTCGTGGTCTTGCGGTGCAGCGAACGGATTGGGGACAAAGGCTTGGGCGGTGAGGTCGGGGCGATTGTGGTAGCCCAGGGCCAGGCCCATGCCGCCGATGTAGAGCTCGCCGGGCGCGTCGGGAGGCAGGGGCCGCCGCTTCGCGTCGAGCACGTACACCTTGACGTTGGCGATGGGCGAGCCGATGGGGATGGGTTCGTCGGTTTCGACGTCGGTGGTGGTGCGATAGCGGGTGGCGGTGATGGTGGTCTCGGTGGGGCCGTAGAGGTTGACGAAGGGGATGCTGCGCCCGAGCAGCCGGGTGAATTCCTGCAGGCGAGCCACGTCGGGCGCGTCGCCGCCCAGCAGCAGCAGGCGCAGGCTGGGCCAGATGGGCGCGTCCGCCTCGTCCAGCTCATCCACCAGCGCATTCCACACGGCCGCGGGCATGTGCAGCACGGTGACGCCGCTTTCCTCGGCCAGACGCACCAGCTTCTCTCCCACGATGTCCACATTGCTCTCGGGGATGACCACGCCCGCGCCCCGAATCAAGGCGGGGTAGATCTCCTCGGCCGCGGCGTCGAAGCTGAGGGTGATGAATTGCAGGATGCGGTCGTCGGGCGTGAGGCCCATCTCCCCGGCCATGGCCACGGCATGGTTCGTGATGGCCCGGCGGGGGATGACCACGCCCTTGGGCTGGCCGGTAGTTCCAGAAGTGTAGATAATGTAAGCTGCGTTCTCGGGTTCAATCGTGAGATTCGGGTTGGATGAAGTGGAAGTGTTCAGTTCTTCCAAAAGGATAGTTTCGATTGTAGCCGAATCTTTGGTGGAGAAAATCGACTTCGATACGTCCCTGGAGTGTTCAGTTTTCAGTTCGGGACGACCCTCTTCTGAATACTGAACACTGAATACTGAATACTGATGACTGATCACCATCCTCGCGCCAGAGTCCTCCACCATGAACCGCAGCCGTTCGGCGGGGAGGGCGGGGTCGAGGGGGAGGTAGGCGGCGCCGGCTTTGAGCACGCCCAGCAGGGCGGTGATGGGATCGAAGGATTTCTCCATGTAGATGCCGACGACGTCGCCCGGCCCGACCCCGCGGGCGATGAGCGCGTGGGCGAGCTGGTTGGCGCGGGCGTTCAGGTCGGCGTAGCTCAGGGTCTCGCCGCGGAACCAGAGGGCAACCGCGTCGGGCGTGGCCGCGGCCTGCTTTTCGAACAGGGCGATAAGATCGCCTTCGGGCGGCAGAGGCGCGTCGGTGGCGTTCCAATCCACCAAAATCTGGCGTTCTTCCTCGCGCGAGAGCAGGGGCAGGGCGCCCACGGGTTGCTCCAGGTCGCGGGCCATGGCGTTGAGGATGGTCTCCATGTGGCCCAGCAGACGGCGGATGGTCTCGGGCGCAAACTGGCGCTGGTCATAGGCGATGCGGATGCCGATGACCTGGCCGGGGGCCGCCACCACGGTCAGGGGGTAGTTGGTCTGCTCGGCGCTGCGCACGTCGCTGATCTGCAGCGTGCTGCGCTGCTGGGCCATGGCCTGATCTACGGGATAGTTCTCGAAGACGATGATGCTCTCGAACAGGGGCTGATCTCGCGGCACGTCGCTCCAGCCCTGCACGTCCACCAGAGAGCTGTACTCGAACTGGCGCATCTCGGCCTGCAGGGCCTGAAGCTGCTGCAGCCAGATGAACGCGCGGGTGTTGTCGAAGATCTGGGTGCGAACGGGCAGGGTGTTGATGAAGAGGCCCACCATCCGCTCGGAGCCGGGCAGGGTGGGCGGGCGGCCCGAGACGGTGGCCCCGAAGACCACGTCCTCTTCGCCGCTGTACCGGCTGAGGATGAGCGCCCATGCGCCCTGGATGAAGGTGTTGAGGGTGAGCTGGTATTTGCGGGCCAGCTCGCGCAGGGCGTTGCTGGTCTCGGGCGAGAGGTTCAGGGCCTGGAGGTCATAGGTGGCCGCCTCGGTGGTGACGTCGGTGCGGCGGGCCATGACCAGGGGCGTGGGCGTGGTGAAGCCCTGCAGCATGTTGCGCCAGAAGGCCTCGGCCTGGGTCACGTCCTGCTTTTTGATCCAGGCGATGTAGTCGGCGTAGGGCCGGGCGGGGGGCAGACGCGGGGTCATGCCGCGGCTGAAGCCCTCGTAGAGCATGAACAATTCCTTGAGGACGATGGGGAAGGACCAGCCGTCCAGCAGGATGTGATGGAAGGTCCACACGAAACGGTAGTCCTCATCGCCCAACCGCAGAAGATGCACCCGCAGCAGGGGCGCTTGGCCCAGATCGAAGCCGCGCAGGCGCTCCTCCTCGAGGAACGCGGCCACGCGCGCTTCCTGCTCGCCCGCGTCGAGGCCGCGCCAGTCCTCCACATTCACGGGCAGCTCGATCTGGCGATAGACCACCTGCAGGGGCTCGTCCACGCCCTCCCACACGAACGCGGTGCGGAAGATGCTGTGGCGGTCCACCAGGGTTTGCCACGCCTTGCGAAACGCGTCCACGTTCAGCGGGCCGGTAAGGCGGGCGGTAAGCTGCTCCACATAGACGCCCGACTCGGGCGCCATGAGGCTGTGGAACAACATGCCCTGCTGCATGGGCGAAAGGGGGTAAATGTTTTCGATGTTTCGTGTGATGTCCATGGGTGTTGTTGGAGAATGTAACTACTAACGTACTCGATTTCAGGCCTCGAAAAGCCACGAAGGCTCGAAGTTTTTCGAAGACACGAAGGAAAAATAAAGGAAAAACTTCGTGCCTTCGTTTTTCTTCGTATCTTCGTGGCAAAAAGCGGTGGCGAGACCTTAGTAGTTACTGGAGAATTGTAGATGGGGTTTGTCGTTTTGGCTGCCCGGCGCTAAAGACGCCGGGCTACGCAACCACGCCCCATGAATGGGGCTAGAAATCTTCTTCCAATGAAAGCAACTCTTCTCGCCAGAGCGGGTCTTCGGCAAGATACAGAGGGCCGGATTCACGTAACAGACGAGGTTCGCCTCGGGCGATCCGTTCCAGCACAGGGATCGTGGTGTTTTGGGTGTGATGGCGCTTTTGATTCTTCACGTACGCGATGAAATTTGGCAGCTTCTTGGCGTCGAAGGAAAAAACACCATATTCTTCTTGCCAGTAGAGCTTCATGGGTAACAGGTTAAGTTGGTTGAATCGAGCCGTCGTGCTACCTTTGACCTTACCGATAAAGGTCGCGAGGGCAAGGCGAGGCGGAACGGATGTGACCAAATGTACATGGTCAAGATGGCCTCCGACTGCATACACGACGCCGCCAAGGCCGATGGCTTTGGTTCGCACCAATTCGTAGATCGTGTCCTCAATCTCGGGAGTAATGTGAGGCTGACGATGTTTTGTTGTCCAAACGAAATGGTAGAAGAGCTGCCAGTAGGACATGGTTTAGACTCCTGGTTAGGGAGAGCCCCGTTCACGGGGCGTTGTTCCTAGCCCGGAGCTTCAGCTCCGGGGCGACGAGCATGAAAACGAACCATTGCAAACAACAAATATGCTTCCTCGGCCACGCCCGCCCGGCGCTGAAGACGCCGGGCTACGCAACCACGCCGGGTCAACCCGGCTCTGTCATGTCGCGCCAGCCGAACAGCCCCGTTCACGGGGCGTCGTTCCTGGCCCGGAGCTTCAGCTCCGGGGCGACGGGCATGAAAACGAACCATTGCAAGCAGCAAATATGCTTCCTCGGCCACGCCCGCCCGGCGCTGAAGACGCCGGGCTACGCAACCACGCCGGGTCAACCCGGCTCTGTCATGTCGCGCCAGCCGAACAGCCCCGTTCACGGGGCGTTGTTCCTAGCCCGGAGCTTCAGCTCCGGGGCGACGAGCATGAAAACGAACCATTGCAAACAACAAATATGCTTCCTCGGCCACGCCCGCCCGGCGCTAAAGTCGCCGGGCTACGCAACCACGCCGGGTCAACCCGGCTCTATTGTGTCGCGCCAGCCGAACAGCCCCGTTCACGGGGCGTTGTTCCTAGCCCGGAGCTTCAGCTCCGGGGCGACAATGCGAATCGACAAAATCATTTCAACTTCCTCAACACCTTGTCCAGCTCGCGCTGGCTCAGGCCCGCGAGATCGAAGTCCGAGGCGGAGACGCCGCCCGCTTCGGGCGAGAGGCAGTGGGCGATGAGAGTCCGGAGGTTCCGCATGTAGTCCTCGGCCAGACGCTGGATGGTTTCGCGGTGGTGGATGTTGCGGCTGTAAGACCATTGCAGGCTGAGCTTGCCGCCCATGACGCCGCCGTTGACGCCGATGAGGAAGGGGCGTTTGGCGTTGGGACTGCGGTCGGGGCCTTTGCCCTCGGCCGCGGGCCGGAACAGCGCGTTTTCGGGCAGGGCCTGATCGAACTGGCCCAGGTAGTTGAACGCGATCTCGGGCTCGGGCAGCGAGACCATCTGGGCCGAGGTCTCGGGGTTGAGATAGCGCAGCAGTCCGTAGGAAAAGCCCTCGTCCGGGATGGCCCGCATCTGCTCCTTCACAGCCAGGATCAGCGACCGGTCATCGCCCGCAGCGCCGATATCCAGCAGCACGGGATACATGTTCGTGAACCAGCCCACCGTACGGCTGTGGTCCACCTCATCGAACACGTCCATCCGGCCATGCCCTTCCAGATGCACCAGCACCCGCGGGTCGTACGTCCATTCGAACAGGGTGCGGGCCAGGGCCGCCAGCAGAATCTCGTCGATGTGGGTGCGGTAGGCGTTGGGAACCTCCTTCAGCAGGGCCTCGGTCTCCTCGGCGCTGAGGCTGACCGCCACCTGCGCCACGCTGGCCTCGGTATTCTCGCCGTAGGGCTCGTCCGCGGGCAGGGGATAGAAGAACTCGTTGCCCAGCCGCAGCCACGTATCCAGCTCGCGGGTCACCTCGGGCGAGGCCGCGTACTCGGCCAGACGCTCGGCCCAGTACTTGAAGCTGGTCGTCTTGGGCGGCAGATCGATGCTGCGGCCCGAGGACGCGGCCAGATAGGCCATCTGCAAATCCTCCAGCAGGATGCGCCAACTCACGCCGTCCACAGCCAGATGGTGGACGATGAGCAGCAACCGGGGCGGACGTTCCCCGCCCAGGTGGAAGTACCCCGCGTGGAAGAGCTGGCCCGCGTCCAGGTCGATGGACGCCTGCAGCTCGGCCGCGCGGGCCTGGATGGCCTCGGCCACGGCGTCATCGGGCATGTGGGAGAGGTCGAACCAGTGCAGGGGGTCTTGCGAGGTCATGGGGGCGAAGACCTGACGCCAGGCGTCGCCCTCGCGCACAAACCGCAGGCGCAGCGCGTCGTGATGGGCCAGCAGCGCCCGCAGCGCCTCGGCCAGGGCCTCCCGATCCAGCGCCTGGGTGAGCTGGAACATGAGGGACTGGTTCCAGTGGTGTTTGTCCTCGAAATCCCGCTCGAAGAACCACTGCTGGATGGGCGTGAGGGGCGCATCGCCCGTGACCTCGCCCTGTTCGGCCACGATGGTGCGGCGGGAGACCGCGGCCACCGCGGCCAGCCCGGCGATGGTCGGGTTCTGGAAAATGTCCTTGGGCGAGATGTTGAGCCCGCGCTGGTTGGCCCGGGCCACCACCTGGATGCTGAGGATGGAATCGCCGCCCAGCTCGAAGAAATTGTCGTACACGCCCACCTGATCCACGCCCAGCACCTCGGTCCAGATCTCGACCAGGGCCTCTTCCTCGGGCGTGCTGGGCGGCGCGTAATCCACGCCCAAATCCTCGCGGCTGACCTCGGGCTCGGGCAGGGCGCGGCGGTTGATCTTGCCGTTGGGCAGCAGCGGGAACGCGTCCAGATAGACGAACACGCCCGGGATCATGTAGTCGGGCAGGCTTTGGCCCGCAAACTTGCGCAGCTCGTCGATGCTTGGGCGGGCCTCGCCTTCGGGGATGAGATACGCCACCAGCCGCTGCGCGCCGGGCGTATCCTCCCGCACCATGACCACCACGTCCTTGATGGCTCCATGCTCCCGCAGCACCGACTCGATCTCGCCCAGCTCGATGCGGTAGCCGTGGAACTTCACCTGGAAGTCCACCCGGCCCAGGAACTCCAGCTCGCCCGAGGGCAGCCACCGCACCAGGTCGCCGGTACGATATAAACGGAGCCCCCTCCCCGGCCCTCCCCCGCCAGTCGCTTCGCTCCTTTGCAGGGGAGGGAGTTCTTTTTCTTCTTCGTGCCTTCGCGCCTTCGTGCCTTCGTGGTTTAGCAGGGCAATGAACGGATCGGGCAGGAAGCGTTCGGCGGTGAGGGCGGGGCGGTTGAGGTAGCCCCGGGCCACGCCCGCGCCGCCCAGATAGAGCTCGCCCGGCACGCCGATGGGCGCGGGCTGACCGTAGGCGTCCAGCACGTAGCCCCGGTCGTTGGCCAGGAACCGCCCGATGTTGGGACGATCTCCTGACCGATTCACCCAGCTCACCACGCTGTCCACCGTGCACTCGGTGGGGCCGTACATGTTGAAGAACTGGATGGCGTCCTGCGCCCGCAGCGCGTCCCAGGTGGCCTGGTCGATGGCCTCGCCGCCCGGCAGCATGGCCAACGGCTTCCAGGCATCCTCATCGAACAAGCCGTGCTCGATCATCAGCTTGAGCTGCGTGGGCACGCAATCCACCAGCTCCAGCCGCTGCGCCCGGATGAAGTCCACCAGGGCCGCGCCATCCCGCCGCACCTCGTCGGGCACGATGACCAGCGTATGGCCGTAGGTGAGCATGATCCACTGCTGCACCGAGGCGTCGAAGGAGAGGGGCGCGTTGAGGCTGATGCGCAGCGCCCGCCCCGGCACCACTTGATCATAGATGCGGGATTTCAGCGCCGCGGCCAGGTTCAGGGCATTGCGGTGGGGGATCACGACGCCCTTGGGTCGGCCCGTGGAGCCGGAGGTGTAGATGACGTAGGCGGCGTTTTCGGGATGAAGGGGGATGTTGGGGGGCGCGATGGGCCAGTGTTCAGTGTTCAGTTCATCGAGATAAAGTATCTGGAATGCGAGTGCTGACGTGGAGGCAGCGTCATTCTGGAAAGCACCGGTCAAGTGTTCAGTATTCAGTTCATCCACAGACCGTCCATCTTCTTCTGAAAACTGAAAACTGAATACTGAATACTGATTACTGATGACAATCTCAACCCCCGCGTCTTCGATCATGTACCGCAACCGCTCGGGCGGGTAGTTCGGATCGAGGGGGACGTAAGCGCCGCCCGCTTTCAGAATCCCCAGCAGGGCGACCATCATCTCGGCCGAGCGGGGCAGCATCAGCCCCACCAGACTCTCCGGCCCGACGCCGCGGGCGATGAGGGCGTGGGCCACCTGGTTGGAGCGGGCGTCCAGCTCGGCGTAGGTCAGGGTCGTGTCGCCGAAGACCACGGCGGGCGCGTCGGGCGTGGCCGCGGTCTGGGCCATGAAGCGCTGGGGAATGGTGGCGTCGGCCGGGAAGGGCGCTTCCGTCCGGTTCCAGTCCACCAGCAGCAGCCGGGCCTCCTCCTCGGTCAACAGGCTGATATCGCCGATGGGGCGGTCGGGGTCGGCCACGACTTGTTCCAGGATGCGGGCGAAATGGTTCAACATGCGCCGAATCGTGGCCGCATCGAACAGGTCGGTGTTGTAGTTGAGCGCCCCGCGCAGGCCGCCGGGGCTTTCGGACAGGGCGAAGGTGATGTCGAAGGTGGCGACGCCCGTGTCGGAGTGCACCGTATCCAGGGTGAGGCCGGGCAGCTTCAGCGCGCTCCTGTCCTGGGGCAGGTTCTGCAGGATGAACATGACCTGGAACAAGGGGCTGAAGCTCATGTTGCGCTCGGCGTCCACCGCGTTCACCACCATCTCGAAGGGCGTGTCCTGGTGCGCGTACGCGCCCAGCGCCGCTTCCCGCACCCGCTGCAACGCTTCCCGGAAGGTGGGATTGCCGTGAAGCTGGGCGCGGATGACCAGGGTGTTGGCGAAGTAGCCGATGAGGTTTTCCAGCTCGGCCCGGTTGCGGTTGGCGATGGGCGTGCCGATGACGATGTCTTCCTGGCGGGCGTAGCGGCTGAGCAGCAGGTCGAAGGCAGTGAGCAGGGTCATGAACAGGGTGGCACCCTCCTCCCGGCTCAGCTTCTTCAGCGCATCCAGCAGGTCGGGAGGCAGAGCCATGCGCTCGTAGCCGCCGTTGAAGGTCTGCACGGGGGGACGCGGGCGGTCGGTGGGAAGCTCCAGCAGGGGCGGCGCGCCGGCCAGGTACTCGCGCCACCAGTCCAGTTGCCCTTCCAGCACCTCACCCTGCAGCCATTGCCGCTGCCACCAGGCGTAATCCGCATACTGGATGGGCAGGTCGGGCAGTTGCAGGGGGAAGCCGAAGGCGAAGTGCATGTAGTGGGCCACGATCTCTCGCACCAGGATGCCCGTGGACCAGCCGTCGGACACGGTGTGGTGCATGACCATGACGGCCACGTAATCCTCGTCATCCAGCTGGATGAGCTGGCCGCGGATGAGGGGCCCGCGGGCCAGGTCGAAGGGCCGCTTCACCACCTCGTCCACGATGCGCTCGGCCTCGGGCATGCGTTCATCCTCGGGCAGATGCCGCAGATCGGTGATCTCCAGCGGGATGCGCAGTTCGGGCAGGATGTGCTGGTAGGGCTCGCCATTCTCGTCGGCCAGGAACACGGTGCGCAGGACCTCATGGCGCTGGATGATGGCGTTGACCGCCCGCTCCAGGGCCTCGACGTTGAGCTGGCCCTGCAGCCGCATGGCGGTGGGGATGTGGTAGAGGGACTGGCCCGGCGCCAGTTGATCCAGAAACCAGAGACGCTGCTGGGCGAAGGACAGGGGGATGCGCTGGTCGCGGGAGATGGGCGCGGGCGCGGTCAGGGCCTGGGGTTTGGCCAGCTCGCCCGTGGACGCCAGGTGGTAATCCAGCTTGCGGGCCAGCTCCAGGGTGAGGGCGCTGAGCGCGTCGCCCGGCGGCAGCACGATGCCCTTGGTCGCCAGGCTCGGGTCGATGCGGCGATGCTGCATGAAGCGGGGATCGCCCACCATGCGGCTTTCGGGATGCACCGGGTCGGTCATGCGGGCCACGGGATCGCCGTAGGGATCGAGCATGTCAGGATGGAAGTCGATGCCCAGGGCGTCGCACAGCCGCCGCATCTCATATTCGGGATTCGTGACCAGGTCTTCGTATTGCAGGAAGAAGCGGCGCTCCTCGGGCACGTTCTCCAGGAATTCGAGAATGTTCTGGTTGACGATGTTCCAGAACAGCTCGGCCTTGGCCCGGGGCGGATAGCTGTACCCATGCCCGAAGATCTGATCCATGCCGCTGGTGAGGTAGGACTGGATCATGGCCGCGGGATGGCGTACGAGATGGATGTAGAACGCGTTCTCGAAGTAAGCCTCGGCCCGGGGCAGGTAGAGGGGATGGAGCGCGTTGGTCGTGGTCTTGTCCACCAGCAGACGGTCGCCGATGCGCTCCTGCAGGTAAAGATAGAAGTCCTGGATGGTCATGCCGCGGGCTTCCAGGTCGGCCATGATGTCGCGGGCGGTCTCGAAATCGCAATCGTGGATGGCCATGAGCGCCCGCCACACGCCCTCCTGCCAGCCGCTCTCCCGGCCCGCGAACGCAGCCCGCCGCTCCGCCAACGTGCGGAAGGGCAGCAGCGCCAGCTCGGGCGGGGAGAAGAGTGCGGGATTCCCGGCCAGCATGACCCGCAGCAGGGTGGAGCCAGAACGGGGCGCGGTGAGAATGAAGATGGCCGGGGGATTCTTGCGCCGGATGGTGGCCAGGAAGCGCTTTTCGCTTTCGGGATCGGGCCCGCGGGCCTCGATCTGGCGCCGCATGTCCGCCAGCAGCCCCTCATCCAGCTCAACGCGGGCGCGCATCTCCGCGGTGAGCTCGGAAAGCTCGATCTTGCAGGAGCGGGCCACCGCGGCCGGGAAGTTCTCGATGAGGTAGGACGCGAGTTCGGCGATGGTGGGCGCGTCGAAGAGCACGACCACGTACACGATCTCGCCCAGGAATTCCTGCAGGCGGTTGACGAAGATGGCCGCTTTCAGGCTATCGCCGCCCAGGTCGAAGAAGTTGTCGTGGATGCCGACCCGCTCCACGCCCAGCAGCTCCTTCCACATGTCGGCCAGGGCCTCTTCCAGGGGATTGCGGGGGGCGACGTACTCGGAACCCAGGTCGGGGCGATCCTGGTCGGGCGCGGGCAGGGCCCGCACGTTGACCTTGCCCGACACGGTCAGGGGCAGCTCATCCAGCTCGACGAACGCGGCCGGGGCCATGTAGTCGGGCAGGGTCTGTTTGACGAAGGCCCGGAGTTCGTTGACGGAGGGGCCCGGTTTGCGGGCGGGCACGATGTAGGCCACCAGACGACGGTCGCCGGGCGTGTCCTCGCGGGCGACCACGACCACCTGCTTCAGGGCGGGATGCTGGGCCAGGCGGTGTTCCACCTCGCCCGGCTCGATGCGGTAACCGCGGATCTTCACCTGCTGGTCGATGCGGCCCAGGAATTGGATGTCGCCGTTGGGAAGCCACCGCACCTTGTCGCCGGTGCGATACAGCCGCCCCCTCCCCGGCCCTCCCCCGCCAGTCGCTTCGCTCCCTTGCAGGGGAGGGAGTTCTTTTTCTTCTTCGTGCCTTCGTGTCTTCGTGCCTTCGTGGTTTTCGCTCACGAAGGGATCGGGCACGAATTTCTCGGCGGTGAGGTGGGGACGGTTGTGATAGCCGCGGGCCACGCCTTCCCCGCCGATGACCAGCTCGCCCGGCACGCCGATGGGCACGGGCTGCAGGTGTTTGTCCACGATGTACGCCCGCACATTCTGCACGGCCCGACCGATGGGCACTTCGCTCCCGCGGAAATCGGCGCGGGCCTCCCAGCTCGTGGCCACGATGGTCGTCTCGGTGGGGCCGTAGGTGTTGAGCAGGCGCACCTGATGCCCGGCGTAGTGCATCCACGCCCGCACGCGTTCGGGCAGAGCCCGCTCGCCGCCGATGATCACCAGCCGCAGGGACGGGGGCAGGGGCAGGCGATGGAGGATGGCGTCGGCCGCGACCTGATGCCAGTAGGCCGTGGGCAGGTCGAGCACGGTCACGCCCCACTCATCCACCTTCTGCAGGAAGATCTCGGGCGAGCTCAGCATCTCGTCGGTGCGCAGCACCAGCGCCCCACCCCGGATCAGGGTGGGATAGATCTCCTCGCCCGCGGCGTCGAAGCTGATGCTGGCGAACTGCAACATGCGGTCGTCGGGCGTCATCCCGAACGCCTCGGCCGCGCCCGTCACGTAATTCACCAGATTGCGGTGCGCGATCTCCACGCCCTTGGGCTGGCCCGTTGAGCCTGAGGTATAAATCACGTATGCCAGATTCTCGGGGTGAAGAGAGATGGCCGGTTTTTCATCGGGATAGTGTTCAGTGTTCAGTTCATCGAGATGAAGTATCTGGAATGCGGGCGCTGACGCGAAGGCAATGTCGGTGTGGGAAGCATCGGCCAAGTGTTCAGTGTTCAGTTCTTCCGCAGACCGTCCATCTTCTTCTGAAAACTGAAAACTGAACACTGAATACTGATCACTGATCACCACCCTCACGCCCGCATCCTCCATCATGTACCGCAATCGCTCTTCGGGGTAGTGTGGGTCGAGGGGCAGATAGGCCGCGCCGGCCTTGAGGATGCCCAGCATGGCGACCAGCATCTCGGGCGAACGGGCCATGCTGATCCCCACCACGTCCTCCGGCCCGACCCCGCGGGCGATGAGCGCGTGGGCGAGCTGGTTAGCGCGGGCATCCAGCTTGGCGTAGGTGAGCACGCGCTGGGGCCGGTCGCCCGACGCAGGCTGGATGACGGCGGGGCAGTCGGGCGTGCGCGCGGCCTGCTCCTCCACAAGCTGGTGGACGAGCTTGTCCGCGGGGAAGGGCGTGGGCGCGGGCGTCCAATCCACCAGCACCCGACGGCGCTCATCCTCGGGCAGGATGTTCAGGCGGGAGATGGGGCGCTCGGGGTGTTCGACGATGTCTTCCAGCAGGACGAGGAAGTGGCGGACCATGCGCTCGATGCTGGTCCGCTCGAACAAATCCACGTTGTAGCCGAACGCGCCGTGAAATCCCTCCGCGCCGCCGCCCAGCGTCAGGGTGAGGTCGAACTTGACCGTGCCGGTGGTCACGTCCACAGGCTCGAAGGTGAGGTCGGTGACCCGCACTTTGCCCGTAGGCGCGTTCTGGAAGGTGAAGAGGGTCTGGAACAGGGGGCTGCGGCTGAGGTCGCGCTCGGGCTGAATCTCCTCGACGATGCGCTCGAAGGGCAGCTCCCGATGCTCGAACACAGCCCGGACGGTGTCCCGCACCTGGGCCAGGAAGTCGGTGAAGGGCTTTTCCTCGGGGATGAAGGAACGGATGACCAGCGTATTGATAAAGAACCCGATGAGGGGCTCCAGCTCCTTACGGCCCCGCCCGGCCTCGGGCGTGCCCACGCTGATGTCATCCTGGCCCGTGTAGCGGTAGAGCAGGGCGTCGTACGCGGCCAGCAGGATCATGAAGGGCGTGGCCTCGTGCTCCTGGGCCAGGGCCACCAGCTTCTCGGCGATGGCCGCGGGGATCTCGAAGTGGACGTGGTCCCCGCGAAAGGTGGTGACGGGCGGGCGGGGATGGTCCAGGGGAAGCTCCAGGGGCGGGGAGCCGCCGTCCCCCAACTGCTCCCGCCAGAAGGCCAGCTCCTGCTCCAGCCGCTCCCCTTGCAGCAGCTTGCGCTGCCAGACCGCGTAGTCGGGGTATTGGATGCGCAGGGGCGGCAGGTTGGGCTCACTCCCGCGGGTGAACGCGTCGTAGAAGCGTCCCAGCTCGTTGATGAACACGCCCATGCTCCAGCCGTCGGCGATGATGTGGTGCATGGTGAGCAGGGCCACATGCTCCTCATCGCCCAGGCGCAGGAGCTTGAACCGCACCAGCGGACCTTTCTCCAGATCGAAGGGCTTTTGCGCCTCCTCCAACGCCAGACGCTGCACCCGCGCATCCTGCTGCGCCCGGTCCAGGTCGCTCAAATCCACCTGCTGGATGGGCAGGTGCATCTCGTCGGCGATGACCTGCACGGGCTCGCCCCCGCGGGTGGCGAAGGTGGTGCGCAGGCTCTCATGCCGGGCGACGATCGCGTCCAGGCTGCGCTGGAGCGCGTCCAGATCCAATGGGCCGGTGATGCGCACCGCCACCGGGATGTTGTAGAGCGCGGTGTTGGGCTCAAGCTGCTCCAGGAACCAGAGGCGCTGCTGGGCGAAGGAGAGGGGGAAGGGGCTCCCATCCCGCGGCTGGGGCAGGATGACCTTCTCCTCCAGGGCGATGCCGCGTTGGGCCAGCAGCTTCTCCAGCAATTGCCGGCGCTTGGGGTCCAGCGAAGCGTAGTTTTCGATGAGGATGGTGAGGATGTCGGGCATGGTGGCTATTTGGGAGAACACGGATGAACACGGACTGCGTTCACGGATTATTTTTTACTTTTTCGTTTCGTTGATTCGGCTCTGTCCAACTCATTGCGCCTTTTCTGTCATTATCAAACACTTTGCGTTTGACCTGTGGTCGCGGACCAAAGTTCAAGAGCAGTCCAACCTCGTAAGGTGTTGATTTCAGGTAATTGAGCAGTTGCGCCTCATGTTCTTTGGCCAATGCTCGAACTGATTTCAATTCAAGAATGATCAAATCTTCAACAAGTAAATCGGCATGATAGACGCCAATTTCTCGACCGCGATAAAAAACCTGAATCGTCGCTTGTTGAGTTACTTTCAAACCAGACTCACGCAATTCCATGACCAGGGCATTTTCATACACTTTCTCAAGAAAACCATAGCCAAGCGTGTTGTAAACCTGATAAAACGCTTTGATTATCTGGTCTGTCAGATCAGAATAACGCATCTTCAGCATCCCTTTTTAGTCGGATGAACACAAAATTATCCGTGTTTTCCGTGTTCATCCGTGTGCTCCAACAGCGCTTCGACTTCTTCGTCGGAGAGGGACATGAGCTGGTCGAGAAGGTCGGCGACGTCGGCCAGGTCTTCGGTCTGTTCCGCGCGCAGTTTGTCCACCTCGCCCGCGAGCTCGCCCACCGAGGGATGCTCGAAGATGGTGCGCAGGGGCAACTCGACGCCGAAGGTCTCGCGCACGCGGGAGACGAATTGCGTGGCCATGAGGGAGTGCCCGCCCAGCTCGAAGAAGTTGTCGTTGAGGCCCACCTGGTCCAGGCTGAGGAGCTCGGCCACGATCTCGGCCAGGGCGATCTCGGTCTCGGTGGAGGGCGGGACGTATTCGACCTCGACCGCGCGGGTCTGGTCGGGCGCGGGCAGAGCCTTGCGGTCGATCTTGTTGCTGGGGGTGAGGGGCATGGCCTCCAGGTGGACGAAGATGTTGGGGATCATGTACTCGGGCAGGCGTTGGCGCATGAAGGCCCGCAGCTCGCCCGGGCTGGGAACCTCCTCCCCGGCGGTGTAGTAGGCCACCAGCATCTTGTCGCCCCGCTCCTCCCGCACGATGACCACGCCCTCGACCACCTGCGGATGGGCGTTGAGCACAGCCTCGATCTCGCCCAGCTCGATGCGGAAACCCCGCACCTTGACCTGGTGGTCGATGCGGCCCAGGAACTGGATGTTGCCGTCGGGCAGGAATTTGACCAGGTCACCGGTCAAATACAAGCGTTGGGGCCCCCTCCCCGGCCCTCCCCCGCCAGTCGCTTCGCTCCTTTGCAGGGGAGGGAGTTCATTGTCCTCTTCGTGTCTTCGTGCCTTCGTGTCTTCGTGGTTTTGGTAGTCGATGAATGGGTTAGGAACGAATTTGGCGGCGGTGAGGTCGGGGCGGTTGTGATAGCCCACGGCCAGGCCCACACCGCCGATGGCCAGTTCACCCGGCACGCCCACGGGCAGGGGCTCGCCATGTTTATCCAGCACGTAGAGCTGGAAGTTGCTGATGGGCTTGCCGATGGGCGGGCCCTGGGGATAATCCTGTTCGGGATCGGTGAAATACATGGAGGCGCAGACGGTGGTCTCGGTGGGCCCGTACGCGTTCCAGAAATTGCGGCCCGGCGCCCACTTCTTCACCAGCTCGTTGGAGCAGGCCTCGCCCGCGGCGATGAGGGTGTCCAGCGTGGGCAGATCGGTCTCGTCCAGGACCGCCAGCAGGGAGGGGGGCAGGGTGGCGGTGGTGATGCGATGCTCCCGGATGAGGCGCAGCAGATCGGGCCCGGAGGCCAGGGTCTCCTGCGGGGCCAGGACCAGGGCCGCGCCATTGCGCAGGGCCATCACCGTCTCCCACACCGAGGCGTCGAAGCTGAAGGGCGAGAATTGTAGCACCCGCTTGCCCTCGCGCATGTCGAAATTGCGGTGATGCACGTCGGCCAGGTTGCAGAGCCCGCGATGGCGCAGCAACGTGCCCTTGGGTCGGCCCGTGGAACCGCTGGTGTAGATGACGTAGGCCAGGTTGTCGGCGGTGAGGAGGAGGTTGGGGTTGGTGGCGGGGTAGTGTTCAGTGTTCAGTTCGTCGAGGTAGAGGACCTGGAGACTGAGCGCGGGCGCTGATGCGAACTCGGCTCGAGAAGCACCGGACGAGTGTTCAGTGTTCAGTTGTAACGCCTGTTCACTTTCTGAATACTGAACACTGAATACTGAATACTGCTTCCTCAACGCGGATTGCGAGAGCAAAATCCCAATCCCCGAATCCTCGATCATGTACCGAATGCGCTCGGGCGGATAGGTGGGGTCGATGGGGAGGTAGGCGCCGCCGGCCTTAAGGATGCCCAGGATGCCCACGACCATCTCCAGAGAGCGCTGCACCGAAAGGCCCACGATGTCGTTGGGCTGCACGCCCAGCTCGATGAGGTGATGGGCGAGCTGGTTGGCGCGGGCGTTGAGCTGGGCGTAGGTGAGAACGTCCTCCCGCCCGTCGGGGTGGACGAAGACCGCGGCCTCGGCGTCGGGCCGGATGCGGGCCTGCTCCTCGAACAGGGCGTGGATGGTGGTCTCGGGATAGGGAACCTCGGTGCGGTTCCAGTCCACCAGGATGGTTTGCCGCTCTTCGGGCGTGAGCAGGGGCAGGCGGGTGACGGGCCGGTTGGGGTCCTCCACCGCGCCCGTGAGCAGCATCTCCCAATGCCGCATCATGCGGGCGACCGTGCTCTCGTCGAACAGGTCCGTGTTGTACTGCATGGCCGCGGCCAGGCCCGCGTCATCCTCGCTGACCATGAGCAGCAGGTCGTACTGGGCCGTGGCGCTGTCCGCTTCCACCGGCGCCACGGTGAGACCGGGCAGCTCGCGGGCCTGCATGGGCAGGTTCTGCAGGGCGAAGGCCACCTGGAAGAGGGGCGTGTGGCTGAGATTGCGCTCGGGCTGCAGGGCATCCACCAGCTTCTCGAAGGGCACGTCCTGGTGGGCGAACGCGCCCAGGGTGACCTCGCGCACCCGCTTCAGCAGCTCCTTGAAGCTGGGCGCGCCCGAGAGGTCGGTGCGGAAGACCAGGGTGTTGACGAAGAAGCCGATGAGAGGCTCCAGCTCCGCCCGGCTGCGGTTGGCCACCGCCGACCCCACCGCGATATCCTCCATGCCCGAATAGCGGCTGAGCAGGGTCTGATACCCGGCCAGCAGGGTCATGAACAGGGTGACGCCCTGGTCCCGGCTGAGCTGCTCCAGGCGGTCGGTGAGCTCGCGGGAGAGGCGGAATGTGTAGGTGGCGCCGTTGCTGGTCTGGATGGGCGGCCGCGGGCGGTCGGTGGGCAGTTCCAGCAGGGGCGGAAGCCCTTCCAACTGCTTGCGCCAGTAATCGAGCTGTTTTTCCAGGGCCTCGCCCTCGAAATGCTGGCGCTGCCAGATGGCATAGTCCGCATACTGGATGCGCAGGGGCGGCAGGGGCGAGGGCCGCCCCTGGACGAAGGCTTCGTACAGGGTGGTGAGCTCGTTGACGAACACGCCCATGCTCCAGCCGTCGGAGACGATGTGGTGCATGACCAGGACGGCGATGTGTTCGTCATCGGCCAGGCGGATGAGGCGGGCCCGCAGCAGCGGCCCGGCCGCCAGGTCGAAGGGCGTGCGCACGGTCTCGCGGATGAGGCGGGCGGCTTCCTGCTCCCGCTCGCCATCGCTGAGCCCGCGCAGGTCGATGATGTCGGGCTCGACCGGCAGATGCTCGTGGATGATCTGCACGGGCTGGCCATCCTCGTCCCCAAAGGTGGTGCGCAGGGACTCGTGACGGCGGATGATCTCGTCCAGCGCGGCCTGGAGCGCGTCCTGATCGAGCTGGCCGGTGAGACGGATGACGGTGGGGATGTTGTAGAAGAGGTTGCCCGGTTCGAGCTGGTCGAGGAACCAGAGGCGCTGTTGGGCCAGGGAGAGGGGGGCCTTGCCATCGGGCCGGGGCGTGGGCTCGATGGGGGGCAGCGCGGCCATGTCCTCGGCCAGGACGTGCTTTTCGATGAGCGCGGCCAGGTCGGCCAGCGCGCGGGCCTCGAACACCGCGTTCAGGGGAAGC